>NZHS01000044.1 GCA_002689735.1 Flavobacteriales bacterium | reverse complement strand
TTATTAATTAAAGATAATTTAATAATAGATGTTGATAGTAATCTTACTGTTCCTGAAAATGCAATTATATATGACTTAAAAGGAGACTATATCTATCCGTCTTTTATTGACCTTTATAGCAGCTATGGGTTACAAAAACCAAATAAAAAATCATCTGGTTTTGGCCCTCAATATGAAAGTAAAAAAAATGGGCCTTACAGTTGGAATGAAGCAATTCATCCAGAGACGCATGCTTCACATGAATTTACACATAATAAAAAAGATAGAAAAAAATATCTTGAAATGGGTTTTGGATCTGTCACTACACATATCCAAGATGGTATCTTTAGGGGTTCAGGATGCTTAGCAATTTTATCTGAAAATATGGAAAATCAAGACGTAGTATTAGATAAAGCAGCAACATTTTATTCCTTTAAAAAAGGAGTTTCTAATCAAAGATACCCCACCTCATTAATGGGAAGTATCGCATTAATCAAACAAACTCTTCTTGATGCGGAATGGTATGAGAATACTCAAAACCAAACTAATATTTCATTACAAGAATATAACCTCAACAAAGAACTACCTAAAATATTTGAGGTTAAAAGTCATTTAGATTACGCTAGACTATTTAAAATATCTGACGAATTTGAAATCGACTTTATTGTTAAGGGAACAGGAAAAGAATTTTTAAGAATAGATGAAATAAAAGCAACAAAATTTCCAATAATTACACCAATTAATTTTCCAGAGGATTATGATGTGTCAGTTCCTGAGGAGGCAATGAATATCAACTTACAAGATTTAAAGAATTGGGAAACTGCTCCGTTTAATTTGAGAATCTTAAAAGAAAATGACATTACCTTTACAATTACTGCAACAGATTCAAAGGACAAGAAATCTTTTTTCAAAAATCTATCTTTAGCAATTAAAAGTGGATTATCCGAAAAAGACGCACTTAATGCCCTAACAACAATTCCAGCAAAATTAATTGGAGTAGAAAATATCTTGGGGACACTTGAAAAAGGAAAAATTGCTAACTTCTTTATCTGCTCATCTAATATTTTTTCAAAAGGAACTATTTACGAAAACTGGACTTCTGGCTCTAGAAATATTATTACAAAAAAAATAACTACAGATATAAGGGGTTATTATACTTTTAATTCTACAGATCATAAAAACATTAGTGTAAGCATAACTGGAGAGAAAAATCAACCTAAAATATTAATTGAAGCTATAGATTCTACAAATCTCAAATCTAAATTAGAGGAAAATAAATTAACCTTTTACTCTGAAAAAGGTAATTTTAGAGCTAGTGGAAATATTTTAACTAATGAAATCAATGGTAAATATCAAGATAGTACGGGTGCATTCTTTGACTATAAAATGATTCGTGATTCTTTATTTATNGAAAAGGAAGATGANNTTAAAAAGCTTGTNATAAAAAAAATTCCAANTATCTGGAGCCCGAATAAATCAAATGGTCTACAAAAAGAATTAAAAGCAAAAACAATTCTTTTTAAAAATGCAACACTATGGACCAATGAGGANNTAGGAATAATAAAATCTGCAGATATTGCAATCAGTAATGGAAAAATAGTAGCAATTGGTGAATCTCTTGATACTACTCAAATTCCAAATTANGAAAATCTAGATTTNCAGATTTTGGATGTAAAGGGTAAGCATCTTACAACTGGTATTATTGATGAACACTCACATATTGCCATCAGTAATGGGGTAAATGAAAGTAGTCAATCTGTTACAGCAGAAGTNAGTATTTCAGATGTTATTAATCCTGAAGATCATAATATCTTCAGACAAATTGCAAGTGGAGTTACCTGCTCTCAACTCTTACATGGATCAGCAAATCCAATTGGTGGTCAATCGGCATTAATTAAGCTCAGGTGGGGNAAATCGGCGGAAGAAATGAAAATTCAAAATACCGATGGCTTCATTAAATTTGCACTTGGAGAAAATGTTAAGCAAAGTAACTGGGGAAGCTTTAATACTACAAGATTTCCACAAACTAGAATGGGGGTTGAACAGGTTTTTTATGATGCCTTTTATAGAGCTAAGGATTATAAAAAAAATTGGGAAAAATATAATAGCCTAAGTANAAGACAAAAAAGAGAAACTGATCCGCCCAGAGAAGATTTAGAGCTAAATACCTTAGTAGAAATACTAGANGGNAAANGACATATTACTTGTCATTCATATGTAGAATCAGAAATAAATATGTTAATGCATGTTGCTGATTCAATGGGATTTAAGATTAACACTTTTACTCACATACTNGAAGGTTATAAGGTTACTGAAAAACTAAAAAANCATNGTGCNGGAGCNTCAACATTTGCNGATTGGTGGGCNTATAAATTTGAAGTAAATGATGCCATNCCATATAATGCAAGTATTCTAAATAATGCTGGTGTNGTTACAGCAATAAATTCGGACGATGCTGAAATGGGNAGGAGATTAAATCAAGAAGCNGCTAAAGCAATTAAATACGGGGGCACATCAGAAGAAGATGCCTGGAAAATGGTTACTTTAAATCCTGCAAAGCTCTTAAGATTAGATAATAAAATNGGCTCGCTAAAAGTTGGAAAAGATGCTGATATTGTCATATGGTCTGGAAATCCACTTTCTATTTATTCAAAAGTTGAACAAACCTATATTGATGGTATTTGTTACTTTGATAATAAAGAACAACAATTAAATCAAGAAAGAGATTTAAAAGAGAAAATGAGAATCATTAACAAATTAAGCAGATCAAAAAGTAAAAGTAAAATTAAACATAAGCCAAAAAAAGACATACTATATCATTGTGATACAATTGAACATGAACATAACCATGACCATGACCATTAAAAAGAATTTTCTTATTGCTGTCTTACTAATAAGTAATATTACTTATGCGCAGAAATCTGCTATATTTATGGGTGCAACAGCTCATNTTGGAAATGGAGAAAAAATTAAAAACTCAGTAATAAGTGTTAAAGACGGGAAAATTGATTTAGTAGCAGATCTTTCAAAAATTAGAATTGATCCAAGTGCTTTTGATACAATTCATAAAGTTTATGGAAAGCATATCTATCCTGGTTTTATTTTAACTAATACTAAATTAGGACTAACAGAGATTGATCAAGTAAGAGCTACACATGATTACNGAGAAGCAGGCCAAATTAATCCAAATATTAATACACAAATTGCCTATAATGTGCAATCAAAAATTATTGAAACTGTTAGNACAAATGGNGTTTTACTAACACAGGTTACGCCTCAAGGAGGAATAATTTCTGGNCAATCATCTGTTATGTATTTAGGTGGGTGGAATTGGGAGGATGCAACTTGTAAGCCTAATGACGGGATACATCTTAGATGGCCATCATCATACTATAACACTGGATGGTGGGGAGAGCCNGGCGGGAGAGAAAAAAATAAAAAGTATTACGAAAAAATTAACACAATAACTGAATTTTTAGAGAAATCATACGCCTATTATAAATCAGATAATAACATGGATCTNAAAATGGANAGTATGAGGGGNTTATTTAGTGGAGAAAAAAATCTTTACCTACATGCTAATTATTACAATGACATAATTGACGGTATTCATTTGTGTAAAAAACTAAATATTAAGAAAATTGTACTTGTTGGAGGAGAAGATGCGCATAAAGCAGTAGCTATTCTAAAAAAGAATAAAATTCCGGTAATAATTAAGCGTGTACATAGATTACCAAAAAATCAGGACAGCCATATTGATGAGCCCTATAAGCAGGCAAAAATCCTTAGCGAAAACAACATAAGTTTTGCATTCAGTTATGCAGGGGATATGGAGGCAATGGGTTCGAGAAATTTACCCTTTACTGCAGGTACTGCAGTTGCATATGGTCTAGATTATGAAGAGGCAATAAAGGCGCTTACATTAAGTACTGCTAAAATATTAGGTATCGATNATAGGTTAGGGAGCCTGGAAAAAGGCAAAGAAGCAACATTCTTCATCTCAGAAGGAGATGCTCTTGATATGACAACAAACAAAATTGAAAGCATTTTCATTAAAGGAAGCTCTGTTAGCANCAGTAATCATCAAAGTGAGTTGTACGAAATCTATAAAGATCGTTAANCTTTTTTCCAATTAATCTTATTTCCAAAGCCCAAATTATTATCTGTCATTTTTACAGAAATAATTTCTAAAANCNACAAATACAAAGGCATGTTTTTTGCAAANGGAAACTTATTTAAATAAACCTCTGTATATCNATCTAAATCTTNTTGAATTGAATGAACAACACCTTTCAATTGTATNCCTTGAATTTTCTTATAATCAATATTATCTTTAGAAATNGNAGCTGAGACATTTGGGTTATCTAAAAAATGATTGGCATGCTTAGTTTTAGAATCAGAAGAAAAAATTAAAACTTGCTGTGTCTGATCATAGACATAATAACAATTACAAGCATGTGGTATATTTCCTTTTGAGGTTGCTAATGATANGAGGTGATTATTGGAGAGGAAATCTATAATTCTATCATCCATTAATATCCAATGTTTTTTCTTACTCTTAAAAGCACTCTGTCCGCAATTAATGAAGCTTTCTTAGCTCCTTCTAATAATTCATTTTCAATAATTGAAGTATCTTGCATGAATAGATTGTACTTTTCTCTTTCTATTGAAAATTTTGAGCAAATTAATTCAAACAGCTCTTNTTTTGCATGTCCATAGCCGTAATTTCCAGCTCTATATTTCTGAGCTAAGACATCACTTTCCTTAGAAGAAGATAATAATTTATAGATATTAAAAACATTACATTTTTCTGGATTTTTTGATTCTTCTAATCCTAAACTATCTGTTTGAATTGACATTATCTGTTTTCTTAACTTCTTCTCTGGCAGGAAAATATTTATGATATTATTATATGATTTACTCATTTTCTGCCCATCGGTACCAGGAATTATCATAACGGATTCATCAACTTTAGAGTTTGGCAATACAAATGAATCGTTATATTTATGATTAAAAGCTCCTGCAATATCACGAGTGATTTCTAAATGTTGTACTTGATCTTTNCCAACAGGGACAATATCTGCGTCGTATAATAAAATATCTGCTGCCATTAAAACAGGNTAAGTAAAGAGCCCAGAATTAACATCTGATAAGCGATCTGATTTATCTTTAAAGGAATGAGCATTTGCTAACATTGGAAAAGGAGTNAAACAATTTAAATACCAAGCCAATTCACAAACTTGTGTTACATCAGATTGTCTGTAAAATAAATTTTTTTNTGTNTCAAANCCAAAAGCTAACCANGCNGCAGCTGTAGCGTAGGTATTTTCTTTTAAAANATCTTTATCACGAATTGTAGTAAATGAATGAAGGTCTGCNATAAAAAATAANCTATCGTTCTTGGGGTCCTTAGACATTTTAATTGCCGGAATAATTGCACCCAGAAGATTACCTAAATGAGGTACACCTGTACTTTGTATTCCTGTTAAAATTCTTGCCATTTTCTATTATAAACTTTGTAAAAATAGGATTTTTATCTTTGCCAAATGAAATGGACTAATTTTTCTATTAAAACTTTTAACTCTTTACTAAGCTCACTTTGGAGATTATGGTTTTTTATGGTCTTTCTTATCGTATTTATAATTTTTATACCTGCACTATACTTCTTTACTAGAATATATAGAAATCAAAAAATAGTATGTAAAATAACTAGAAAATGGTCTCAATTAACACTTTTTTTCTCTGGTATTTTTCTAAAAATTAATTATGAAAAAAAACTAAATGTAAATGAAACATATATCATCTGTCCAAATCATATATCAACAATAGATATACCTGTGATTCTAGCAGCTTTTAAAATCCCAGTTATTTTTATGGCAAAACAAGAATACTCTAAAATACCTATTTTTGGCTGGTTCTATAAATACAATACTGTGCAAGTTAATAGAGAAAATAGAAAAGATGCGTATAAAGCATTTGTGAATGCCAGTGAAAAATTAGATTTAGGACTTAATGTTTGTATTTTTCCTGAGGGAGGTGTGCCACCACCAGATGTGAAATTAAGGAGATTTAAGAACGGACCATTTAAATTAAGTGCTGAAAAGAATATTAAAATTGTTCCTGTTACTATGCCGAACAACAAAAAACATTTTCCCTGGAGCTATTTTCAAGGTAGGCCTGGGGTTTTAAATATTGAAGTGCATGAGCCTATTGGTGTTCAAGAATTAGAAAAATTTGATGTGAAAAATTTGAATACTACGACTTACAATATTATTTTTGATAAACTTACGGAATATGAAAGTTGACCATAAATTAATTTCTGATTTAGCAAAATTAGCTAAACTACACTTTGATGAAAAAAGCTCATTAAGTATGCAAGAAGATTTAAAAAAAATGATCGGATTTGTAGATAAACTTTCTGAAATTGACACANAAAATATAGANCCTTTAATTTACATGAGTGAAGAAGTTAATGTGCTTAGAAATGANACATTAATCGAAAATCTTTCAAAAGAAAAAGCATTAGAAAATGCNCCTCAAAAAGACTCNGATTATTTTCTTGTTCCAAAAGTAATTGACAAATAAATCTATTGAACTAAAGTAACTCCTGTATTTTCAATCTTTAGTAACGTATTCTTATTAAAGATTAATGATGTGTTATTATTAATGTGTCCACATGGAAATTCAAAACAAATAGGAAAATTAAATTCTTTGGTGTGCTCATGNATAATCTCATTTGCTGTTTTACCAAAAGAAATTGTATTATCATGCATACTCTCCATTTTACCNACTATTAGTCCTTTTAATTTTGAAAATTTTTTATTTCTTTTAAGATTTAAAATCATTCTATCAATATGATATAAATATTCATCTANATCTTCTAAAAAGAGAATTTTATTATTAGTATCTAAGTCAGATGGAGAACCAATTAAACTGTATATAACAGAAAGATTNCCTCCTACTATTTCTCCACTAACGACACCTTCTTTATTTAAAAGATGACCAGCACAGCTGATAGAATTTGAATTATTAAATAAGCAGTTGTGTAGGGATTTAAGTGATGATTTTGTGTTTNAAGGGATATTAATTGGCATTGTTGCATGTAAAGTTNAAAATTGCAAATTATTTAAATGAGTATGTAGTGAGGTAACNTCACTATATCCAACAATCCATTTAGGATTNTTTTTTAGATTTGAAAAGTCAATTTTGTCTACAATCCTAGCAGTTCCATAGCCACCTCTAGCACAAAAGATAGCATTAACCTCCTTATTATCTATCATCTCTTGAAGATCANNNGCTCGTTCNTCATCATTACCAGCAAATTGATTTTCAATTTTAAATAAGTTTGAACCAAAAATAACATTCAAGNCCCACGATTCNAANAAGNCAACTGCNTGGCTTAATTCTTCTTTGGAAATTGCNCGNGCTGTTGCAACTATAGCAACTTTATCTCCTTTATTTAACTTATTGGGAATCATAATATTTGATGCATTATAACTTATATTTGCTAAAATATATTTTTTAACAGATAAATGGATAAGAAACGCTTCACAATAACATCTGCATTATTATATGCAAATGGACCTATCCACCTTGGACATCTTGCTGGAGCATATCTGCCTGCCGATATTTTTGCAAGATATCAAAAACAAAAAGGCCATGATGTAGCATTTATCTGCGGTTCNGATGAGCATGGGGCTGCAATTACTTTACAAGCAAAAAAGAATAATATCAGTCCAAAAGAAATTGTCGATAAATATCATGATTTAAACAAAAAATCATTTGAAGATTTTGGTATAAATTTTAGTATTTATGATCGAACCTCATCTGAAGAACATCACCAAACAGCTCAAGATATTTTTAAAGAATTGGAGCAAAAAAATAGCTTTACAAAAAAAACATCTCAACAATTCTATGATGCAAAAAACCAACAATTTTTAGCTGATCGGTATATTGTGGGTACTTGTCCGAAATGTGGGCATAACGAAGCTTATGGAGATCAGTGTGAGAAGTGTGGCTCTGCACTAAGCCCTGANGANTTAATAAATCCAAAATCTAGTATTAGTGGNGANGNTCCTNTNCTAAAAGAAACTACNCACTGGTACCTTCCNATGCAAAAACANGAAGACTGGCTAAAGGNNTGGATTAACAANGGAACGTTNAATAACAANAAAAATCATGACCCTAAATCNTGGAGAAGTCAAGTAATAGGNCAATGTAATTCATGGATAGAAAGTGGATTNAAGGAGCGATCTATGACAAGAGATTTAGATTGGGGAGTTAANGTNCCGNTNGAAAATAATGANGGTAAAGTTTTATATGTTTGGNTAGATGCTCCAATTGGNTATATAACAGCAACTAAAAAATTAGCAGAGAAAAAAGGNGTTGATTGGAAAAAATACTGGATGAATAATGAAAGTNAGTTANTCCACTTTATTGGAAAAGATAATATTGTTTTTCATTGNATCATTTTCCCAATTATATTNAAAGAATTAGGAGGATATAATCTACCCACAAATGTTCCTGCAAATGAATTTTTGAATCTTGAAGGNAATAAACTATCAACATCTAGAAATTGGGCGATATGGCTTCATGAATATTTAAATGATTTTGAAAATCAACAAGATACTCTGAGATATGTATTATGTGCGACAGCACCTGAAAGTAAAGATACAGACTTCACATGGAAAGATTTTCAAGCTAGAAATAATAATGAACTTGTAGCAATTTTTGGAAACTTTATAAATAGAGTTATTGTACTTACAAATAAATATTGGGAGGGTGTTGTTCCTAAAAGAAATGATTTATTAGATATTGATAATAACACATTGAAGGAAATGCTAGATTATCCTAAAAAAATTGGTGATTCCGTTGAAAAATATCGACTGAGAGAAGGACTTCAAGAACTCATGAATTTAGCTCGTTTAGGCAATAAATATCTAGCTGAAACAGAACCTTGGAAGTTAAAAAAGACTGATGAAAAGCGAACAGAAACTATTATAAATATTGCTATACAAATCTCAGCTACTTTATCATTTCTATGCGAACCTTTTCTTCCGCACACCTCTAAAAAGCTAAAAAATCTCTTAAATTTAGATAGCGGCAATTGGGACACAATAAATCATGAACTAATAAAAGAAAATCATAAAATAAAAGCTCACGAACATCTTTTTAGAAAAATTGAAGACCAAGAAATTGAATACCAATTAAACAAATTAAATAAATAACATGAGAAATTTACTTTTACTTTTTTTAATATTATTAATTAATACAAATGTTCATTCACAATGTCAGAGCAGGTATCAAAATGAGATTTTTAGCTCTACAAATAAACTGACAATTAATTATTCTGACGTCTATAATGATAATGCCCACAAGATGGATATTTATACAGGAGATGGTGATACCGCAACAAATAGACCATTAATTATTTTTCATCACGGGGGGTCATACTATCAAGGTAGTAAAGAAAATCCAGGCTCTGTTGATTTCTGTACTGCCTTTGCTAAAAGAGGGTATGTCGCTGTCTCTGCTAATTATAGATTAGTATCTCTTTTAAATATTGTGAGTTTTTTATCTAGTCATGCAGAACAATACGAAGAAGTGCTAAAAGCCACTTCAGATATGAAGGCTGTAATTAGGTTCTTCAAAAAAGAATTTGCAAACGGTAATTTATATGGGATAGATACAAATGCTATTTTCGTTGGTGGTATATCTTCGGGCGGAATAACAGCCGTACATACTGCATATATTGATCAATTGTCAGATCTTCCAACTAGTCCTATTGATGTTCAGGCTATTGCTAACTCTTTGGGTGGCCTAGAGGGAGATGCAGGAAATTATGGCTTTTCATCTTCAGTAAATGGCGTGATAAATTTTGCAGGAGGTATTCAGCAATTAAGCTGGATTGATAGTAGTGACGAGCCAATTTTTAGTGCTCAAGGAGATAATGATGTAATTGTAAACTATTATTGTGGTCCTGGATTGGATAATCCCTTTGTCTTAGATTTATGTGGTTTAGGTGAAATTCACCCAATTTGTGATAATTTAGGGATCTTAAATGAAGGATTAACATTTAATAATGTTGATCATAATTGGGTCATTGGAAATAGCCAGCTCGAATTTAACCAGGCTGTAAATGCAGCAAGTGATTTTTTATATCCAATTCTGCCATGTAATCAATCTACACAGATAGAGGATTCCAATATATTAAATAAGGAACTTGTAAAAGTTGTAGATATTTTAGGAAGAGAAGCTAGCGCAAAAATCGGAGCATTCTTATTTTATATTTATAATGATGGAACTATAGAAAAAAAATATATTACAGAATAATAAATGCAAAAAAGTATGAGGAGATATACTAAGAAAAGTAATTCACGAAGAAATTCAAATCAGTTGAGAAAAGAGGATACATCTTTGATTAGATTAAATAAGTATTTAGCCAATGCTGGTATATGTTCAAGAAGAGAGGCAGATAAATTTATTGAGGCGGGCGTAGTAAGTGTAAATGGCAAGGCTATTACACAAATGGGTTATAAAGTTAAAATAGAT
>NZHS01000043.1 GCA_002689735.1 Flavobacteriales bacterium | reverse complement strand
TAAATAGATTAACTCATCTTTTTTTTCAGAGAAGAATCAAATTTTTGCTTGTAAGTAGATACATCACCAAAAAATTCTCCATCTACTAATAAATCACCTTTAGTAACAGTTCCCAGTAAGTGAAAGGATGTTTTGCTTTTTGAGAGTAAAGTTTCAAATGCTTTCTTATTAGAGTTATCAATGGATACAACTACTCTAGAAGGTGATTCTCCAAAAAGAAAAGCATCTTTTCTAATTTTATCATCAGAACTAATTGAAAAACCTAAATTATTAGCCATACTACTTTCTAACAGTGTAATAAATAAACCACCATCAGAAACATCATGAGCAGAAATAATTAAATCTTCTTTAATCAAAGAAGAAACGGATTGCTGTAATTCAAATTCAATATCTAAATCAAAAAATGGAGTTGAGGATTCATTAATTTTATGATATGCAACTAAATACTCTGAGCAATTAATATCGTTTAATGAATCACCTAGCATGTATATAAGAGAACCTGAATTCTGAAATGCCAAAGTGGTTATGTGCTTCTTATCTTCAACAATTCCAAGCATTCCAATAGTTGGAGTTGGAAAAACAGGAACCTCTCTCCCATCAATTGAAGATTGATTATAGAAACTTACATTTCCTCCAGTTACAGGGGTGCTAAATTTACGACAGGCCTTTGACATTCCTTTAATTGAACCTACAAACTGCCAATAGACTTCTGGATTATAAGGATTTCCAAAATTTAAACAATTAGTAATTGCAGAAGGGCTTCCTCCAGAGCACACAATATTTCTTGCTGCTTCGGCTACAGCCATTGCACAACCCTCTTCAGGATTTGCGTTAACCATTCTAGAATTACAATCAACCGTCATTGCTAAAGCCTTAGAGGATTCTCTTAAATTTACAATACCTGCATCAGTTGGAAAATTTGTAGACATATTTGCAGTACCAACCATTGAATCGTATTGCTCGTAAACCCATTTTTTAGAGGCTATATTATAATTTTCAGTCAAAAAATTTGCAACAGCTATTAAATCTTCTGGCTCTTTTACATCATCAATATTAAATTCTTGAAAGCGTTTGAAATACTCTGGTTCCTTATACTCTCTCTCATAAACAGGAGCGCCACCTCCTAAAACTAAATCAGAACAAGGAACATCAGCTACTAATTCATCGTGCATGAAATATTGAACCCTCTCTCCTTCAGTAACAACACCTATCTCTTCACATGAAAGATCCCACTTATCAAAAATATCATTTACAATCTGTTCTTTACCCTTTTCTACAACTACCAACATTCTTTCCTGAGATTCTGAAAGAAGAATTTCCCAATCCTTCATATTCTTTTGTCTGGTTGGTACCTTATCCAAATTAATAAGCATACCGTGATTTCCAGCAGCACTCATCTCATTTGTCGAACAAGTAATTCCAGCAGCTCCCATATCTTGCATTCCTACTATAGCATCTGTTTTAGATAATTCCAAGGTAGCTTCTAACAATAATTTTTCTTGAAAAGGATCTCCTACTTGAACAGCTGGTAAATCGTCAGCAGAGTCTTCTGTTATATCTTTAGAAGCAAAAGAAGCACCATGTATACCATCCTTACCAGTACGCGAACCAACAATAAAGATTGGATTTCCTACACCAGATGATGTGGCAGATATCATATCACCTTTCTTCATAATTCCAGCAGAAAAGGCATTTACAAGTGGATTAGTATTATAACAATCATCAAAAAAAACTTCACCTCCAACAATTGGGATTCCAAATGCATTTCCATAATCACCAATTCCTTTGGACACACCTTTAAGCAACCATTTTGTTCTATCTAATTCAATATTTCCAAAACGCAAAGAGTTAAGTTGAGCTATAGGTCTAGCGCCCATTGTAAAAATATCCCTATTGATTCCTCCAACTCCAGTAGCTGCGCCTTGATAAGGCTCTAAAGCTGAAGGATGGTTGTGAGATTCGATTTTAAAACAACATGCTAGACCATCCCCAATATCAACCAATCCTGCATTTTCCTCTCCAGCTTCTACAAGCATATGAGGGCCGTCCTTAGGTAATTTTTTTAACCAAATAATAGAATTTTTATACGAACAATGTTCGGACCACATAACTCCGAAAATACTTAATTCACAAAAATTAGGTGTACGTCCTAAAATCTCTTTAATTCTGTCAAACTCATCAGATAATAGCCCCATTTCTTGAGCTTGTTCGACAGTAGAAATATTCTGATTATTATTCATAAGAAAATTTTATTTTTAATAACAACAAATATATAGTTTACGCTATAGTATTTAGTTAAACAATTACCTTTTCAAAAGATGTTTTAAACAATTTATTAAAAAATATCTGGATTATAATATGCAGGAATTTTACCTTCTATATTTCTAAAAGCATCTTCAATAAATTGCATGTCTTTTTCAAAATCACCAGATGGATTAATTTGATTAAATATACCTACTTGTTTATTCTTATAGTCAAGTTTACAAAGAAGTATAGGTACATTTGCTTTTAAGGCTATGTGATAGAATCCTGTTTTCCATTTGTTAACTTTAGATCTAGTTCCCTCTGGTGCTACACCTAAAATTAATTTTTCGGAACTATTAAGTAAATCTACAATTTGCTGTACAACATTATTTTTTTCTTTTCTATAGACAGGTATTCCACCATTTAACTTTAGTAAGTAACCAAGAACTGGGTAAAAAACTTCACTTTTAATCAAATATTTAGGACTTATGTTCTGAATATAGCCATAGCATCTACCAATTAAAAAATCCCAGTTAGAAGTATGTGGGGCAGCAATAACTATACATTTTTTTGGATAATTGATTGAATCTACTACTTTCCAACCATTAATCTTAAAAATTAGAATTGAGATTATTCTAAGCATAATTAAAGTTTTTACAAAGAAACAACAATTTAAAATACTTTAATCAAAAATTGTAAATTTGCAGGAACAAAATTTATTTAAATGAATGCTAAAAAGATTACATTAATTCTAATTCCTATAAATATTATACTTGCTTTTTTAGTATATAATAGCATAGACAGCGAAATTGAATTTAACCAACAGGCTAAAGAAAGAATTGCAGAAAATGTTCAAAAGCTTAAAGATTTAAGAACATTACAAATTGCATTTAAAAGAGAGAATGATGTTTTTGCTGATAATTTCACTTCATTACTTGATTTTATTCAAAATGACTCAACAACTATAATTAAATCGGTAGGAGAAACTCCAGATTCATTAATAAATGGTCTTCAAATAACTGATGCTCAAGCACTAGAAATGGGATTAATCAGCAGAGATACGTTTTATGTATCTGCAAAAGAATCAGTTTTTAATGAAGATTACTTAAGCAGTAGAGATAATAATTATCCATTTGACATCAACCAATTATCATTAATACCAAATACCAATACTGAATACAACATTAGTGCAGATGTAATTGAAAAAGGAAAAGTTAGTGTTCAAGTTTTTGAAATATCTGCAGCATATAGAGATGTTTTCTTAGGATTAGATGCTGAAAATAAAAAATATGATTTGAATAGCTTATTAAAAGTTGGATCAATGACTGAAGCATCATTAAATGGAAACTGGGGAGAGTAATTCCAAGCTTATCATTAAAGAAAAAGATTTTAATGATAATAATATTGAAAATTATCATCTTTCTATAGAAATAAGTCACCAAACAATTTCTTATTGCATAATTGACACCAACAAAAGGAGGTGTAAATTATTATTTTCATCAAAATATGATAACAATAATCTAGTTGAATTTATAAACGGAGATAAATACCTAAGCCAAGATTTTCAATCAATTTCAGTGTCAATTGTTAATTTTCCGAATACACTAGTTCCAACAAGCCTATATAATGAAAAGGATAAAAATGATTTATTTTCTTTAAATCACGAACTTGATGATGTAATTTTAGATGACAACATTAAAAATGAAATTAAAAATTTATACGCAGTTCCAGAATCATTAAATAATACTTTAAATAACTTATTTCCAAATGCTAAGATTCGATCTCAAAGTTCAATCTTAATAAACAATTTCCTAAATCATCAAAACAATAAGGAGTATCTGTATTTGTATGTTAAAGATAATTTTGTGAATATTATTCTAACAAAAAATGATGAACTAATTTTTCAAAACAAATTTTCATATCAAACAAAAGAAGATTTACTTTTCTATACACTCTTTTGTATTCAAGAATTAAACTTGTCTAATGAAGAAATAAAAACCGATGTATACGGAGATATTAATAAGGAAGAATTTAATATTTTATATGAATATATTAGGAACATAGATTATGGAAACAAACTTAAAGATATTGAATGTAGTAGTGAGTTCTATAATATAAAAACGCATTGCTTTAGTATTCTTTATCGTCAACACTTATGCGTATAATTTCTGGAGTTCATAAGGGTAAAAAGATACAGGCTCCAACAAATCTTCCAATTAGACCTACCACAGATCGTGCAAAAGAAAGTCTATTTAATATTTTAGAAAACAGATATGTATTTGAAAACAAGAAGATTCTAGATTTATTTAGTGGAAGCGGAAATATAAGTTTTGAATTTTCATCTAGAGCTAATGTCGAAATAACTGCAGTTGACAATGATATAAATTGCATAGAATTTATTAGAAAAATAAATAAAGAACTAAATTATAATATTACTACAGTTCAATCCGATTGCAAAAATTTCATTAATACTACAAATGAAAAATTTGATATAATATTTATGGACCCCCCATACAATTATGAGCAATACCATACTTTAAGAGAACTAATCATTGAAAAAAAAATAATAAATAGAGATGGGTGTTTAATAATAGAACATGATAGAAATACAATTTTTGAAGATGATTCTATTGATCTAAGAAAATATGGCAAAGTCTTCTTTAGTATTTCCCATTTATAAAAATTTATCTTTCTTTGTAAAATGAAAAAAATCGCAGTTTTTCCTGGATCATTTTCTCCATTTACTTTAGGACATAAATCAATTGTTGAAAGAACACTTCCGCTATTTGACAAGCTAATTATTGCAATTGGAATTAATTTTAGTAAAACGAATAAGTTCGATTCTGAAAAAAATCAAAAATGGATACAAAGTCTTTTCGCTAGTGAAACTAAAATTGAGGTTTTAACATATGAAGGATTAACAGTTGATTTCTGTAAAAATCAAAACTCAAAATATATTGTCAGAGGTGTTAGAGATGAAAAAGATTTTGAATTTGAAAAAAAAGTAGCTCAAAATAATAAAGAATTAAATAGTGAAATAGAAACGCTCTTAATCACTACACTTCCAAAATACTCTCACATTTCTTCTACTATAGTGAGAGATATAATGAAAAATAAAGGAGATCTTTCAAAACTTGTTCCAAATCACTCAAATATTCAAGAATTTTTTCTTTAGATATTTANANNCNTANTATTTTCTAAATAGGNAATTNATTNAATCTATTTTTTGATATTCTCCAATTTGAATAAAAAAGCATACTCTAATGCAATTTCTTTTAGACTTTCAAATCTTCCTGATGACCCACCATGTCCAACATCCATATTACAATGCATAAGTAATAAATTGTCATTAGCTCTAATGTCTCTAATTTTTGCTATCCATTTTGCTGGCTCCCANTATTGAACTTGACTGTCCCAATATCCTGTTGTAATAAGTAAATTNGGGNANTTAACATTTTCAATATTATCATAAGGAGAGTAAGATTTCATATAATCATAATATTCTTTTTCTTTTGGATTACCCCATTCATCAAATTCCCCAGTTGTTAAGGGAATTGATTCATCCCACATAGTATTAATAACATCTACAAAAGGAACGCCAGCAATAACACCATTAAATAGTTCTGGCTCCATATTNATTACTGCNCCCATTAATAATCCACCTGCACTACCTCCTGTTGCATAGATATGTTCTGAGGATGTAAATTTAGTGTCAATAAGATGTTTTGCACAGTCAATAAAATCATAAAATGTATTTTTCTTTTTTAGNAACTTCCCATCTTCATACCAGTCTCGACCCATTTCTTGTCCCCCTCTTACATGAGCGATTGCATAAGTAAAACCACGATCTAAAAGACTTAATCTTACTGAACTAAAATATGGATCAGAACTATTCCCATAAGAACCATATCCATTTAACAANAATGGATTTTCTCCATTTTTCTGTAGGCCCTTTCTATAAACTAATGAAATAGGGATTTGTGTTTTACCGTCTCTGCTAGTAGCAAATATGCGTTCTGAAACATAATTATCTGTATCAAATTCTCCACCTAAAACTTGTTTCTGNTTTAAAAGAGTACGCTCCTTGGTTTGCATATTAAAATCATACACCGAACGAGGAGTTGTTAAAGAGGTATAAACGAAACGAAATAAATCTGTGTCAAATTCTAAATTAGAACTAGAATATAATGAATATGATGGATCATTAAATGTTATATAATATTCAGAATTATCTTGCCAGTTAATTACTCTTGTTTTTCTTAGACCTTCATTTCTTTCATTTACTACCAAATAGTTCTTAAAAACATCAATACTTCTTAGCAATACATCTTTNCGATGAGGAATAACTTCTTGCCAATAATTTTTTGAAGTTGAATTAATNGATGTTTGCATAAGTCTAAAATTCTTAGCATCCCAATTTGTTTTAATATAAAATTTATCTTCAAAATGACTCACAGAATACTCTAGATCATTTTCTCTTGGCTGAATTACTTGCCAATCTCCCGTAGGATCATTTGCATCTAAAAACCTATATTCTGAAGAAAGAGTTTGATAAGAACCTATCATTAAATATTTTCTTGATTTGGTCTTATAAATAAAACAACCAAAAGTCTCGTCCTCTTCTTCAAAAACCAATACATCTTCTGATGGATCTGTTCCTATTATATGTCTATATATTTGATAAGAACGTAAAGTAACCTTATCTTTTTTTGTATAAAAAAGAGTTTTATTATCATTAGCCCAAGTAATACGTCCTGTTGTATTTTGAATCTTATCTNCTAAAATTTCACCAGTTATTAAATCTTTAATATGTATTGTATAGTCTCTTCTGGATAACAAATCAACACTATATGCCATTAAATNATTGTTTTCACTGATTGATTTATCTCCAAGAGCAAAATAACTCNAACCTTTTGCCATTTCTGGTAAATTTAAAATTATTTCCTCCTCAGNATTATCTATGTTTTTCTTTCTNTAATGAATAGAGTAATCTTCGCCTTCTTTATACTTTGTGTAGTATGTATATCCATTGTAACTAACTGGAACGGATTCATCATTCTGCTCAATTCTAGCAACAAACTCATCAAACAAATCATTTTGAAATGATTCAGTACCTGACATTTCTTTTTTNAAATAATTATTTTCAGCATTTAAGTAATTTANAACATCTAAAGTTTGAGCATCACTCTTTTCAGATTCTTTCTGAGAATCTGATAAACGCATCCAATCATAATTATCAATAATAGTATCGTTGTGATATATATTAATTTTAGGTATTTTTTTTGCTATAACATCTGTATTTTGTTGATTTACATTCTCTCCAACATTACATGAAATAATCAATACAAGNCTTAAGAATAATATTTTTTTCATAATTACTTTTTAAAATTAATTTGCGATAAATAAAATAATTTGTAAAAATATTTAAAAAAACATCTAAAAAGAAGGGAATTAAGCAATTTAAAAAGTGTTATAAAAACAAACTTTTAGAGATGAAAAAATTTTACTTATTCTTATTATTCTTTGTAATAAAATCAACAAGTTTCTTAATTGCTTTGCCCCTGTGGCTAATTTTACCTTTTTCATTATTATCCATTTCAGCAAAAGTCAATTTAGAACTATTTGGCAGAAATATAGGATCATAACCAAACCCCTCACTACCTGTTTGATGGATTGTAATCTCTCCAATACATTCTCCTTTAAAAATAAATTCTTGATTATTAATAATTAGAGCAATGATAGTTATAAATCTAGCTGATCTATTTTTGTTGTCTTTAAGCTCATACAAGACCTTATTAATATTATCTTGAGCAATACATTCTTTGCCAGCGTATCTAGCTGAAAAAACTCCGGGCGCCCCATTTAAAGCTTCAATTTCCAATCCTGTATCATCAGCAAAACAATCAAGACCAAATTTTGAATGTATGTGTCTAGCCTTTAACAAAGCATTTCCTTCTAAGGTAAGTTCTGTTTCGTCAATTTCATCATGAAAATTAATATCTTTTAATGACTTAATAGCAATATCATGAAAAACTAAAGATTGTATTTCATTTAACTTATTGGGATTATTGGTAACAAATACTAATTCCATTATTGATGATGGTATTTTTCATTATTAATTATTGTAAAAGCTCTATATAGTTGTTCAACAAAAAATAATCTTACCATTTGATGAGAGAAAGTCATATTTGATAAAGATACTTTTTCATTACAGCGAGAATACAATTCGTCAGAAAAACCAAATGCTCCCCCAATTACAAAAACGACTCTTTTAAAACTGTTAAGCATAAATTTTTCAATTTTTTTAGAAAAATTAATTGACGAATAACTTTTACCATTCTCATCTAATAAAACAACATAATCACTGCTATTTAGATATTTCATAACTATTTGCCCTTCACTTTTTTTAAGCTCAGATTGACTAATTTTTGTAGAAATCTTTAAGCTTGGGATTTCTTGTAACTCAAAATCAGTATAGTGTGATAATCTCTTAGAGTATAATAGGATTT
>NZHS01000042.1 GCA_002689735.1 Flavobacteriales bacterium | reverse complement strand
AATTTTTATCAAATGCTGATCTTGTACTTCAAGCTCATCTTTTAGAAAGAGAACTATTTATTGCGATTTGGATTGTAATTTTCGCTTTACTAACTATGTATTTGTTAGGCTTTATAAAGTTTGCTCATGACTCGGACTTACAATATATTTCTGTTAGTAGACTGTCGGTTGCAATTTTAACGGGTACGTTAACAATTTATATGATTCCAGGTCTATGGGGTGCTCCTTTAAAAATTATAAATGCATTTCCACCACCAATGCAATACAGTGAATCACCTCAAGGTTTTGGATCAGCAAGTATTATTTCTCCTCAGAATACAAATCATGAACAAGGTCAGCATATCGGTCCTCAGGGATTAATGGTTTTTCATGATTACGATGAAGGTTTAGAGCATGCGAAAAATGTAGGTAAACCGTTAATGTTAGATTTCACAGGACATGCATGTGTTAATTGTCGAAAAATGGAGGAGCAAGTTTGGTCTAATCAGAATGTAAAAAATATATTAGCCTCTGAAGTTGTACTTGTATCTCTATATGTTGATGAAAGAATTGATCTCCCAACTGATCAACAGTATGTTACTACTATGGCTGGAAAAGAAAAGAAAGTCAAAACAACTGGTGATAAATGGATGGTTTTACAAGCTAATACATTTGGAACGAATTCACAACCTTATTATGTAATGCTTGACCATAATGAGCAACAGCTTTTAGAACCAGCAAATTATCAAGACTATGGATCTGTTTCTCTTTTTCAAGAGTGGTTAGAGAGAGGTGTTAAAACATTTAATAAATAATTACATGAAAAAAAATATCATAAATAAAAAATCCGAAGCTTTTTTAGAAAAATATATCAATAACCCTTCACCAACTGGTTTTGAGAGTAATGGACAAAAGATGTGGTTAGATTATATTAAGCCTTATATTGATACACATTTTGTAGATACCTATGGAACTGTGGTTGGGGTAATAAACCCAAAGGCAAAATACAAAGTAGTTATTGAAGCCCATGCTGATGAAATTTCATGGTTTGTACATTATATAACTAAAGAAGGTTTTATTTACCTACGCAGAAATGGAGGGTCTGATCATCAAATTGCTCCATCAAAAAGAGTAAATATTCACACAAAAAAAGGTATAGTTAAAGCAGTATTTGGTTGGCCAGCTATTCACACTAGAACAGCAGCAGATGAAAAATCTCCTAAGCTTGATAATATTTTCTTAGACTGTGGTTGTAGTTCTAAAGAGGAGNTNGAGAAANTAGGTNTTCATGTGGGATGTGTAGTTACATATGAAGATAAGTTTATGGTATTGAATGATAAGTACTATGTTGGAAGAGCATTAGATAATAGAATTGGCGGTTTTATGATTGCAGANGTTGCGAGAATTTTAAAAGAAAATAAAATAGAATTGCCATTTGGATTATATATCACTAANTCTGTTCAAGAGGAAGTAGGGTTAAGAGGTGCTCAAATGATAGTGGAATCAATAAAACCTAATGTAGCTATTGTGACGGATGTATGTCATGATACTCACACTCCAATGATAAANAAGATAAAACAAGGAGATTTTAAATGTGGAGATGGACCGGTTTTATTTTATGGTCCTTCTGTACAAAATAACTTACTGGATTTGATAATTAATTCAGCAGAGAAAAATAAGCTGCCTTTTCAAAGAGGAGCTGCTTCAAGAGCTACTGGAACAGATACNGATGCTTTTGCTTTTGCTACAGGAGGTGTTGCCTCTGCTTTAATATCATTACCTTTAAGATATATGCACACTACAGTTGAAGCGGTTAGTAAAGATGATGTNGAGAATGTAATTCGTTTAATTTTTAATTCACTACAAAAAATCAAAAATAATCACGATTTTAGATATTTAAAATAATTAAACTTTTAGTTTACTCTTGCCCATTTACCACTATCTACAAGTGGTTTAGCTTTTTTCCATTTTAATTCNTTTGTCTCTTTACCATTTGTAATTAAGACTTTTTCATTCCTNCCTGATTTTTGTTCAACACGAACAGGTTGTAATTTTTGAGTTTTTTGTTCTTGTTGTTTTGGGTCTGTTGTATTTTCAGNTCTACTTGTTTGTAGATTGTTATTTGAGTTATTTTGCTTCTCTTCAGTTATTTGTGAAGAAGAAGAAGGAAGACCTGATTTTAATAGAAAAGATACAATCTCTTTATTAATCTTTATTATAAGCTCTTGAAAAAGATTAAAGGATTCAAACTTATAAATCAATAANGGATCCTTTTGTTCGTATACGGCATTTTGAACGGATTGTTTTAGATCATCCATTTCTCTAAGGTGATCTTTCCAAATATTATCAATGATCGCAAGAGTAACACTTTTTTCGATAGATTCTGGTATGTTTTCACCTTTTGANTCTACAGCTTCTTTCAGATTTGTTACNACTTGTAAGGTTTTTATTCCATCAGTAAATGGAATTACAATATTTTCATACGTTGCNCCTTGTTTTTCAAATACATCTTTTATTACTGGAAGTGCCTGACNTGTAATTGATTGAGATTTTATTTGATAATTTTCATAACATTTGTTAAATGTAGTTTCTATTATTTCTTCTTTATCAAAATTTTTGAATTCCTCTTCATTAAATGGGCTATTAATAGAAAGTATTCTNATTAAATCTAATTTATAAGCTTCAAAATCTTTAAGCTCATGATTTTCACTTACAATACTTTCACAAGTATCATAAATACTATTTGAAATATCTAAGGAAATTCTATCTCCNTATAATGCATTTCTTCTTTTTTTATAGATTACTTCCCTTTGTTGGTTCATTACATCATCATATTCAAGTAATCTTTTTCTAATTCCAAAATTATTTTCTTCAACTTTCTTTTGAGCTCTTTCAATAGATTTGCTAACCATAGAATGCTGAATAACCTCACCTTCTTCAAGACCCATTCTGTCCATAAGCTTTGCAATTCTTTCAGAACCAAATAATCTCATTAAATTATCTTCTAANGAAACATAGAATTGAGATGAGCCAGGGTCTCCCTGTCTTCCAGCTCGACCTCTTAGCTGTCTGTCTACTCTTCTTGAATCATGTCTTTCAGTACCAATAATNGCCAAACCACCAGATTCTTTNACTTCATTTGAAAGCTTAATATCAGTACCACGACCAGCCATATTTGTTGCAATTGTTACNGCACTTTTGTTACCAGCTTCAGCAACTATATCTGCTTCTTTTTGATGAAGTTTTGCATTTAATACATTATGTTTNATCCCTCTTTTTCGTAGTATAGTACTTAGAAGTTCTGATATTTCAACAGATGTAGTACCAACTAAAATAGGCCTACCTTCTCTACTTAATTGGTCAATATCTTCAATTACAGCATTATATTTTTCNCTATTTGTTTTATAAACTAGATCATCTTTATCATCTCTTTGTATTGGGCGATTTGTAGGGATTGAAATAACATCTAATTTGTATATNTCCCAAAATTCTCCAGCTTCAGTTTCTGCAGTACCAGTCATTCCAGATATTTTATTGTACATTCTGAAGTAGTTCTGNAAGGTTACTGTGGCATATGTTTGAGTTGCGGCCTCAATCTTTACATTTTCTTTCGCNTCAATTGCTTGATGTAATCCATCAGAATATCTTCTCCCATCCATTATTCTTCCAGTTTGCTCATCAACAATTTTTACTTTATTATCCATCACAACATATTCGACATCTTTCTCAAATAATGCGTAAGCTTTTAATAATTGATTTACGGTATGTATTCTTTCGCTCTTGATTGAAAAATTTCTTAAAAGAGATTCTTTATCTATTGCTTTTTGTTTGTCTTCTGAGCTAGATTTGTCAATTANAGCAATTTCTTGGCCAACATCTGGAAGAATAAAAAAATCTTTATCTTCAATAGAAGTAGTCATAAGATTTAACCCTTTTTCGGTAAGCTCTATTTGATTATTTTTTTCGTCAATNACAAAAAATAATTCTTCATCNATAATATGCATTTCTTTGTTCTGATCTTGCATAAAATAATTCTCAGTTTTCTGTAATTGGGCTTTTATACCTTCTTCACTTAANAATTTTATTAAAGCTTTGTTTTTNGGNAGACCTCTATANGCTCTAAAAAGATTAAACCCACCTTTTTCTTTATCTCCTTCTTTGAAAAATTTCTTAGCATCGGAAAGAACNGTGGTGACATATTTTTGTTGAACTTTTACCAATTGNTCAATCTTATGCTTTAATTCATTGTATTCATGCTCATCTCCTTTTGGTGTAGGTCCTGAAATAATTAGAGGAGTTCTAGCATCATCAATTAGTACAGAATCAACTTCATCAACAATTGAATAGTTTAGTTTTCTTTGAACAAGATCTGCTGGTCTTTTAGCCATATTATCTCTCAAATAATCAAAGCCAAACTCATTATTAGTACCGTAAGTTATNTCAGCAAGATAGGCTTGTCTTCTTTCTTCTGAATTTGGNTGATGATTATCAATACAATCAATACTTANNCCATGAAATTGAAATAAAGGCCCCATCCATTCACTATCTCTTTTAGCTAGATAATTATTAACAGTAACTAAGTGTACACCCAGTCCTGCTAGAGCATTTAAGTATACTGGTAGAGTTGCAACTAATGTTTTACCNTCACCTGTTTGCATCTCAGCTATTTTTCCTTGATGTAAAACAATTCCTCCAATAAGCTGCACATCATAATGAACCATATCCCAAGTCACATCAATACCCGCTGCACTCCANGTATTTTTATATATGGCTTTGTTATTAATTATTGAAACAAAGTCTTTAGCTGAAGCGAGACTAATATCAAATTCATTTGGTTCTACAATGATNTCTTTATTGTCTTTAAATCNTTGTGCTGTTTCTTTAATNANNGCAAATGCAGTTGGAAGAATTGATTCTAAAATCTCTTCAATTTTATCAATAATTTTCTTTTCAAGANCGTCTATTTTGTTATACAGATTTTCTTTTTCTTTGGAAGANATATTNTCAATTANAGACTTTTCTTTNAGTTGTATGATTTCATTTCTTTCANTACTGACATAATCATTAATCTTACTTTTTAGAATTTTGGTTTGATTTCTTAGTTCATCNTGAGAGAGTNGGGAGATTTTTTTATGCTCAAGATGGATTTTATCAACAATTGGCCTAATTTGCTTTATATCTTTATCGTATTTGTTTCCAAATAGTTTAGCTATAATATTGAAAATTCCTGCCATTGATTTTAATTAAGTACTAACAAAGGTACTTCTATTAGAAGAGTTAACAAAGAAAAAGTANTNAAATAGGCTTATTTTAATACTCATCCTCATTAAAGAAGAAATCTTCTTTTGAGGGGTAGTCTGGCCATATATCTTCAATAGTATCCCATTGCATTCCNGGCTCGTCTTCAATTAGTTCTTGNAGGTTTTCTACTACTTCCATTGGTGCTCCAGATCTAATTGCAAAGTCTATTAACTCGTCTTTTGTTGCTGGCCAAGGGGCGTCTTCAAGTTTTGATGCAAGTTCTAATGTCCAATACATATTATGGCTTTTTTTTGCAAAAATAATTTTTTTAGTTAATTATTGTAATATTTACTTCTTTTTTTCCCAAAGTATTTCACTTANATTATTCATTGCTAGATTNTATCTAGCTAAAACAAATAAATAGTCAGATAGTCTATTTAGATATTTTACATTAATTTCATCACAGTTGTCATTCTGCATAAGCTCCACTAAATTCCTTTCAGCTCTTCTACATACTGTTCTAGCTATGTGACATGTAGAAGTTGTGTTGTGACCAGATGGTAAAATGAAATTTGTTAGAGTTGGAAGTGTCTTTTCCATTCTATCAATTTCCTTTTCAATATCTAAAACGTCATTTTCATCCAAATACTGAAGTTTAATTGAGGAGTTTTTATGATCATATGCAATATTACTGCCTAAATCAAATAGTCTATTTTGGATCTTGAGCAAGCTAATATTAGTGATTTGATCTATTTTTTGATCAAAAATATTACCTATATATGCATTAAGCTCATCAATCGTACCGTATGCTTCAAGTCTACTATGATTTTTTTTTACTTTAGAACCACCTAATAGCTGTGTTTTTCCTTTATCTCCTGTTTTAGTATATATTTTCATATTTAAAACCTAATTATAAAATTTTCTTTACTTAATTTCTGATCTAAAAAAACTAAGCCAACAAAAAAAAGATCTACAGTTACTCTAGTTTTTTGAGATTTCTTAATATAATCCCAGGCTTTTTCCATACCACTTGACCAGTGTATATCATCAAAAATAAGAATTGTTTTTTGATCAGAGTATTTAATTGATTCTTCAAAATATCTAATAGTTGCATCCTCACTATGATTTCCATCAATGAATACCATATTAACATTACTTTTTTCAGCAAGTTTTTTTGAGAAAGTTTCTCCAAATTCACCAACGATTGTATCAATATTAGTACAATCCAGCTTTTTAAAATTCTCTATTGCAATTTTTGCAGACTCCTTACACCCTTCAAAAGTAGTGATATTACTATTAGGGTTTGCCTTTGATAAATATAAAGTGCTAATTCCAAAAGATGTGCCTAGTTCAAAGATTTCTGTAGGCTTAAAGTACTTTACAATTCTGTAAAGTAGCTCTCCAAATTTTTTATTTTTTGATGAGTTTTTTGCAATATCTTTTATTTTTCTTTCTTTATTTTTATTGATATTACTTCCAGCACCAAAATCCTTAACACTAATTAACTTATTATTTTCACATAAGGCCATTCTTAATGATTCAATCTCAGAGGTTTTATTAGTTGATGTTTTTTTATAAATTATATTAGTGACTAGATCAAATACAAAAGGAGAGTGTATTGCATGATGATTTTTTGATGCTAGTAGATATTTGATATATCTAATTATAATTTTAATCTTTTCCATGATTTTATTTAGCACAATGCACGCATAATTGACTTTCTGGCCTGAAAATTAATCTCCCAAAAGGAATTTCATTTTTACATTTAGTACAAAGCCCAAAATCTTTCAGAGTAACTTTTTTTTGAATTTCTAAGAGTTTTAAAAGTTTTTCTTGCGCTTCTCTTAATGCTGCCTCCACTACACTTTTGTTATTAATTGCATCCATTCTACTTACTCTTCCAATAGAGTTCTCAGGAGCAATTGGCTGGCTTAATTCTTTGTATTTAGTAATCTTTTTTGTGGTCTCTTCAACTTCATTATTTATCTTTTCTTCGATCTGATTTTTTTGCTTTTCATTCATAAACTAAAGTTGTTCCTTTAGATCAACTAGAAAGCCTCTAATCTCTTTTAAATGACGAATAATTGATAAATTATCTGTTTTCCCCTCTTTATTTTCTTTTAATTTTTTCTTTGCACCATCTAATGTAAATCCCCTCTCTTTTACAAGATGATATATTATTTTTAGATTATCAAAATCTTTTTGAGTAAATAATCTATTTCCTTTTTTATTTTTTTTTGGATTTAAAACATCAAATTCTTTTTCCCAGAACCTGATAAGAGATACATTGACATTTAAGGCCTTGGAGACTTCACCTATTTGGTAAAATAATTTTTCAGTAGGTTTTTTAGCAAAGCTCATTAATCAAGTGATTGATTTGATTGTAGAGAAATTTCTAGCATTTTTTCATATTCCTCGGGGCTCAGATCGTTATAGTAAAAATTTACAGGATTAATTTTTTTATTATCTTTTCGAACTTCATAATGTAGATGAGGTGCAGTTGATATTCCTGAATTACCAACAAATCCAATTACTTCCCCTCTTTTTACTTTTTGTCCTTTTTTTACTATGTATTTTGACATATGAGCATAAAGTGTTTCATATCCAAATCCGTGATTAATTTTTACATAGTTTCCATACCCTCTTTTACTTCTTTTTACTTTTGAGACTACACCATCTCCAGTTGAATAGATTTCAGTGCCGGTTTTAGCAGAAAAATCCATGCCATAATGCATTTTTCTTGTCTTGTATATTGGATGAATTCTGTATCCATATCCACTAGCCATTCTTTTTAAGTCTTTGTTTGCAACTGGTTGAATAGCAGGAATAGAAGCAAGCATATTGGATTTATTTTTTGCTAAATCAATAACCTCATCAAATGATTTAGATTGTAAATANAGTTGTTTTGTTAGTTGNTCNATTTTTTTTGAGGTATTTATCATTAGTTCTGAATTTGAAAGCCCAAGAAGTTTCTCATATCTATTAACTCCTCCAAAACCTTGCTTTCTGATCGAAGTTGGTATGGGGTCTGCTTCAAAAATTACTCTGTAAATATTATCATCTCTATCCTGTATTTCATCCAGAACTATCTCAACCTGTTTCATGTTTTTATCAATAACTTCATATTGACTTGTGAGATTTTGAATTTCAAGTTTTAATTTTTTTTCTTTTGGACTATCAAAGAATTGATAAAAAATTAGTAAAATAAAAAAAGACAAAAGGACACTTGATAGAAAAAAGATAAAGTACCCCTTGATTTTTTCGCCACTATTTAGCTTAATAGGTTTGTAGCTAAGAGTTTTAGTGTCGTAATAATATTTTATCTTTGCCATATTATAATAATAAGTACAAATTTAGTAATATTACATCATATAATCTATTAATGATTATTGATTTAAACTGACTAACTAAACCAAAGCTTTTTAAAGAATTTCAATGAAATCTAAGAATATAAGAAAATTGTTTTTGAATTTTTTTGAAGCTCATGATCATAAAATTGTTGACTCTTCTCCATTAGTAATTAATAATGATCCTACATTGATGTTTACAAATGCAGGGATGAATCAATTTAAAAATTATTTTCTCTATATTGATAAACCAAAATTTCCAAGGATAGCTAATTCTCAGAAATGTATTAGAGTATCTGGTAAGCATAATGATTTAGATGAAGTAGGCTATGATACCTACCATCACACTATGTTTGAGATGCTAGGAAACTGGTCATTTGGTGATTACTCTAAGGAAAAAGCAATTGGTTTAGCTTGGGATTTTTTAACTAAGGAGTGTAAACTTGATAAGAATAGAATATATGTTTCTGTCTTTGAAGGAGACAAAGAAGATGGTACAGAAGTTGATAAAGAATCCTTGAATTTGTGGCAGAATCTTTTGCCAGAAGATCAAATTGTTTTTGGTTCCAAAAAAGATAATTTTTGGGAAATGGGTGAGACAGGACCATGCGGTCCTTGCTCTGAAATTCATTATGATAACCGTGATTTTAAGGAATTAAATGAGATAAAAGGACAAGATCTAGTTAATAAAGATCACCCAGATGTAATTGAAATCTGGAATCTTGTATTTATGCAGTATAATCGCAGAAAAAGTGGTGTCTTGGAAAAGTTAGATTCTACGCATGTTGATACAGGTATGGGTTTTGAGCGTTTATGTATGATAATGCAAGGAGTCAAATCTAACTATGACACAGATGTATTTCAATTACTTATTAATAGACTAGAGTTACTTACTAATCATAAGTACGGAAAGGATTCTAAGAAGGACATTGCAATGCGTGTAATATCTGATCATATTAGAGCAGTTGCATGTTCAATTGCTGACGGACAGTTACCCTCAAACAATAAAGCGGGTTATGTTATTAGAAGAATTTTACGAAGAGCGATTAGGTACGGTTATACCTTCTTAGATCAGAAGCAACCTTTTATTTTTAAATTGGTTGATGATTTAGTAGAAAATCTGGGAGATCATTATAATGAACTCACAGCTCAANAAAANTTAATTAGTGATGTTATAAAGCAAGAAGAAATCTCTTTTTTAAAAACACTAACTACTGGNTTAAAACGTTTAGATGTCATTTTATTAAATNANANTAATATTTCTGGTGTAGAGGTGTTNGANNTNTATGANACCTANGGTTTNCCAAAAGATCTTACTGAATTAATTCTTAAAGAAAAAGGCATAGGCTTTAATGAAAANGAATTTTATGATGAAATGGAAAAACAAAAAACTAGATCAAAGAAATCAGCTGATAATGATATNGGTGAGTGGGAGATAGTTTTAAAAGATAGTAAGGAAGAGTTTGTTGGNTATTCTGATTATTCTNTTAGCACAAAAATTTCNAGGATTAGAACAATCTCTGAAAAGAATAAAGTTTTATTTCATATTGTATTAGAAAAAACACCATTTTATGCTGAGAGTGGAGGTCAGATTGGAGATACGGGGTTTCTCTTATCTAAAGATTCTAAAATTAGAATTATAGATACCAAAAAAGAAAATAATTTAATTTATCATGTNGTAGAGAATATNCCAGATAANATNNCTTTAGAATATCAAGCTNANATTGATGTTGAAAGNAGGAAATCAATNTCNAGAAACCATAGNGCTACNCANCTTCTNCATGCTGAGTTAAGAAATCTTCTNGGNNATCATGTTTTGCAAAAAGGNTCATTAGTTAGTGATTCATATNTNAGATTTGATTTTTCACATACCTCATCTTTNNNTNNTGATTTAGTGAAGAAATTAGAAGAGAATATAAATCGTAATATTTTTCAAAATATTTCATTAAATGAGCACAAAAATTTAACGATATCAGAAGCAGATAAGTTAGGAGCATTAATGATTTTTGGAGAAAAATACGGAGATAAAGTACGAATGATTCAATATGGTGAATCTAAAGAATTATGTGGAGGAACTCATGTTAATTCAACTAGTGAAATTGGACTAATAAAAATCCTTTCTGAATCATCTGTAGCTACTGGAATCAGAAGGATTGAGGCGTCTACTGGGCTTACCGCTATAGATTTTCTTAACTCAAAATCAAGTTTAGTTGACGAAGTATCTTCTATTTTAAAAAACAATAATATTATTTCTGCAATAAATAAGCTTAAAGAAGAAAATAAGAAGTTAGTAAATGACAATAATAGATTTCAAATTGAATCTCTAAAGACATTAGTACATACTTTACATAATGAATCACAAAAGTTAAATGACTTTAATTTCATAGCAAAAGAAATAGATCTTGGTCCTAAGCTAATGAAGGAGTTATCAGTACTTTTAAGAAAACAAGATAGTTTAATTGCAATTTTAGCTACTGTTAGAGATAATAAAGTTCAATTAAGCATTTCTATTTCTAATGATTTGGTAGCTAAGGGTTATGATGCAAGAAAGTATATTAACGAAATTGCAGAAAAAATTAAAGGAAAAGGAGGGGGGCAAGCGCATTTTGCAACAGCTGGTGGCTCTAATACTAATGGTGTTAACGATTCCTTTAGTCTAGCAAAGAATTTGCTAAAATAAGCCAAAAAAAAACCACCGTGAAGGTGGTTTTTTAATTAGAAAATTTAATTTCTTAGAATCTCCAAGCTAATCCTAGATTAAGAGTTCCCTCATCATCTGANTCATCAGCCATTGACATTGTATAACTAGGCTCTACATATACAGAGTTCCATACGTTAAGTGAATATCCTACACCAACAGATAAGTTATCACTAGCTTCTTCTGATGGAGCGCTAACAATTGCCCACATATTATCACCGAAGTTGTACCTAGCCCACATGTCGTATGTCATGTCACCATTGTCATCTTCTCCAGTTCTTTGAACACCAACAGTGAAATTATCGTTTAGCATATATCCTAAACCAATATTATCTGTTACTTGTTCCATTTCAAAACCATCAGCTTCATCTGATGCTTCTTGAACTGTAGTTATAACCATGAATTGTGCAGATGCAAATAACGTAGTCATTGCAAGAGCTGCTGTAAAAAATACTTTTTTCATTGTTTAAAATTTAATATTAATATTGGNCGCAAGATAGTAAAGCTATTTATCATGNGCTATAAAAAAAACAACTTTTCTTAACACTATATTGTTAATTGCTAGATATGATATAAAAAAAAGAGCTGCAAAATGCAGCTCTTTTTNAACATTGAATTGGTTTAANAATTATAGTCCAATTGTTAAAGTTAACCAGTTGTAGTTNGTGTCTTCANNTCCACCNNTGTCATCAGTAACCATTNTGTANGATAATGAAGCATTATCTCCTAATGTNTAACCNANNGNNATGTCAGAAGCAGTTCTTTCATCATCNTTTTCAGTGTTNGTAACTGTATGCATNNTAGCACCTAANGAGAATGCACCCATGTTGTAAGAACCTCCAACATACATGTTTTCATCATTAGCTCCTAANANACCTAANNTACCNTGNGANACCCAGTCACCNGACATATTACCACCNGCACCGTAAGCAAATCCATCTTCACCAACTGAAGTTCTTCCAGCAGTTAAAGACATATCGTCATTTACAGTNTAAGTTCCNGANANATCCATCATNTCNCCNTCAACACCATCAGTAGNTGTAGTGTTGTAAGAAACATTAAGTTCTAANGCACCTCCCATTGCAGAGTANGCAAAGTCAAGACCCATTTGAGTNTTGTCATCACCNTCATTTTCNGANTNNGNNCCATAGNANANGTTAGCACTCCAGTCTCCAGAAGACTTAGAAGCNTTTAACCACATTCTATCATTNGACATGNNCNACACCGTCATTATCNTTNGCNANNCCNANTGTTAAGTCTACAAAATCATTGTCAATTGCAAAAGTCATACCATCAACAGTATTTCTATTTGCNGACCAATCATTTGTACCAACAAAAACACCTGAACCATATGAAAGAGCTTGACGCCCAACATTCATTGTNGCAAATCCAAATANGTTTGTAGTAGCATAAGCTTCGNAAACTTCAGCGTTTACTTCACCTGTGTGATTTAANTCNTAGTTNACATCTGAGCTTAATACAACACCCCAGTCAGATCCTCCCCAAGCAGTACCAACAGTAACTCTTTGNGAAGTTTCCATTTTGTCATTATCACCACTCATATCAATTCTCGTTCTAGAGTCAACACTCCAGTCTTGAGCATAAGATANAGTCGTAATAAGAGCTAATGCAACTACTAATATTGATTGTAAATTTTTTTTCATTATAATAAATTTATTAGTTAATACNCGGCAAAGATAAACTACTCTANTTAAACAAGCCTAATAGAATGTCCACTTTTTTAACATTTAATTGTGTGTATNGGTNNTAATNANTTGATTATCANTNCTTTAATNTGTTAATTTTTAAGGTNAAAAAAGTGNAAANTTGACCTAAATTTAGTCTNAAAACATGAAATTTTGNTAAAATGAGGTNTTTTANCCCTTGTAGCTGATCCATTTCCACAGCTCTTTATAGCTTATTTTTTTNCCATACATAAGTATTCCTGTNCTNTANATTTTTGCCGCCAAGCCNGTAGTGAAAATAAATCCAAGAATTAGAAACGACATAGATATTAATATTTCCCAGTTTTCNACTCCAAAAGGAAGACGTACCATCATTATAATTGGTGAGGTAAGAGGAATCATTGATAGCCAAAAAGCTAATAGTCCATCTGGATTATCCATCACAGGTTGAATAAGAATAAAAGACAGGATCAAAGGCATTGTTATTGGTAGCATAAATTGTTGGGTATCTGCTTCAGCATCTACAGCCGAGCCTACAGCAGCAAAT
>NZHS01000041.1 GCA_002689735.1 Flavobacteriales bacterium | reverse complement strand
ATCCTCAGCTAATTTTAATCTGAGGGTACCCAAGGCTTTTCTGGTTTTGTCGGTATCGCCAGACATCATTAATAATAAATCTCCTTCATTACAATTTGCATTTTCTTTCCATATTTTTTTTGCCTCCTCATTAAAAAACTTATCTACACTAGATTTTGTAGTTCCGTCTTCATTAAATTTACAATAAATTAGTCCAGATGCACCTACTTGAGGGGTTTTAACAAAATCAATTAATTTATCTAGTTGTTTTCTTGAGTAGTTAGCACAATCTTTAGCTACTAAGCCGATTATAATTTCTGCATCATCAAATACTTTAAAATCATACCCCTTGGAACTGCTGGTAAAATCAACAAATTTCATATCAAAACGAATATCTGGCTTGTCAGAACCATATAATGAAATTGCATCATCATATGAAATCTTTGGAAATTCGTTAATATCAATCCCTTTTATTTCTTTTATTAAATGCTTTGTTAATCCTTCAAATGTCATTAAAATCTCTTCTTGATCTACAAAGGACATTTCGCAATCGATCTGTGTAAATTCTGGTTGTCTGTCAGCTCTTAGATCCTCATCTCTAAAACACTTTACAATTTGGTAATATTTGTCCATACNACCAACCATTAATAATTGCTTGAAAGTTTGAGGNGATTGTGGGAGTGCATAAAATTGCCCTTCATTCATCCTTGANGGNACTATAAAGTCTCTAGCCCCTTCNGGAGTTGATTTTATNAGGTAGGGAGTTTCAACTTCAATAAANTCNATATTACTTAAATATTTTCTTGTTTCTAATGAAATTTTATTTCTTAAAATAAGATTGTTTTTAATTACACTTCTTCTAATATCAAGATATCGATATTTCATTCTTAACTCATCTCCACCATCTGATTGATCTTCAATTGTAAATGGTGGTGTTTTGGAAGTATTTAGGATATTAAGNTCAAAAACTTCAATTTCAATTNCTCCTGTAGAAATTTGAAGGTTTTTAGAACTTCTTTCAATAACCTTNCCAGNTGCTTGAATAACAAATTCTCTTCCTAAACTTCTTGCTTTTAAGCATAACTCACTATTTTTTTCAAGATTAAAAGCTAGCTGTGTTATTCCATACCTATCTCTTAAATCAATAAATGTCATACCTCCTANATCTCGTGTTTTGTGCACCCANCCACACAAAGTCACCTGTTGATCTTTGTTGGTGATATTTAATTCTCCAAGATTATGTGTTCTAAACATTTGATAGATTTTATATTGCAAAATTACAAAATTGCCTTTTAATAATCACTATTTTTGTTAGATGGAAATAAAGCCTAAATCAGATGAGTATTTCATGCAAAAAGCACTTGAACAAGCTCAAATTGCTTTAGAATTTGATGAGGTTCCAGTTGGGGCAGTCATTGTGTGTAATAATCAAATTATTGCAAGAGGTCATAATTATATTGAACATTTAAATGATGTTACTGCCCATGCTGAAATGCAGGCCTTTACTTCTGCTTCAGATTATATTGGTGGGAAATATCTCAAAGAGTGTACATTATACGTTACTCTTGAGCCTTGTGTAATGTGTGCTGGCGCATCATATTGGACACAAATTAGTAGAATTGTAGTAGGAGCAAGAGATTTAAAAACAGGCTTTTCTTCTTTGAAAAAAAAGGTTCTCCATCCAAAAACTACAATAGAATTTGGAGTTTTAGAGAACGAATCAAAAAAAATGCTTCAAAATTTTTTCAAGCAGAAAAGAAAATAACTATAAATTTGTAAAAAAAATAAATATGTATCCAGAAGAACTTTGCACCCCAATGAGAGAAGACCTAACATCTGTAGGTTTTATTGAAATGAAAGATTCTGATAAAGTTTCAGAGATTTTAGATAAAAAAGAAGGAAGTGTTCTTGTAATGATTAATTCAGTGTGTGGTTGTGCTGCGGGCAATGCACGGCCAGCTGTAAAAATGTCTACAACATACTCCAAAACTCCTAATCTTTTTACTACAGTTTTTGCAGGTCAAGATATTGGAGCAACTGCTACTGCAAGAGAATATATGCTTCCTTACCCCCCTTCCTCACCTTCTATTGCACTTTTCAAAGATGGTAATCTTGTGCATTTTATAGAAAGACATCATATTGAGGGAAGGCCAGCGGAAATGATTGCAGAAAATCTTAAGCAAGCTTTTGACGAGTATTGTTAAAAACTGATTTTTTCTTTTCTTTTTTTTGAGTAAAGTAGAATGTTAATTTAACTACTATTTTTCTATTAAATTACTAGATGTGTAAATGTAATCATGTGATTTAGGGTAATAAGTGGTTTTTTTGTATCTTGCAGCTTTTTAAAACAAACATTTAATTTTTTACACTATGATGAAAAAATTATTATTGCTCATTTCTACCTTGTTTTTTGTTTTTTTCTCTGTTGAAACAAGTGCACAGGTTACAATTGATTCTGTTGTTATTTCTAATCCGATTAGTTGTAATGGTGATCTAGCAGATATCGACGTTTATGTTGATAATGATACATGTCCTTCTCCTCCGAATGGTTGTACTTCTTCTTTTGTAACGTATCAGTTAAAAGCATTTAAGGTTGGGGCTTTTGCAACTTTCTCTTATTTCTCAAGTAGTCAAACAAGTGGTAGTGTTGTTACTGCTAACGGTCTTGATGAGTCTACTTATTATATGCTTGTAGTAGATTCTGTGGCCTTTAATACTACATATAATCCATTTGCTCAATTTTTTGGTAATTCAACATTTCTTAATTCAGTTCTTAATGATCCATCTGTGTTAGATTATGATACAATAACAATAAATTCTCCAGATGAGTTNTCAAATACACTAACAACCCAAACAACCAATCAATGTTTTGGTAATTGCGATGCCTCTGAATTAATTTCAATTTCTGGAGGAACCCTTCCTTATATCGTTGATGGGATTTCAATTTCTGGAACCGATACATTATTTGATAATTTGTGTGCTGGAACCTACTCATTTACAGTAACTGATGCTAATGGTTGCTCCCCATCTTCCAGTTCTCCTTCAGTTATTAATATTACTCAGCCGAATGTTCTTTCAATAAATGGTAGTGTAACATCTAATTATAATGGTCAAGAAATTTCTTGTTTTGGAGCATCAGATGGTGAAATAACTGCTGTTGTTACATCTGGAACTGCTCCATATGAATACTCACTTGATAATGCAAGCTGGTCTACAAATCCTGTTTTTTCAGGTCTGTCTTCAGGTACTTATACTCTTTACTATAGAGATGCTAATCTATGTTTAAATGATGAAACTTTTATCTTAAATGACCCTAATGAACTCAATGGTTCTATTAACACTAATTCCGTTGTTTCGTGTAATTCTGTTTGTGATGCTAGTCTCCAATTTTTAATTTCTCCTGGATTTACAGGAACCCCTGGCTATACTTATTCGTTAAACAGCAGTGGAACTCAAAACTCCTCCATTTTTAGTGGATTGTGTGGTAATCAAACTTATGACATTACTGTAACTGATGTTAACGGCTGTACTTATACAGACTCTATTTTTGTTGCCGAACCAGATGCTATTACATTTAATGCTGATGTAACTTCTACAAGCTTATTTAATGGATTCGGTGTTAGTTGTAACGGATCAAATGATGGAGAAATTACATTTTCAAATATTTTAGGAGGTACTCCCAATTTTTCTTTTTCCATAGATGGAGGGGTAACCTTTTTAAGTGATTCGATATTTAATAATTCCAATGGATCTAATATTTCTCAAGGAAATTATACCGTTCAAGTTCAAGACGGGGCAGGTTGTCTAACTAGCACTTCCAACTTAATAGTTACCGAACCAATATTATTTATTGCAACTGCTATAGAAACTCAAGGTGTTAGTTGTTTTAATTTATGTGACGCTTCTTTAACTGTGAATGTTTCAAATGAACCATCACTTCTAAGTTCTCTTATTTATGATTTAAGTGGTACAACACAGTTTCAAAATCCAACATTTAATAGTTTGTGTGGTTCAATAAATTATGGGGACTANTATTTAACTGTTACTGATGCAAATAATTGTGTGGCATATGATACTGTTTCCTTGTCAGAACCNTTAGATTGGTCATACACATTAGATTCTTTTCCAGAATATTGTGCNTCTGGGCAAGGNTCAGCAACTATTATTGTTGATCCTAATACAGGAACATCACCTTTTAATTANCTTTGGTCAGATGGTCAAACTAATTCTACTGCAGATTCATTAGTTACGGGAGTNTATTCTGTTGTTGTNACTGATAACAATGGTTGTAGCTTTTCAGAAAGTGTTTTTGTTGATCAAGCAGACTTAACTTTAAGTTATAATACTACACCAGCATGTAACAATGCTAATGATGCAACGGCAGAGGTTATACCGAATGGAACTCCCCCTTATTCATATCTTTGGAGTAATGGACAGACCACATCAATAGCGAGCAACCTTTCAAGCAATACTACCTATACGGTAACAGTTACTGATGCTTTTTGTTCTGAAATAATTAGCATTACAACCCCTAATAGCTCTNTCGTAGATTTACAATTAAATTATTCAAATTCACAATTATTTGTTCCATGTTATGGTGACCCTTCAAATGGGATTGAGGTTATTGCTTCAGGAGGAACCGGTCCAAATACTTATCAATATTATATTCCTTTTTACTACCCTGTTCCTCAAAATACAGGAATATATACAGGGCTTTTTGCTGGTAATTATTCTATATATACAACTGATGGGAATGGGTGTACTGATAGTGTAAGTGTTATTATTTTTGAACCTACAGAACTAAATNCCTATACTATTTTAGACTCATCTGTGAGCTGTTTTGGTGGAAGTGATGGGTCTGCAGCTGTTTCTGGAACAGGTGGAGGTCCTAATCCNCTNGGNGGAACAGCACCTTATTCATACAGTTGGTCAAATGGTGCCAATGGTCCTTATGCTACAAATTTGAGTTCAGGAAACTACACATTAACTATTACAGATGATAACGGTTGTATTTCTTCTGACCTTGTTACAATATCAGAACCAACGATACTTCAATCACAAGCAAATGTTTTAAGTAATTCAAATTGTTCTGGTGATCAAACTTTAGCTTCTGGTGCAATAGANATTATTGCNTCTGGTGCAACNCCTNGNTATTCNTATTTATGGAATACAGGAGCAACAACTTCTATTATTGATTTTCTNCTTCCTGGNATTTATACAGTACTTGTTACNGATGCAAATGGATGNTCTCTTGGNCTTGACACTGCAGAGGTATTAGCTGGAGAGAATCCTGATTTACTTACAACTATTGAAAATGTTAGTTGTTTTGGAGCAGATGATGGTGTCATCACACCATCCGCCTTAGGTGGGGCAGCACCTTACCTATTTAGTAATGATGGAGGAAGTACCTACTACACATCTGGAAATATATTTAGTAATTTAGATGGAGGTTTTTATTTTATCACTGTAGTCGATTCCTTGGGGTGTTTAGATACTGATTCAATTTTTGTTGAGGAACCTGCTTTGCTTGAAATTTCAAATATAAATATTGATAATGTTAGTTGTAATGGCGCTAACGATGGAGAATTAACTCCTCTTATCTCTGGAGGAAGAACTCCATACACCTATCTTTGGGATGATATTAACAATCAAAATACTTTAACAGCAATTGGATTATCTCCTGGAAATTATACTATTACTGTTACTGATAGCTCAGGTTGCGTAGCTATTTCTAATGCTTCAATTACAGAACCGGATACTTTAATGATTACTTCAATTTCATCTGATAGTGCTCTTTGTTTTGGAGAAAACAATGGAAATGTTTATTTGTCATTATCTGGGGGAACACCAACATATAATTTTAACTGGAGTTTTGGTGGTACAACAGCAAACTCTAATGCTCCTGCAGGCTTACATTCCGTTATAATAACTGATGCCAACGGATGTTCTGTTGACTCTATGGTATCTGTTGATCAGCCAAATCAAATACTAACTTCATTTACTAAAGATTCTGTTTCATGTCAAGGTTTAGCAGATGGTTGGGCTGTGATTTCTGCTGTGGGTGGAACGGGAGATTTTTCTTACTCATGGTCAAATGGAAGNGACTCTTCTTCTGCTTATAATTTATCTNCCGGNTATCAATCAGTTTCTATAACAGATGAAAATATGTGTGTTATTTTNGACTCTGTAGAGATATACGAGCCTAATTATATTTTATCTATTGATTCTATCATTAGTTCTGATATCACATGNTACTCTGCNAATAATGGTACTATTGCTGTATATGCTACTGGAGGATTAAGTTTAGAATATTTTAAATCTGATGGTTTTACAACAAGTTCACAAACAAATAATCTTTTTACAAGTGTTGCNCCAGGATCTTATGTAATAACTGTTGAAGATTTTAAGGGATGTTTTGACACAGAAACAGTATCACTTTCACAGCCAGATTCACTATATATTGATAGTACAATATTTTCACATGTACAATGTTTTGGATTGAGTAATGGATCAATTGATAATATAATTGCAATGGGAGGAACAGGGTCATATCAATTTTCAGTTAATGGAGGACCTGTGTATTCAAACACNGCTTANTTCAATGGTTACGATGCAGGAACTTATACAGTAGAAGTTTTCGATGATAATAATTGTATCGCACAGGATGTCATTATAATTGATGAACCACCTGTTTTAAACGTAGCAATAAATCCATCACTNTGGAATAATTATCAAATTAGNTGTCATGGTGATAATTCTGGTACTGCTGATTTTAGTATTAGTGGTGGTGCAGCTCCATATTTAAAAACAACAACATCTAATGGAGATACACTTGCATCATCCTATTTATCCAATGTTTCTGNTTTAGTTGCAGGAACATATGACTTTATTGTTGAAGACTCATATGGTTGTATTTATCTAGAAAGCATTACATACAATCAGCCAGATACGATAATACATTCATTTGTTGCAAATCATGTTACTTGTAACGGATGGAATAATGGCTCACTAACTGATGTAGTTTCAGGTGGAGTAGGTAATCCAACTACTTACCACTATCTTTGGAATACAGGAGACACAACATATTCTTTAACTAATTTGTCAGTTGGAGTTTACGGGATTACAGTTACTGATGAAAATGGTTGTGTAAACTATGATCAGTTTGAGATTAATGACACTAATAAATTATATGCNGAGGTTGATTTATTATTAACGAATGACGTTACATGTTTTGATTATTGTGACGGTGAAATAGCTTTAAATGTATCTGGAGGAATTCCAAATATCACTCCAAATGGAAATGCAATCTATTACTATCAATGGAATGATACTTTATTACAAACTTCTTCTACTGCTNTAGGTCTTTGTGTAAATAATAATACTAATTCAACGATCTACGAATGCGTTATATCTGATGCTCAGGGTTGTTATGATACCGTTTNTTATTCTCTTTCACAACCAGAACAATTGCATACTACAATAGATCTTGTTGATCCAATAGCGTGTTTTGGAGAAAGTTCTGGAAAAATTAAAGCNGAGGCTCAAGGAGGGAATACTCCTCCTCCGTATACCTATTCATGGAATAATGGAGTTAATACTTCTACTAACTATAATATTATTGCAGGAAATTATGTAGTAGTAGTTACGGATAATAAAGGATGTAGCGATACCGCTGAGATTATGCTTGAAGAACCAACATCATTATCAGTTAGTATTTCGGAGTCTGATGTAACATGCTTTGGCTCAGATGACGGAGAGATTACTGCAACACCAAGCGGNGGAACTCCAGAGCCAGGTATACCTCCAACCTACTATTACCTTTGGGATGATTCAGATGGTCAGACTACCCAAACAGCAATAGGCTTGTCTCCAAATATATACACTGTAACAGTAACAGATGCTAATGGTTGTACTGTAACAAGTCAAACAGTAAATATTAGTGGTCCAACAAATGAGNTAGTGGTAACTGCNGATTCTACAGACGAAACCTGTTTGTTAAANGATGGTTCAGCTCAAGTCTTTGTGCTTGGTGGTGTGCCAGATTATGATTTTATTTGGACTGGTCCTGNAGGATTTAGTAATGTCAATTCAAATATTTCAAACTTAAACCCNGGCNTGTANTCAGTTACTGTTACTGACGCAAACGGTTGTGAGGTTTCAACAACAACAACTGTNAATGGTGTAACAGAGATATTCTTNCCAGATAATGTTAGTTTATTAGACACTACTATATGCTTAGGAACTACTATAACTTTAGATGTGCAAGAAAAGCCAGGATTATTTTATTCCTGGGATGATGGTTCTACAAACGCAGATAAAGAGGTTTCTCCTACAGATCCTGTGAATAATTATTTTTTAACTGTTGTTGATCCTAACTGTTTGAATCCATATACAGTTGAGGCAATAGTAAGAGTAACATATGTTGAAAATACTATTTTAAACGATGCCAATACTACGGTTGGTGATAATCCAATTATCACTTTAAATGATCAAATCAATCTCCAATCTGGTAATTTATTTGATGCCTACTCTTGGTCAAATGGTAGTTCTTCAAGTAGTATTTCAGTACAGCCTTTAGAGTCTACATGGTATTCTTTAATGGTAGATTCTTCTGGGTGTTTAGGAATAGACTCTATATATGTCGTTTTAGGAGTAATTCCATATGATGCAATTACACCAAATGGAGACCAGATGAATGATGTTTGGGAAATTTTAGATATCGAAAATTATCCATCAGCTATAGTAAAAGTATTTAATCGGTGGGGAGAAATAGTTTTTGAGAGTAATGGAGGAGCTGCTTATATCCCTTGGGATGGAATGTTTGAATCTGAAGAATTGCCAGTAGGAACTTATTATTATGTTATAGATTTAAATAATGGTGAAGATCCTCAAACTGGCCCAATAACAATTGTAAGATAAATAAAATAAATATGAAAAAAATATCTTTTTTAGTCTTAGCTTTTATTTTTAGTGGATCAATATATAGTCAGCAATTACCGCAACTTACACAATTTATGGATAATGGCTATGTGTTAAATCCTGCATTTGCTGGAATGGATGATTATTATCAAGTGCGTACAACTATTAGAAATCAATGGACAGGAATAACTGATGCCCCAAGCACAACCATTTTAAGTATTTATGGAAAGCAAGAAGATAACGTAGGTTTGGGAGGAGTGATATTTAACGATCAATATGGTCACACTAGTAGAGCTGGAGGAGCAATTTCATATGCATACCACTTATCTTTAAATGAAAAGATTAAGCTGTCACTAGCACTTTCTGGAGGTTTTACTCAATTTAAAATTGATAAAAATGGATGGAATGTTTCAAACCCAAATGACCCATTAACTCAAGGAGATGTCATAGTTGAAACAGTTCCAGATGCTACATTTGGATTTAATTTGTACTCTAAGGATTGGTATCTTGGAGTTGCAATACCACAATTACTCACAAGTAATCTTAATCTTCTAGATAATAATTTGGCCAATACATTATCTACTGATCAATCGGGAACTCTTTCAAGACATATATATGTTATGGGGGCCTACAAGTTTTCTGCTAGTAAAAACTGGAGTATTGAACCATCTTTATTGCTAAAGTCAGTTACACCATCTCCTTTGCAGTTTGATTTTGCGATAAAGGCAACTTATGATAAAAAACTTTGGTTTGGTGCAGATTATAGATCTACTGGAGATATAGGAGCTTTATTCGGTTATTCAATAAATGATAGATATTTAATAGGATATTCTTATGATATTTTAAATTCAGAATTATCAGACTATTCTACGGGTTCTCACGAATTTATGCTTGCTATTAAACTTAAAACAATTCAACCAAATCTAGTTAAGTAGAAGAAAAATAATACCATGAAAAAGCCCTCTTGAAAAAGAGGGCTTTTAAGTTGTACGGTTAAGTTGGGAAAGGATTGCACAACTAAAACAAGTTATTACGACACCGCAAATATATATCAATGTATAGTTATAAATATTTAAAATTATACAAGCTATTAACACTAAATTGTTAATTATCAACATCTTAATCTTTTTTTATGTATAGACTNCTTTTGTTTCTTATTCTAATTCTTTCGATTTCATGTAGTGATAAGAATACTTTAANCTATGAAAAAATAGATATTCTAAACTTAGATAAGATTTTGAATGACAAGGATATTATTGTTTTAGATGTGCGAACATCTGAAGAAATAAATGCTGGATACATCCCTAATTCTACATTTATAGATTATTATGATGACAATTTTGAAAACAAAATAAATTTAATTGACCGTAGCAAAAAGATTTACACTCTTTGTAAAAGCGGAGGGCGAAGTATAAAGGCAGCAAATATTTTATCTCAAAAAGGATTTAAGAAAGTTTATAATTTAGAGGGGGGATTTATGCGATGGAAAGCTAATAAGATGCCTTACGATATAAACTTAACAAATAATGATTCTTCAACTTTTGAACTAATAAGTGAAAATAC
>NZHS01000040.1 GCA_002689735.1 Flavobacteriales bacterium | reverse complement strand
GAAAAAAAACCTTTTTATCTCCAAATTTCACATTATGCTGTTCATAGCAATATTGAATCAAAAGAAAAAAGCTACGCCCAACTAAAAGAGAAACCTAAAGGGTCACAGCAAAAAGATCTTGGATTTGCTGCCATGACTTTTGATTTGGATGAGGGACTTGGACTTTTATTAAATAAAATAAAAGAACTAGAAATCGAAGATAACACATATATAATTTATATGTCTGACAACGGCTCAGTACCCAATATTCCTGGAGCCAAGAAGTATGAAAAGAGCTACAACTTTCCATTAAGTAGAGGTAAATGGGATGCATATGAAGGAGGGGTACGTGTACCACTTATTATTGCAGGGCCAGGAATCAAAAATGATACGGAGTCTGCAACACCTGTTTCAGGATCCGACCTATTGCCCACGATAATAGATCTAGCTGGAAATAAAACAATTGCATTGACCGAAATTGATGGAGGAAGTTTTGCGTCAATACTTTTGAATAAAAATAATAAAAAGATTAAAAGAGCAGTTGATGGTATTTTCTTTCACGTGCCCTACAAAAATGGTATTGCTTTAAAAAGACCACATTCTGCAGTCCGAAAAGGAGACTATAAGCTAATTAAATTTCAAGATGATAAATCAATTCTTCTATTTAATTTAGTAAAAGACAAAATGGAGCAATTAAATCTAGCTACTCAAAAACCTGAGAAAGTAAAAGAGCTGGAAAAAATATTAGATAATTACCTTACTGAGGTACATGCACCCAAATGGCAAGATGGAATTACTTGGAAAAACACACCTTTAAAAGAAATTAACTCAAATTACTAACCCATATTTTCAAATAAAAAAGATTTGTCTTACAATTTTAATTTAATAGTTTAGTGAAAATTTTTCAATTTTTATATGATATGAGGAGATCATTTTTGATCATTTTCTTTATGTGGGCGGGATCTTCTTTTAGTCAAGATACAATTATTAATCAAAAAACTTTTAGTAGCAATGTTTTGAGCTTTAAGAATCCATCTAGCTCAATTTCTTTTTCAGGATATTACAGGTTCTTAGGTTTTGTGCGCAACCAACAAGAGACATTTCCAAATAATAGTGGTAAAACCGTAGTCATTAGCTCAGGTGATGCATATAGAGAACCTATGTTTCTTTTAAAACTGAATGGTAATACTAGAGACAATATCAAATTTGGTGCAGACCTAATGCTCAACAGTTTATATAAAGGTCCTTCACCTGATCTCACTCAAGCATTAACCCTAAACCTAGGACTAAATCTTTCCACATCAATTGCTACCAAACATGGAACTTTTAATTTGAAATCAGGAGGTATTTCATGGTATAGACAAAGTCGACTTACTGTATGGGGAAACCGATCATTTAATAGAATAAGCATATTTGAAAGAAGACCTGGAACAACATTAAATAAAATTCCAATTAANCGTTATTCAATNTATTANAACAGCGGNTTGGTTGACNAAGGAATTCGATATGGAAGTCGTGCNTTTCAAGGAATATTTCTTCAAGGNTCNAAGCTTCCTTTTAATTTNTATGTAAAAGGCGTTATNGGAAAAAGTAATTTCAATCGCTCTGTATTTGAAACNAGTGATAATTTTACGGGTTCTTTTCAGCTTAAAAACACATTAAGTTCCAACTCAAAAATTGCATATAATTATCTCTCTTCATGGGCAAATACAGATTCATTAAGTNACAACAGAAGAAACTATTTCATTCATTCGCTTGAACTGGATAAGAAATGGAATAAAATACAAGTTCAAATGGAACTTGGACTTGGAAAGTATAGTGACCCTATTAGTGAGCTTGGATATGGAGAGGCTATTCTTCTAAATATTAAAACTGCAAAATCAACAAAAATTCCACTTAATTTACAACTTTACAGAATTTCGCCACAATTTGTAAATGTTACGGGTAACTTTTTGAACACATCTGTTTTGGAAGTATTTCCAAATGTAGAAGGTGTAGGAACTACTATAAGAACTCCTTATCAAAGTCCAATGGTAGGACTTGGCTTTCCTGTTAACAATAGACAAGGCCTATCAATAAACGCAGATGTAAATCTAGGTCAACTCAAGCTAAATGGAGGGATTGGTGTATTTGCTGAAATTGACACTTCATACGCAGCATTATCTTACATGCATAATGTGAATAGTCAGACACTTTCCAGAATTTATTTATTTGCACAAAATTGGGGACCATATAATGCGCTGAACTCAACCTACAGAGGAGTATATGAAAATGTAAATATTAGTGATACATCTTCTAGTGGACTTGCAAACTTCAAAAAGTTTTACAATACCATTGAATTTCAAGCCAAATACAACAATAAGATTTTCGGAAAGAACTATTATATTTTTTCCTTGACTCGTCTAAATACCTGTCAAAAAGATCTTCAGCTACTTCCCCAGATTGGAAGCCAAGCACTGATTAGCCAACTTAGTGAAGAAATAGACTTTAGTATTGAGCTGAATGAGAAAGCCGCACTTGTTTTAAGCTATGGCATAGAAAAAGTATTAGGTAATTCTTCTACAGACATAGGAGATAACCCAGAGGCTACAGCTACAAATACCTTTTTTGAGAGTTTAGGCTTAGACAATCTTTATAGATATACAAATTCTAGAAACCAAAAGAATACACTCCTTGGCTTTGGCTTAGATTATAAAATCGGTCAAAATGCTATGGTGTTTTACCGTTATAACCAATATCGATATTTTGATCCCAATTTTATAGAAAACCATTTAAAAGGCTGGGAAATGATACTCGAATTAAAAATAAATTTTTAACCTATGAAAAGAAACTTACTACTCTTAATTGTTTTTGTTGCAGTCTTTTTATCTGAAATTAGTCTTCACGCACAGATTAGCGAAAATATTTGGTTTGATGGACTTTCTAGATCCTATTTTGCTAGAGATGCTGTAGATAAAAACACAACAAATGATACAATATCTGCAAGGAATACTTCAAATGGCTACAATTTATTAGATCTCAATACCCATGTAAATCCAATCAAGGATATTGAAATTTTTGCTCAGCTTCGTATACGTAATTCCTTTGGAGGTTTTTTCGGTTCAGGTACAGAAATAAATGTCAGACAGCTTAGAGCGAAAGGCGTTATAAATCAAAAGATCCGTTTTAGTGTTGGTGATCTTTTTCTTAAGCAATCTAAATTCACGCTTTACAATTACGATGAAGAACTTTCAGGTTTTGAAAATGACATGCTAAAGCCCTATCGTGATATTATCTATTATGAAAACTTTTATGATGAAAACAGATGGCGTTTACAGGGGATTCAAACTGATTTCTCTTTTGAATTTGATCGATATATAAGAAGTTTAAGCGTTGATTTCTTTCTTACGCGACCTAGCGGATCAAGACAAATAAACGAAACTACATATTCAAGTGATCTACTACTTTCAGGAGGTTCTGTGTTTTCGGAAATTAATAAAAGACTCACATTTTCTGGAAACTATATTAACTTTTTTGAAGTTGCATCTAGCGGAACGAAAAATATCTCCGTGAGAAACCCAGTTTATGATATGTCCCTAATACATAATTTTGGTAACGAAAAGCATCGCATTGANCAGAAACTACAAACAGGTTTCTCTAAAAGATATTGGCTCCACTCTGAACTTGAGAATGGAAGATCAGATTCAACCTCAAACGATAATAAAGGAATGTATTTCGAATTGGACAATAAATATATTAAGAAAGATTCTACTTTATTGTTAACTTTAGGTTATCGTTATGTAGATCCTAATTTCAGAAGTGCTGGGGCTCAAACAAGGCGTTTGGATTATGCTTCGGGTAATAGTAATACAATTTATCCGATTTATACTAATATGTCTTTGATAAGACCACCCTCCATATTTGATCTTGTATCAGATGACAGATTGTATAATCAAGAACTATCGAGTACACTGATGTTCTTCAATCCTATTTATTCAAATATACTTCCTTATGGAGATGCTACGCCCAACAGAACAGGAGCCTACCTAAATGCAAGAATAAACAACAAAAACAAGATATTCCTTGCTAAAATCAATTCTGGTTTTTTAAGAGAAGTAATAGGTCAAGGGACAGCTGAAAAAAGACAATTTGGGATCTTTAAAGGAGCAATTAAAATAAATTTTCACCGATGGTTAAATTGGCAAAAGGAGATAAGCTTTTCTGCCTCATCTGAAAGTGAACTAACAAGAAGAGGTGGTGATGCGGTTTCTTCAATCAACCTATTTAGCCACCAGATGAATGCATCAGTAAATGCAGAGTTGGTTAAAAAGTTTTTCATTCAAGCATCATACAAACAGTTAAATGCTAATGGTAACGAGTTCTTGACCCAGCGTGATAACTATGGAAAAATTACTTATTACACATCAACACAGATAGACCAAAAAGACCATTTGCTATCTTTTGGAATGCTTTATAAATTTAGAAAAAATGTATATGCTAATCTTCATTATAACTGGTGGGGCTTGAAATTTACTGATCAACCTTATTCAGATTATAAATACAATAGACTAATATTAATTTTATCCGTTAAGTTATGAATATAAAAACACAAATTATTCTTTTTTTGAGCTTAGTATGCTTGCTACATAGTTGTACAAAACAAGAATTTGAAGGACCATCAATTGCAACTATCTATGGTGACTTTGAATTAATTGAGCCACTAATAGTTACAAATAAAAATCCCATTTTTTCAAGCAATGACCAAGTTGGTTTTCATTGTGAGTTCAACAAACCTATTGAATGGAAAATCACTATTCTGGGTCTAAGTACTAGTGCTAGTAGAGAAATTACAGGCTTTTCAAATCTTATTGACTCCAATACGATTGTCTGGAACGGTGGTCCGTCACAGGTTCCTTTTTTTGAAGAAGAAGATTGTGCTATTGAATTAACTTTTGAAAATGAAACTGATACTCTCAGAGATACTATCACAATTGTTTCAGCGAAAACTTTTGATAACGGCATCTGGATCGAAGATTTTGAGGATGGTATTCCTTCAGACGGCCTTGTTTATTATAATACAGATGGCGGAGGAATGACTTTTTCTGTAGCAAATGATGATGCATTACTTGGAAATAGCTATTTCAAGATGGGTGGTAGAGTAAATTGGGACTGGGCCTTAGGGAGTATTGACCTTCCTCTAAACATTACTAACGTTAGTCAAGCCTCAGATGACTTATACATTAACATAGGAATACTCTCAGACCTCCAAGACCTACATACGGGTCAATTTATAAATATTTTAATTTCAGAGGAAACAGACACACCTTTTAATGATAATCCTAATAATAACGCCTCAGATTTATTTGAACCAACAATGGAAGTTTATAAAATGAAGGNGCCTATAGATTGGGACGGNTGGCAACTGAAATCATTTAGATATTCAGATTTTGAAGCTGTATCACCAAACAATCAAACTATTAATTTTAATATGAACCCAACNGATATCAGAGCAATTCGAATTGCCTGCCAAGCATGCCCTTCATCTTCTTCAAATCCAGTTTGTCCTGAAAACTTTGGAAAAAATGTAAGAACAGATATAGATCATATTATTTTTACTGCAAATTCCAGCTTATTAGACCAATAATGAAGTTAACTATACAAATAACTTTAGCAATTCTTATCTTTTGCAGCCTATCTTGTGGTAATATGAGAGATGTTAGTATTTATGAACCTTCAAAATCTGTTTCAGCATTTGAACAATTTCCTCATAAAATACTTTTTACAAATTCTGAGGAGAACGGCTTATGGGGTATAAAAAATAATACTTGTAAGGAAGTATCTTTTAAAACTATCAATAGTTATATCGGAAAAGACCATCTCTATATAAAATGGAACGCATCTAAATGTAATTATATAGGAATGGGTTTAAAATGGGGTAATTATAAAGGTAAAAACCTCAAGCCTATTATAGAATCTACTGCAATAGAGCTTCGTGTACGTATAGATTCAGGTGAGCTTTCAAACGTACCTATGTTTTTCATTCTTGAGGATTACTCAGGCAAACAATGCAGAGCGAAAATAAACTACTTAGACCTTGAAGGAGGGAAAATTGATACTAAATGGAGACGAATACGTATTCCTTTACAGGCATTTAATTATGAAAAACGAGGAGTCAATATGAGTAATATTAAAGAGCTTCGTCTTGAATTTCAAAGAAATGGACATCTACATATAGACAATATTGTAATTGTACCACACGAGTATAGATACAAGAACACAAGCGATAAATTCACTAAAGTATTTGATTCACACCCTGTCCAACTTGGAGTTGGAAAAGAATATTGGTGGGGTATTAATACAAAATATTCATCTAGACTTAAATTCGGAGGCTTTTTTAAAAATGAGAGTGTAGTTGTTGATTCAGATATGTCAAAAGATGATAGTTGGAATACATTTGGCTTTTCTCCCTACCAGTGGATGCATGTAGACCTATCATCTATTTATAGCTCCTCAGCAATTAAATTTAAGCTAAAGGCAAGTGAACTGCCAAAGCTTCAAGCATTTTTATTTGCCTATACTGGAGAAANAAGAAGGTTACAAAAAACATTAAATGAAAGTCATTTTATCGACAAAGAAAATGGAATATTTGAAGCCTATCTTCCTTTAAAATCATTAATNGGNTATNACGAATTTAGNTGGGATAAACTAAAGGAAATAAGGTTTAGAGTANTGGATGGTAATCAATTTGAAATAGGCGACTTTCAGCTAATTGAATTTCGTGGAGATCCTAAAAAACCAACCGAATGGAAAGGAATATAAATCTACTTTTTTGCCTGCTACTAAGTATGGCATTTGCTCTTACNGTNNATCCACAGGTGAGTAAAGTTGAAGTGATTACAAACGCTTCAGGCAATTTTGAATTACAAAGAAATGGTGTGCCTTACTATATAAAAGGAGCAGGTGCCAAAGACCATTTTGATCTATTAGTCAAATCTGGAGCCAACTCAATTCGTGTTTGGAGTACAAACAACAAGGCACTTTTAGATTCTGCTTATCAACATGGTCTGACAGTCACACTAGGGTTATATGTAAGACCAGAAAGAAGTGGTATGGATTACAATAACGAATACGCAGTCAAAGGTCAAATTGAACAACTCAAAAATGAAGTCTTGAAATACAAGGACCACCCCGCATTGTTAGTNTGGGGCATCGGTAATGAGGTTGATCTTAGATATAGTAATTTTAAAGTTTGGGAAACNATNGANATNNTNGCNAAATNTATAAAGGANGTAGATCCAAATCANCCAACAATGACTGTAACTGCTGGNATTGATCCATCAAAAGCTTTTTACATAAAAAAATATTGTCCAAGTGTCGATATATTGGGACTAAATGTTTACGGTTCAATTGAGAATGCTGGAGCTAATCTCAGAAAGTTTAATTGGGATAAACCATACATTGTTTCTGAATGGGGTGTAAATGGACCTTTTGAAGCCAGAAGAACATCATGGAAAGCTAAGATAGAACCGCCAAACGGTTTAAAAGCAGATCAGCGATTGCGAAGATATAAAGAACTGATTGTAAAAGATAAAGAACGTTGTCTTGGAAGCTACTGCTTTCTTTGGGGACAAAAACAGGAATCTACAGCTACATGGCATGGAATGTTTCTTAGCAATGGTAACCCAACTGAAGCTGTTGATGTGATGCAGTTTTGCTGGTCAGGAGAATGGCCTCAATCGAGAGCCCCTTCTATNAAAAATATATCATTAGAAAATATAGGATGGAGAAAAGATCATATTCTTNCTCCTTCGGNACAAGCGACTTTGAGTATTGAATACCTTAAATACAATAACAAAAAAGTAATAGTTGAATACGTATTATATCCAGAAGCATTTAGTAATNAAATTGGTGGTGATATTCAGAAGTCACCTGAACAAATAAAGTTTGAAGTAGTTAAGCAAAATGATAATGAGTTAACTTTTATAAGCCCAAAGAAGAAAGGAGCCTATCGCTTATTTGCATATGTAAAAAATGAAAAAGGACAAAGCTCTGTAGCCAATATTCCCTTTATAGTTGATTAAACATTTGTCAAGCTATTTTTCAAAGACTTGAATTAACACCTCATATCCAGGTCGAAAGACTATAACCTCAAAATCATCTTTTGGATTAATCAACTCTTTTTTTTTATAAATATTCCAAACTTTTTCATTTTTGTTTCGCCACCCAACAGATGCATATAGATTATTGGATTCAATAAGAAAGTCATCATCATTAATAATAATTTCTGGTTTATTCAATTTTGGTATAGACATAGAGCTAGTAAACATGGAATCTAGCATATCTGATTCGCTCATATTACCAAAATCAGATTCTTTTATCCAAGCAAATAAATGATACTGTAATGTTTTAAAAATCTCATTGTATTTAGGATCATGAATTAGGTTGTTTTCCTCAAAGTAATCTTTTGAAATTTCATATAACTCAAAACGATCCTTATCTTTAGAAAACCAATTCAAAAAATAAGTGTTTAACTTCTGATTGATATTAAGCGAATCCAATACCTGCATTGTTTTCATTTGATGACGATAGGCCACTTTTTTGTATATTGGAGTTATAGTGTCAGCGTTATAAATCAGTTTAAAATTGTCACCACTAATACTTCTGCGCATATCTGTATGTCCATCAAAACGGTCCGTAGCAGCATAAATATATTTTCGCTGGTCCTTTTTATTAAAAGAAGTCCCTTCAAATGGAAATTCTCTTTTAATATTTGCGGCATCAAGTATGGTCGGTGCAAAATCAACAAAGCTGACTAATTGATTGGTTTTTCTAATTTCAGTATCATCAATCCACTTGGCTACCATTGGAACGCGAAGACCTGTTTCGTAAATGGATCGTTTATATCGAGGGAAAGGACCTCCGTGGTCACTGAAGAAAAATATAATAGTATTTTCATATAGACCATCAGCTTTAAGCTGGTCAAGAATTTCACCGATTTGCTTATCTAGTTTTTCAATATTTTTGTAGTTGGTTAGAAGATCACTTTTGATTCCGTCATCATCAGGAAAAAAACTAGGCATTAAAACATTTTCCAATTCTTCTTTTGAATATGGAGTTTTATTTTTCCAAATATTAGATTCATGTGTTACATTAAAATTGAAGACTGAGAAAAAAGACTGCCCCTCTTTTCTATTTCTCCAATGTGCCGTTTGACTGCTTTCGTCCCAGGCTAATGGAGAGGTCAGCATGTTATAATCTTCTTTGGAGTTATTCGAACAATAATATCCGTTTGTTCTAAGTTCTTCAGTGAAGAAACGAATTGGCTTTTTTGGTTTAGCACTATAATATGGTAGCGAATTGTGTGAATTAATTGCATTTTTTGCAACAGATTTTTTATAGGCTCGCATATGCTGGGTACCAATTGTTGTAGGATACATTCCAGTAATAAGACTGCTTCGACTCGGCGCACAAACAGGTGAAGGTGTGTAACAATTTTGATATACTATCCCGTCTTTAGCTAGCTGATTGATATTTGGGGTATTTGCACTTGAATCACCATACATAGAAAAAAATAAAGATTGGTCCTCGCAGACAAGCCATAAAAAATTTGGAGACTCTTGTCCATTGCAAAATACAGAGACAAACAAAAAGAAAGATAAGAGATATATTTTCAAGTTTTATATTTTTTATTAGTCACAAATTAATNNANTTNATTATATTTANTGTTNTAAAATACTAATATAAAGACTAAGTTCTAAAAGACAATTTTTTTTAGCTTTTAGATTTAAGTCTAATAAAAATAAATATCTAAAACGATTTTAATATGAAACTTAATAGTCTCTACAGTATATTCATTATAACTAGTCTTTTTTTACTTTCGCTTTGCTCATGTAATTTAGCAAGTGAAAAACAACAAGAGAGTAAGCCACTTAATATTATTTATATTATGGCTGACGATCATGCTTATCAAGCTGTTAGTGCTTACGGATCACAAGTCAGCAAGCTTGCACCAACTCCAAATATAGATCGGATTGCCAATGAAGGTGCTAGAATGGACGCCGTTTATTGTACAAACTCTATATGTGGTCCAAGTAGAGCTTCCATATTAACAGGTAAATTTTCACATGTTAATGGATTCTATAAAAATGTTGATGGAGGAGATTTTAATGGTGAACAACTTACATTTCCAAAAGTTTTCCAAAAAAATGGCTATGAAACTGCTGTTATCGGAAAATGGCACTTAGGAACAACTCCAACAGGCTTTGACTATTCAAAAGTTTTAATTAACTGGGGTGGACAAGGAACTTATTACAATCCTCAATTTTGTATAAACGGAACAGATACTGTTGTGGAAACTAAACATCATGTAACAAAAGCAATTGAGAATGATTGTTTGGATTGGTTATCAGCAAGAGATACCACAAAACCTTTTATGTTATTGTACCAATTCAAAGCACCGCATAGGGATTGGAGGCCTGACTCTATGTATCATGAACTGTTCACTGATTTTGATTTCCCACTTCCTGAAACCTTTAACGATGACTATAAGGGAAGACTTGCAGCAAGTGAAAACATGATGGAAATTGGAAACCATCTAAACAGAAGAGATATGAAACAAATACCACCTTCAGGTTTATCAAGAAGAGATTCATTGCGCTGGCTTGCTTATGGTGATAAGGGACAATATTGGTCTCCTAATGACACATTAAAAGGAGATGCTCTTAAATACTGGAAATTCCAAACTTACATTAAAGACTATCTAAGAACTGTTGCTGGTATTGATAGAGCAGTTGGAAGTGTTTTAGATTATTTAGAAGAAAATGGATTGAGTGAAAATACCCTTGTAGTTTATACTTCTGACCAAGGATTTTACCTTGGAGAACATGGGTGGTTTGACAAAAGATGGATGTATGAAGAATCTTTCAAGATGCCTTTTGTAATTAAAAATCCAAGAACTATTAAAGCAGGAACTACTTCAGATGCTATAATAATGAATGTAGATTTTGCACCTACACTTCTTGATATGGCTGGTCTTGAAATACCATCAGAGATGCAGGGTGTAAGCTTTAAAGGAGCATTTGAAGGCGAACTGAAGAACCAAAGAAAATCTGCTTATTATCATTACTATGAATGGCCAATATGGCATAAAGTACAACCACATTATGGAGTAAGAACAGACCGATACAAGCTCATGCATTTCTATTATTCAATGGATGAATGGGAATTATACGACTTAGAAACTGACCCTAATGAAATGAATAATATTTACGCTGAGGCTTCACCTGATTTGATTGAAAGTTTGAAAAAAGAGCTTGAAGCACTTAAAAATGAATATAAAGATGATGGTTCAATTGAACAAATGAGAAAAATGACGGATACTGTTATTAGTAGAGTTTATAATGAGCCCAAAGTTTATAAAGAAAAAAATAATATTAAAAAATAATTTTTTTCAAGCTATATTTATGTTTTCTTTTCCAAGGATCAAACTTTTTATATATATACTTATTTTTTCAAGTTGTGTGAACCTTACTAACAAAAAAAATTCTATTTCATCAAATGACAAATTTTATAAAATAGAAAATATTGATGAAAACGATATTATTTCAGATATCATTGAAATATATGATGCTAATAAAATGGTATTCGTTAAAGGAGGTAAGTTTAATTTTGGAAGTGATTACGGATTAGAAAGAGAAAAACCAGAACGTGAAGTTATAATTCAAAGTTTTTTAATTGATAAAAATCTTGTTACTGTAGAAGATTTTAGAATTTTCGTTAACTCTAGTAATTATACCACTGAAGCAGAAATTTTTGGTAATGCAATCGTGTATGATGACTCAGTTAATATTTGGCAATTAGTTGATGGTGCAAGTTGGGAGTTTCCTCTAGGCAAGCTTAAAACGATTGCTTCAGACAATCATCCTGTTACTCAAGTAAGCTGGAATGACGCCTGTGCATACTGTAATTTTTATAATAAAACTCTTCCAGAAGAAGTTCAATGGGAGTATGCTGCAAGTGAAAGGGGTCAAAAGAAAAATCAATTATTTTATTGGGGGAATGATCTTCTACTAAATAATAAGTATATGTGTAATACTTGGAACTCTGGCTATCCAAATACAATTGGATTTAAAGATGGATTTAAATATACTTCTCCAGTCAGTCATTTTGAAGCAAATTCTTTAGGTGTTTTTGATATGGCTGGTAATGTTTGGGAATGGTGTTATAATTGGCATTTACCATATGAAGGCAATTCACAAATATTTCCTTCTGACCTTTTAGGAAAAGCACAAAGAGGCGGCTCTTTTTTATGTAATTCAAATTATTGTCATGGTTTCAGACTTTCTGCAAGGTCTGCAACCTCACCAGAAAGTTCATTATTTCACATTGGGTTCAGATGTGTAAAAAATTTAAACAATTTAAAAAAATAACCTCATTCTTATATATTTGTATTTATAAAATTTTCATAATGAACTCATTTGAAGTAAATTATTTAGGAGATTTAAGAACATCTTCAACTCACTTAGATTCAGGTTCTATAATAAATACAGATGCTCCTAAAGATAACCATGGACTTGGAGAAGCTTTTTCTCCTACAGATATGTTATGTTCTGCTTTAGCAAGTTGTATTTTAACTATCATGGCGATTGCGGTGGAAAAGAATAATATTGATATTAAAAATACAACGGCAATAGTTAGAAAAACAATGGTAAATAATCCTAGAAGAATTGCTGTAATTGATATTGATTTAACTTTTCCTAAACACTATGATGCAAAAACTAAAATTATTTTAGAAAGAGCAGCTTACAATTGTCCTGTTCATCATACATTATCAAAAAGAGTTTAAAAAAATTCAACATTTAGAAAAGGAAAACTCTAAAGTTAAATCTGATGTTAAGAAACTATCATTTAATGAAAAGTATGAATTTGACAATATTGAAAAGGAGTTAGTTGATTTAGAAAATGAAAAGAAAAAATTAGAAGAAAATCTTCAAAAGGCTAATGTTGCAATTAACGAGATAGTCCAAATTACTAAAAGATTAGCAAATGTTGTTGAGATTATTGATAATAAGGAACTAAGATGGTTAGAACTATCAGAAAAACAATAATCCTACCAGAGAATTAATATGTATTATTGTTATATCAAAAAATCATTACTTTCCTTAATTATTTTGTTTTTCATGCATAGTCTTATCTATGCTTCTTTCCCAATTGAAGATATTAATGAGAATTCAATTAATTCTTTTTTATCTGAAGATAATAAAGATGATGAGCCCTCCCTTTCT
>NZHS01000039.1 GCA_002689735.1 Flavobacteriales bacterium | reverse complement strand
GCAATATCTATTCCACATTTTTACAAAGAGCGTATGATCAGGTGATTCATGATGTAGCAATACAAAATTTAAGTGTTGTTTTTTGTCTAGATCGTGGTGGGCTGGTTGGGGCAGATGGTGCAACACATCATGGTGTTTTTGATCTTGCATATTTAAGATGCATACCTAACATGATTGTAAGCGCCCCAATTGACGAGCATGGCTTAAGAGACCTTATGTACACTGCACAGAAAAAATCAAGAGGTCCATTTTCAATTAGGTATCCTCGAGGAAAAGGGGTGAAATTAGAATGGAAAAATGAAGCAAAAGAATTAAAAATTGGTGAAGGCGAGAAAATTAAATCTGGAGAAAAGATTGTTATATTATCAATTGGACATCCTGGTAATTTTGTAATTGAAGCATGTAAAAAATTAGAAAAAAAGAATATAGATATAGGGCACTACAACATGATATTTGTTAAGCCTCTAGATGTAAATATTCTAAAAGAAGTTTGTGAAAATTATTCAGAAATTATTACAATAGAGGATGGTTGCTTACAGGGTGGATTTGGAAGTTCAATTTTAGAGTTTATTAGTGATAATGAATATAAAATAAATGTACACCGCTTAGGGATTCCTGATGAATTTATACATCATGGCACACAAAATGAACTTTGGAATGATTGTAATATAAATACAAATGCAATAATTAAAAAGGTTGAAGGTCTAATGAAAAAATATCAGATTTCNCAAGCAGGCTAATAAGCTAGATTCAGATGAAATATTTAANCATACAGAATATAATTAATGATCCTGGGATNAATAAAAACANTGAAATTAATGGCTGGGTNAGAACTAAAAGAGGAAGTAAAAATGTCTCTTTCATTTCAATAAATGATGGTTCAACAATTAAAAATCTTCAAATAGTTGCCGANGCTTCTAAATTTAAAGAAGATGATTTAAANAAAATNAATACAGGNGCATGTATAAAGGTTNTTGGAGAAATNAAAAAATCTGAAGGAAAAGAGCAAANNATTGAAATAGTTGCTAACAAAATACTNCTTTTAGGAAAAGCAGATCCTGAANAATATCCACTACAACCAAAAAAACATAGNTTAGAGTTTTTAAGNGAAAAGGCGCATCTAAGATTTAGAACGAANACCTTNTCNGCTGTNTTTAGAATTAGACATGCGCTTACATTTGCAATACATAATTATTTTAATTCTAAGGGNTATCTAAANATTCATACTCCAATTATAACTGGAGCAGATGCTGAAGGAGCTGGAGAAATGTTCCAAGTAACAANTCTTGATTTAAATAAAATGCCAAAAAATGAAATGAATAANATTGATTTTTCGAAAGATTTTTTTGGGAAACAGACAAACCTAACTGTCTCTGGACANCTGGAAGCAGAACTTGGAGCNCTTGCTCTAGGAAAAGTATATACNTTTGGGCCAACATTTAGAGCAGAAAACTCAAATACATCAAGACACCTATCAGAATTCTGGATGATTGAGCCAGAAACAGCTTTTGCNGACTTAGATGACAATATGGATTTGGCAGAAGATTTTCTCAAATATTGNATTAATTATTGTGCANAGAATTATAAGGATGATATTGAGTTCTTAAACCAAAGACTACAAAATGAGGAAAAAAACTTAAAGAAGGAAGAGCGATCAGANCTGAGTCTAATAGATCGCTTAGATTTTGTAATTAACAATAAATTTGAAAGAATAACATATACTGAGGCAATAAATATTTTAAGAAATTCAAAGCCGAATAAGAAAAAAAGATTCCAATTTTTAATAAATGGGTTTGGTGATGATCTTCAATCAGAACATGAAAGNTATTTAGTAGAAAAGAAATTTAAAAAACCTGTNATAATAACGGACTATCCAAAAAAAATCAAAGCCTTTTACATGAAATCTAATGATGATGATCAAACAGTAAAAGCAATGGATATTCTATTTCCAATGATTGGAGAAATGGTTGGCGGATCTCAAAGAGAAGAGGATTATGAGAAATTAGTTTCTCGTATGGAAGAAATGGATATAGACAAAAAAGAACTGTGGTGGTACCTAGAAACAAGAAAGTTCGGAACATGTGTTCATAGTGGATTTGGGCTAGGNTTTGAAAGGCTAATGATGTTTATAACAGGAATGAAAAACATAAGAGATGTTATTCCTTTTCCAAGAACNCCGCAGAATGCAGAGTTCTAAAAATGCAGAAACAACATCAAATATTAAAGCAAAAATTTAAGCTAAGCCCTCAACAAATACAATTTTTAGGCTTGCTAGCAATTCCCTTAGTAGATTTAGAAAAAAGAATTGAGGAGGAGCTTGAAGAAAACCCCACTCTAGAAGAGTCTGATGCTACAGACAGCACAGATAATAAAGAAGAAAATTTCCATTACAAAAATAAAGATAGTAAACAAGATTTTATAGTTGATAATTTAACAGGTAATATCAATTCACTATCTAACTTTCTGCACAAACAAGTTATTGGGATTAATAATAGTGATAAAGAAGTTGAACTGTTAGAGTATCTAATTGACAGTCTAGATGATAATGGATTCCTAACACAAAGAAAGGACGCTATTATTGATGATTACTTTATTGCAAATGATATATTAATTTCCGAGCAAGAACTAAATAGCACCCTAAACATTTTAAAAACCTTTGACCCATCAGGTGTTGGTGCGAAAGATTTGCAAGAGTGCTTAATTATTCAGCTAGAAAGAAAGGATAACATCTATAAATCTATTAGTATAGAAATCCTTAGAGATTACTATCATGAATTTTCGAATAAAAATTTTGAAAAAATTATTAAAGAATTAAAAATTTCAGAAAAAGAATTAGCAGGCGTATATAAAGAGATTGAAACTCTAAACCCGATACCAGGATCTAGCTTTTCTATAAATAAGGAAAATACGGAGTATGTAGTTCCTGACTTTTCTTTGAAAAATGGTGAAGATGGTGTTAGCGTTGTTCTAAATAATCCAAATAAAAAAATTGTTGCTGTTAATAAATATTATGAGAAGCTTTTAAAAGAGACCTCAGATACTGAAACTAAAGATTTTTTACAAACGAAAATAGAAAAGGCAAAATGGTTTGTAGATGCATTAAAAAAGAGAAATAAAACTCTAAAAGATGTTATGGAGGCTATAGTTAAAATTCAAAAAAATTATTTTATAAGTGGAAAGGAATATGATATCAAGCCTATGAAGCTAGCAGATATAGCCGAAATTATAAAGATGGACATATCTACAATATCGCGAGTCACAAACAGTAAATATGTGGAGACAAATTTTGGTTCATTCTTGCTAAAAGATTTTTTTTCTGAAGCTTATAAAAAGGATAATGGTGAAATAATATCAACAAAAGAAATTAAAAAAACATTAATAGATATTATTGAAGGTGAGGATAAAACAAAGCCATATACAGATGAAGTTATTTGTGAGCTACTAGGAAAAGAAGATTATCATATTGCTAGAAGAACAGTTGCGAAATATAGGGAAGAACTTAAAATTCCAATTTCTAAATTTAGAAGAAAACTGTAATGTTTCTAGCTAAATTACTTTCAAGACTACTACACCCTATTTTTNTACCTACAATTACACTTGCAATAATATCTACAAAGTTTCTGAATATTATTATTCTGTCAAATCAATTAAACATTATAATAACAGGCACTGTGATTTTTACGCTCTTATTTCCACTATTAAGTATCCTTTATTTGCTGTTTACCAAAAGAATTAAAAGCTTGCAAATTGAAGAAAAAGAAGAGAGAATTCTACCAATTCTATTTACAATAATATGGATGCTAATTGGATATTATTTTCTTGGCAATATTCTTGAGTATGCTCCTATTGTAAATTCTATTTATTTGGGTATGATTGCTACACTAGGCATAACGCTATTAATAACAAAATATTGGAAAATTAGTTTACACATGGCGGCAATAGGAGGGTGTTTTGGAGTTTTTCTTAACTTACAATATATATACGGTGGAGTGATAAATTATGTGATTTTTATACTAATACTTTCTGGATTATTAGGATACTCAAGAGCTATTTTAAAAGCACACAATATGCNACAAATCTATTCTGGGTTTTTGCTAGGTGTATTAATGTTAGTGAGTTTTNTCTCTTATTTATAACGATCGATCTTTAAAACAGAAACTTTTCTATTAAGAATTGCATCAATACCATAAATACCTTTTTTGATGTTTTGAGTNGGTTGTGATTTTATTTGTGACTCTCCAAGAGGAACCTCGTTAATTTTAAGCTGATTNTCGTAATAAAATTGAGCTAAAAATCCATTTTGAAATGACAAAAAATAAGATATTAATGATTTTATCCTTACAGATGAAAGTTCGATATTGTAAGTGCTATCGGCAAGCTGACTGGAATACCCTTTTATTTTTATGTCAATAAAATAACCACTCTCAAGATCATGATGTAGTTTGTGAAGAAGCTTATTTAGCTGATTAAAATTTCCTTTTAATGAGTCCTCAAAAAACAAANTATTTTTAGAACTATAATTAGAGTATTCATCTACCTTCATAAAATAATTAATATAAGATTCTTTATAGTTTACAGGNGAAAAATTGAAACTATCAATATCAGGAGAATCATTATCAAAATATAAATTTAAAGGAAGGAATTCTGAATATAATGAGGATNAATCAATTGGCTGTATAATTTTGGGAATCTTAAAAGTAAAAATATTAGTACAGCAGCTATCACAATAATTATTAATTTCATTTGGTCGATTAGAGGAAAAATAACCTGAATAATTATCATAATACTCAAAATAAATCTCATCGCTTTTAGAATTAAAATCAGACAAAGATTTTTTAAGCGACCAGTTATTTGGAATGCCTTTAGAGTGAAAAATATCAAATCCACCGATTGAAAAATTACTGTCGTTAGAGCTGAAGAATAGTGTNTTTTTTTCTACATCAAANAATGGTGTAATTTCATCGGCAGATGAGTTTATATTTATNCCAGCATTTAGTGGCATCCCNAAACCACCATCTTTATCAATTAATAAAAACCAGATATCTAAACCACCAAAACCATCATTTCTGTTGGATGTAAAAGACAGATAGTCTTGCTGATTTATTGTAAAAAAATTAGGTTGAGAGTTATAATTAGAAACAAAAACATCTGGATATTTTTCAGATAAATTTTCGGCTNNACCTTCNTTATATAAATAAATATCACANCTATTAAAGCCATCACATAAAGTGAAATAAATATGGTTTTTTCTTNTATTATAAGTTGTATTTCCAGAGGCNTANTTTTCAAAATTTAANCTTTTGAATATCTCTCTATNCCAGAATTCACCATTCTTTTTTGAGACAAAAATCTCTGATACCTGCTTATTTCCGTTAAAGAATGACGATGTGAAAAAAGCTGTAGTATCATCAATTTGATAAAAATCTAATTCTGAATTAATAGAATTAACTGATCCTTTNAGAATAGATATATCTATTTGGGATTTTAAAGAANANGTAACCAAAAGAAAAAGTGCTATAAGTATTTTGGACATAAATATTTTTTTTCTGAANCAGATTTATTCTTATTCCAAGAATATATTAANGAAAATTCTAAACCACCAAAGTTATTTGAAGCTTTAGATAATTTTGAAATATTAATNTCATAACTTAATAGCATNTTAANTTTTTCAAAAACAAATCCAATTTTTGGTATCACAGCATCATTATCTCTAATTACAATCCCAACTAAAATTTCGTCTAAAAAATTATTGTCAATTGGTGACATTAAATCTATTCCATATAGTAACTCGCTTATATTTTGCTGATCAGAATAAAAAATATGAGCATTTAANAAAAAACCCGAGCTTAGTTTATGTGAACTTGTTAAATATGTATTAAACTTAACTGGCATCTTNGATTCTATATTACTGTTGAAAGACTGTTGTGATTGATTTAAGTGATAGGCTGAGAGNCCANATTCAAGCATAGTTTTATTATTAATTTTTTGTGAAAGAACACCTCCTACGGCAAAATCTAAAAAAAACAAATTATCATTAAACAATTGCTCTTCCTGCAAAAAAATAATTGAGGAGTAGTCGATAGATCTTTGATAGGCCCCAATTAATGTGCCAACCGATATAAGTGAATTAGATTTATTAATAATGATTTTTGAAATAGATGTATTTAATCCGGTAGTATTAAAACTTGAAGATCCAGAAACGTCGTGAATAAAATTAAAACCAAACGATAGCTGCTTATAATACTCTTTTGCATAAAAAGAAANTGCNAATGTTTTAAATGGATCAGCAACCGAACTCCATTGAGATTTTCTATGTAAAAGAGTTTGATAATCACTAGNNNTAAATGAAACTAATGCNGGATTAAGATTCAGTTTAGCCGTATTAAATTGAGAGAAATGTGGATCTTGCGCATGTAATTTAGAGAGACACACAATAAATATTATAATTATTCGTCTCATTTTATTAGTGTTATATTTCCCTTTCTAAAAAAAACTTTTCCTCCATAGCAAGTCATCTCTAAATAAAAATCAAATACTTGGGGTAGTAGTTTATTTCCTTTAAACATTCCGTCCCATGAATTATTTATATTATTTGAACTGTAAACAAGCTGACCAAGTCTATTGAATATCATTAGTTCAAAATTGATGATATCCACTCCATTATTCTGTATTTTATAAACATCATTTATGTCATCATCATTTGGTGTGAAACCAGTTGGAATGATTATACTATCTTCATTACAGAACAAATCCCTTACAGAAATATAAATGGAATCTTTAATAAGACAATAAGAATTAAAAACAGAAACATCGTACCAATTTGAAAAATTAGCTTGTAATGAGGTTTGTGACAAAGAGCTATTATCAAACCAAATTAAAGAATCACTTGAGATAGCATTTATTATAGCTGTTGATCCGACAATGAGGCTATTTTGATTTGCCCATAAAGAATCTAAAACAGGTAGTGGAAATGATGTAATAAAAACAGAATCTTTTATACTACAGCCTACGCTATTAACCACTTCCAAAGAATACCATGTAGACGATAAGAGCTTTTTTTTAACAACAGATGAGTCTAAATTATAAACATCAAAATCAGATGGTAACCAATTATATGAAACAATTGGATTAATTGGTGTGTTATTGATTACAGAGAGAATTGCAGTATCAGCAAAACAAACAAGTGAGTCTGAATCAATTTCAACATCAATCAGGTCGGCAAGTACCGAAACACTGTCAATTACTGAACAAAGGCTATCATTTGCTTTTATATAAACTGTTTGGGGGTATGATGCAGTAAAACTTAATTGATCGGAAAGAGTATCAGAAAATATATTATCTGATGACCATACTATACTAGTAAGATTATTTATGGGGTTTATATTTAAAAGTATTGGTGTATTACAATATGAAGTGTCTTCTGGAGGATCTGAAATAAGATTATTAATAATAATTTGCTGAGTCAAAGTATCATTGCATTGATTTCCTGAAATAATTAATTGATAAATAATATTTGTATCTGAAGATGAAAATGGGTTTGAAATATTACTATTATTTAAACCTATAAAAGGTGTCCAACTAAATATAAGATTTGAATCATTAACAGGAGGTAAGCCAATTTGAGTAAGCGAATAGGGGCATTTAGTAATAGTTGGTAATGAATCATTGGTTCCTGATAAGACATATATAGATTTAGATATAGTGTCAGAAATATTACAAGCCTGTGGTGAAGTGACAATTAACTTAACATCATAAACACCTGTGCTTTGGTACTGATGAATTGGATTAATGGAATTTGAAAAATTACCATCCCCAAAGTCCCAATAATATGAAATATTAGTTAATTGATTTGTTGATGAAGTATTAACAAAATCTACTGCTGATGTGCAGTTTAATATTGGGGATAAAAAATCTGCAACAACAATAGGTCTTTTAAAGTCAAATTTAAAAACAGCGTTATTACAATTAGTACTATTATTGGTTGCGGAAACAGCACCAGGATTAGGATAAATTGGAAAGTCATTATTATTTCCACAACCAGCACATACAGACTGATAAACAACTCCATTCTTATCAAATCTACTTGTCCCTCCGTCAACATGCTCTGTGCTTAGACTTCCTCCAAAATATGTAGCATACTCAAGACTGTCTAAATTTTCATTTATTACAGCTAAATAAAAATCATTTCCATCTGTAGTATTTTGATATGCGTCAGATGTAATTGGAAGATTAAGAGTGGATAAAGAGCCCCCTAAGTTTGAGCCCCACCCTGAAATATAAATATTATTACATTTATCTACTAAAAATGCTGTAGGAGAAATATCGGGACTTCCATTACCCGTTCCAATCATAGTAGATTTTATTAGTTGACTTATATCGTTATTAAAGATTGATATAAATTGTCCACCACCTACGATATAATAATTAGAATTTTTGACAAGAGATAAAGAATCTGCCTGAGTTTGTCCAAAAATATAAACCATATTATCATTATTGAGCTCAATAAAATAAGATTGATCGTAATTTTCCGAACCAAAATATGAAGAGCTTAGGATTTGCGTACCAGAGGGGTTAATTTTTGATATGAATGCATCTGGATTAATAGAATCATTATATGTCGGATTATATGATAGAGNTGTGGTAGGAAAGTTTGTAGAAATAGTTCCTCCAGTAAGGTAAATGTTATTAGAATTATCAATTGCTAAAGAATAAAGAGCATCNTCATTATCACCNCCAATAAAAGAAGACCAAATAATTGTAGAGAGTTGATTATCCATCTTAACAATACAGCCATCTTGTGANCCNTGAAATGAAGATTGAAATGAATTTGATGAGGTNGGNAAATCAGANGATANAGTTGAGCTAGCAATATAGACGTTATTNTCANTATCAATATCTATTTCACCACGAATTTCATCAGCATAATTAAAACTTAATTTAGAAGAAGTNTTAAGGCCGTCNTTATCACTTCCNCCTAAANATGTAGAGGANAATAGTGAGCCGCCATTAGAGCTTAATCTTGAAACAAAAATATCAGATCCATTAGCAAAACTTACGCCTAGTCCAGTTGGGAAAAAACTATTTCCTCCTAAAAAAACACTATTATATGCAGATTGAGTGACAGGAAAATCAGAGGAGCCTGTTGTTCCTAGAATAAAAAGTTCATCATTGGAGCTTACAACTAAACTATGAGGTAATTCATCTGCAGAACCACCTAAATAAGTAGAGTATATTCTTGAAGTTCCTAAAGTATCATATTTTGTAATTGCAATATCAGTAATACCTCCTTGAAAAGATTGTTGATATGCGCCAAAAGTAACAGGATAGTCAACTCCAAAAGCTGTGCTTCCAGAATACAAGTAACCTTTATTATCATAAGTTGCAGTATATCCAAAATTATCAGAAATAGATCCTGAGTATGTCGAAAAAATTAAAGTTGGGTCAATTATAACTGAAAAATTTGAATTAAAAGCCTGTGGAAACTTAAAACCTACAGTTTGCTTTTTTACAACATAATCACATTTTACTTCAATTGTATCATTGTTTATAATTTGATAAGCATAGGGCCTCATTTCTTTTATAGTATTAACCGAAGTTTGAATGAGCAAGCTACCATTTACTAAGGTTAACGACTCAACGTGCTGATATTTCATTATAACTTCACTAACATCCGCTCCTTTACTAAGAATTAAATCATATTTTAAATTTTCATCATGATTATATATTCTTAGGTCTATTCCTTTATAAATGTTTTCTTGTAAAACCTCATTAAATATTGGTACGTTACTAGCCCATTTTTGTTTTTCTCCTAAATAATAATTTTCTTTATAATCATATTTATGCTTATAAGTTGTAGTAAGATTCTTTGAAATATTTCTAAACGAAATACTGTATGAATGAAAGCTTATTTTACTATCTGTGTTTTTATTATCGTGAAATTTTTTTAAGTGTTTTTGATTATAAAAAGAAAACACCATCTTTCCTTGCTCAACAAAAAGTGCACCCCCATTTATTTTCTTTTTTGCGAGGACATGATTTGGAAACTGGCCTTTGTTTTTTATAAAACCATCAGAAGCAAATGAGTTATTTATAATTAAAAAAAACGCTAATGTTAAATATAATTTATGAAAAATTATATTTTTCATAAAGAGCTATATATTGCTGTTAAGAATATTCATTAAGCTATCCTTAACAAACATATATTCACTTTTATTCTCCTTTCTGATAGGATCTCCTGGAGGAAGTTTTTGTTTATATGGGTCAACTTGTTTTCCATTTTTCCAGAATCTATAACAAACATGTGGTCCTGTAGCTAAACCAGTGCTTCCAACATATCCAATAATATCTCCTTGTTTAACATAAACACCTTTTTTAATTCCCCTTTTTATCTTAGACATGTGTAAATACTGAGTACTATATGTACCATTATGTCTTACCTTGACGTAATTTCCGTTATTACGAGTAAAGCTTGCTGTGACAATAGTTCCATTTGCAGTTGTCATAATAGGGGTGCCTTTAGGCGCAGCATAATCCGTTCCAAAATGNCCCTTCCATTGACCAGTAACTGGGTGTTTTCTATTGCGACTGTATCGGGAGCTTATACGATAAAAATCGAGTGGGGCCTTTAAAAAAGCCTTTCTTAAAGTTCGTCCTGACTCATCAAAATATTCTCCATAATTTTCATTTTCCTTATAATAAAAAGANTAAAATTTTTGATTCTTNTGAGTAAATTCTGCNGCTAATATNCTGCCTATTCCTATATATTCNCCATCAATATAATTGTTTTCATAATAAACTTTAAATGCATCNCCTTCTTGNATCTTAAAAAAATCAATTGTCCANGCATATATNTCTGATAATTTAATAGATACTCTTGGGCTTATACCAAGTTTATCAATAGTCTCGGATAGTGATGAATTAATTGTTCCTTGTGAAATCTTAAGTTTTGTTTTAACTTTTTTCTTACCTCTATAAATATTAATTCCATNAATAAAATCAAAGACTATGTAATCTGTTGCATTTTCTTCATAAATAAAATAACACAATTCAGATAAAGAATCATTTGAATTTATAAGTGTATATTTTTGACCTGAATTAACCCTTCTAAC
>NZHS01000038.1 GCA_002689735.1 Flavobacteriales bacterium | reverse complement strand
CTCTTATTAACATAGTTGAGGATGATTATATAGATGATGCAGTTCAGAATTTCAAAAACTCACTATTAATATTTGAATATCAAAAGGAGTTAGTAAATCAAAATTTTGATACAACTATTTCTTCTGTTGAAATTTTAGATTATTACAATGCTAATATTGACAAATTTAAATTAGATCAAGATATTTTTAAAGGTCGATTAGTAATTATTGATAAAAATGCTCCAAACTTAGAATCTCTTTACAGTAACTTTAAATCTAATGACGATGATGAAATTGATGATTTAATAAGTTATTGTATGCTATATGCACTAGAATACTATGTTAATGATTCTTCATGGAACTATTTTAGTTCAATAAAAAGAAAATTACCTAAAAATATTTCTGAAACAAAGATTTTTTATTCTAAAAGGAAATATGATATTGTAGAGGACGATAATTTTTTATATTTATTGTTTATTAAAGATTTTAAATTTAAAGGATCAATTAGTCCATTTTCAGTAGAAAAAGATAAAATAAAATCATTAATCCTAAATGAGAATAAAATATCTTACATTAAAATGTTAGAAAAAAATATTGTGCATGATGCAAAATTATCTAATGATATTAAAATTTATTAAATGAAAAACCTACTATTTTTATTTATTTTAACTAATAACTTATTATTTTCACAAAATATCGATAAAATTGAAGCAATTATTGGTAGTGAAATACTTTTAACCTCTGATATTGAAAATCAATATAACCAAGTTTTAAGTCAAGGAGTTATTCAAACTAATAATATTAGGTGTGATATTCTAGATGAATTATTATATCAAAATCTTCTTATTCATCATGCTAAAATTGATAGTACTATTGAAATTACTGAAGATGAAGTAAATCAAGAAGTAAATAAAAGAATTACATTTTTTGAGTCTCAGTTAGGATCTTTAAATAAAGTAGAAGAGTATTTTAAAAGAAGTATTGATAATATGAAAGAGGAACTTTCAGTTGTTGTTTCAGACCAATTATACACTCAGAAAAAACAAAATATTATTATTAATAATGTTAAAATCACACCCAATGAAGTTAAAGATTATTTATATAGTCTTGAAAGTGATGATGTTCCATTAATACCAACTCAATTAGAATTATCTCAGTTAGTAATATTACCAAAATTATCATCTGAAAAGAAAAAATCTATAAAGGATAAGCTTGATGGTTTTAGAAAAAGAATTTATTCTGGAGAAGATTTTAAAGTTTTGGCTACATTATATTCTGATGATGTTGTTTCTGCAAATAATGGTGGTGAATTAGGTTTTATGAGTAGAGGAGAATTACTTCCTGAATTTGAAAGAGCTGCATTTAAGTTAAAAGATAATGAGATATCTGAAGTTGTTGAAACTAAATTTGGTTTCCATCTAATTCAAATGATAGAAAGAAGAGGAGAGCAAATAAATGCTAGACATATTTTAATAAAACCAAAATTTTCTTCTTCATCTATTAAAATTGCAAGTGATGAAATTTCATTAATTAAGCTTGAAATTGATAGTGGTTTAATTTCATTTGATGATGCCGTAGTTAAATATTCAGAAGATAATAGTAAAAATAATGGTGGTTTAATTATTAATCCCAATTCAGGTTCAACTGATTTTACATATGATGATCTGGACCCTTCAATTAAATATATTGTGCAAAACATGAATATTGGTGAAGTTACTTCTCCTTCTTTAACTAAATCTAATGATGGGTCTCAAGCTGCTTATAGATTAATAAGATTAAATAATATGGTTGAGGAACACAAGGCAAATATTACAAATGATTTTGATGTACTAAAAGAATATGCTTTACTAGATAAAAAACAAAAATATATTGATAAGTGGATTATTGATAATATCAATAATACCTATATTCAGATTAATGAAAATTTTTCTTCTTGTAATTGCTATAATAAATGGATAAAATAATATATGGATACAAACAATAATATTGAATTAGTTAAAGATTTTATCTCTTCTCATAAAAAATTTAAAGAAGAAATTGGTAAAGTCATTATTGGTCAGAATAATGTTGTTGATCAAGTATTGATGTCAATTTTTTGTGATGGTCATTGCTTATTAGTTGGTGTGCCAGGCCTTGCAAAAACCTTGCTTATACAGACTATTTCTGATTGTTTAGGTTTAAGTTTCAATAGAATTCAATTTACACCAGATTTAATGCCTTCAGATATTGTTGGTTCAGAAATATTAGATAATAATAGAGCCTTCAAATTTTTAAAGGGTCCTATTTTTTCAAATATTATTTTAGCAGATGAAATTAATAGAACACCTCCTAAAACTCAGGCTGCATTATTAGAAGCTATGCAGGAAAAATCTATTACTAATTCTGGAAATACATATCAATTAGATAAACCTTTTTTTGTTTTAGCAACACAAAATCCAATTGAACAAGAAGGTACGTATCCACTTCCTGAGGCACAACTTGATAGATTTATGTTTAATATAAAGCTTGATTACCCTAAGTATGACGAGGAAATTGAAATTGTTAAAAGAACTACATCTGAAAATAATATCTCTTTAAATAAAATCATGGATGCTTCGGATATTATTAAATATCAAAACTTAATACGTTCTGTTCCAATAAATGATAATGTACTCCATTATGCAGTTTCTTTAGTAAATAAAACACGGCCAAGTACTGAAAATAAGGACGTAACGGTAAATGAATACATTGAATGGGGTGCNGGCCCAAGAGCTTCCCAATATATTGTTTTAGCCTCTAAATGTCATGCTCTTTTNAATGGTAAATACACACCTGACATTGAAGATGTAAAATCTGTTGCAATTCCTGTTTTAAGACATAGGATTGTAAAAAATTATAAAGCAGAGTCGAAGGGCATGAGTGTTGATGATATAATTCATAAGATATTATAATGATTTTACCTATTGTGCCATTTGGTTCTGATGTTCTCAGAAAGGAATGTGTTGAAATTGATAAATCTCATGAAAATTTAGANTCCTTAATAGAAAATATGTTTGAAACNATGTATGCCGCTAGCGGTGTNGGTTTNGCNGCCCCTCAAATAAATAAATCATTGCGTTTGTTTATAATAGATACTGAGCCTTTNGAGGATGAAGAGAATGCTGATCATGTTGGNATTAAGAAAGTATTTATTAATCCTAAAATCTTATTAAAATCTGGAGATATTTGGTCTTTTAATGAAGGATGTTTAAGCATCCCTGATGTNCGTGAAGATGTTAAAAGAGTTTCTGAAGTTACATTAGAATATTATGATGAGAATTTTATAAAGAATACGGANANTTTTTTCAGGCTTAAATGCAAGAGTAATTTTACATGAATATGATCATATTGATGGTATCTTATTTATAGATAAGATAACTCCATTAAGAAAAAGAATGATTAAAGGAAAATTAAAGAATATTAAAAACGGTGATTTTTCTCCTCAGTATAGTATGAGGGCAAGTAGATAAATTATTTAANATTTACCTTTAACATTTCATTACTATTNATAAANCAACTAAGACTGTCNCCTCTTTCTACTTTTCCAACGCCAGAGGGNGTTCCTGTATAAATTAAATCTCCTGCTCTTAAAGTATAATATTTTGAAATATATGAGATTATTTGATCAAAAGAAAAGATCATNTTTTTAGAATTTCCTGTTTGCATTATGGAATTGTTNAAACTCAAGCTAAAATTAATATCATTTAATATCAATAATTCTTTATTTATAAATTCATTACTTATTTGTGCAGAACCATCAAATCCTTTAGCTCTTTCCCATGGNAATCCNTTTTTTTTACATTCTTCTTGAATATCTCTAGCAGTAAAATCAATTCCAATTCCTATTTCATTATAATATTTATGAGCAAATTTTTCATCAATATTTTTACCATTTTTNGAGATTTTAANAACCAATTCAACTTCAAAATGTATGTTGTTTGAAAAATCAGGAATGAAAAAAGGATGACCTTTTGGTTGTATAGCTGTATCGGGTTTTAAAAAGAAAAGGGGNGATNTTGGAATTTTATTGCCCAATTCCTTTGCATGATCAAGATAGTTTCTNCCTATACAAATAATTTTCATAATTAGTTTTCAAATTTTTTCTTTAGTTTATAAGAATTCACNAACTCTTTTAAAACTTTTTTAGTATATCTAGGAAATTCTGCATTATTAATCCATGAAAAGTAACCGGGGTTAGTATCATAAATTTCACTAATTGTTTTATCTCTATATTTCCCAAAACTGATTACTGGATCATTGTTTTTATTTAATCTTATAAATCCTGCTATATCCACATTATTATTTCCCCTTCTTGAATATTCAGAAAGAAAATCAACATCATTTTCCAATTCATCNTNTTTGTTAATTTGAGCAACTAATATCTCATATGTCGCTTCTGTGTCAGCTTGAGCAGAATGTGCATTTTCTAAATCCTTTTGACAATAGAATTTATATGCTGCAGAAAGAGTTCTTTTTTCAAGTTTGTGAAAGATATTTTGNACATCAACAGTCTTAATATTTTTAAGTGAAAAATCTATGCCACATCTAATAAATTCTTCAGCTAATAATGGAATATCGAATTTATTTGAATTATAGCCAGCTAAATCACAATTTTCTACAATACTNAATATTTCTTTATGTAGATCAGCAAATGTAGGCTCACTTNCAACTTTTTCGTTAGTTATACCNTGAATGTCAATTGTTTCCTGAGGTATTTTAACAGTAGGATTTACTAACCANGTTTTAGATTCTTTATTTCCATTTGGATGTATTTTTAGTAATGATATTTCAACAATTCTATCGTTTACAATATTTACTCCTGTAGTTTCTAAATCGAAGAAAACAATTGGTTTATTTAGGCTTAATTTCATATTTGAATAAAAAAAAACTCCAATAAAGGAGTTTTATTTTTTTAAACTATTGTTGTAGTGTCAAACTGTTCTAGGTAGTCAGCAACTTTTCTAACAAATTGTCCTCCCAATGCACCATCCACAACTCTATGATCATAAGANAGNGANAGGAACATCATGTGTCTTATTGCTATAACATCTCCATGCTNNGTTTCTAANACTACAGGTTTCTTTTTAATCACTCCACAAGCCATTATAGCTACCTGTGGTTGATTGATAATTGGTGTTCCCATTAGGTTGCCAAATGTNCCAACATTNGTCATTGTAATAGTTCCACCTTGAATNTCATCCGGATTAAGTTTTCCAGNTCTAGNTCTAGTTGCTAAATCATTAACTGACTTAGTTATTCCAACTAAATTTTTGTTTTGACATTCCTTAATTACCGGTACAATTAAGTTTCCATCAGGTAAAGCTGCTGCCATACCAACATTTACATTTTTATGGATATGGATGTTTGTTCCATCTACAGAAACATTTATCATTGGAAAGTCTTTGACAGCTTTTGCCATTGNNTCAATNATNATAGGNGTAAATGTTATGTTTTGACCTTCTCTAGCNTTAAAATCTTCCTTAANAGAATTTCTCCAATTTACAATNTTTGTCATATCTGCNTCAACAAATGAAGTAATNTGNGCTGAAGTTGATTTAGACATAGTCATATGNGCAGAAATTAATTTTCTCATTCTATCCATTTCTACTATCTCAACATCGCCAGTATTTGGAATTTTTGTNGNAGATTTTGGCTGTGTTGTTTCTTTGGGTATTTCAATTTTATCCTCCATTTTNGGAGCCTCATTAACTTTTACTGAAGAAGTTTCAGCTACANTNGNGGTTTGAGTTGTTNCANTATCTCTGTTTTTAAGATAGCTAATCATNTCAGATTTAGAAACTCTTCCATCTTTTCCAGATCCTGGAATTTCATTTAATTCATCAATTCCTATACCTTCTTTTGNNGCCATACTTCTAACTAATGGTGAATAGAATCTATCACTACTATTTTTTACAANTACTTTTTCTTGNGGTGTGACAATATTAGTTTGTTCTTGTNGTTTANTTTCAGCTTCGCTTTTTTCTTCAATGACTGGATTTTCAGCAGCAGTTTCTTTAACTTCTTCTCCNCCTTCTGTTTCAAGAATNGCAAANGCNTCACCAACTTGTACTAAATCATCAGCTTCAAATAATTTTTCAATAAGTTTTCCTTCATGAGTAGAGGGAACTTCTGAATCCACTTTGTCAGTTGCAATTTCAACAATGGTTTCATCAAGTTCTACATGTTCACCTACTTCTTTAGACCATGTAATTATTGTTGCTTCAGAAACACTTTCACCCATTTTGGGCATTATCAATTCTACTCTAGCCATTTTTTAAAATTTTATGCAAAATTAGTAAATCTTGATTAATAAAATGTTTTTTAATTAGTGAGTTTTAATGTTGTCTGAGTACGGNAGTCTACTAGATATTGCAGTTCCTAAAGTTACTTCATCAGTATATTCTAATTCGTCTCCAATGGCAATTCCTCTAGCAATAGATGAAATTTTTATTGATTTTTCTTTAAGTCTTTTAAAAAGATAGAAATTTGTNGTGTCTCCTTCCATTGTAGTGCTTAATGCAAAAATAACTTCACTAATNTTTCCTTTATCTATTTTAGAGATTAGTTCTTCAATTTTCAAATCATCAGGAGCTATTCCGTCTAAAGGAGATATTAAGCCTCCAAGTACATGATATACACCCTTGTATTGTAAAGTGTTCTCAATAGCCATCATTGTTCTAATATCCTCAACTACACATATAATTCCTTTATCTCTATTAGNATTTGTACATACTTGACATAGATCANAGTCNGANATNGTAAAACATTCNTTACAATAATTAATGTTATTTATTAAATCGATGAAAGACTGTCCAAACTTNTCAACTTTTTCTTTATCTTTCTTAAGCAGATGAAGTGCTAANCTNAGTGCAGAACGCTTTCCTANTCCAGGNAGTGTAGATAATTGATCAACNGCATTTTTAACAAGTTGTGAGGGAAATTCCATTGTCGTAAAATTAAATAAATATTTAAAAATTNTACATTTGTATAAATTAATTATACATATGAATCCAACAATAATTTTAAGTTGTATTGCAGCATATTTTTTATTGCTTTTTTTTATTTCTTATATAACCGGTAAAAATGATAGTAANGATACTTTCTTTTTAGGAAATAGAGATTCNCCATGGTTTGTTATNGCNTATGGAATGATTGGNACNACCTTGTCAGGTATTACATTTATTTCTGTTCCTGGCTGGGTAGCTTCTAGTCAATTTTCTTATATGCAAATGGTATTTGGGTTCTTTTGTGGTTATTTTATAATATCAAGAATCTTATTGCCTCTTTATTACAGATTAGAATTAACTTCTATATATACCTACCTTAGAGATAGATTTGGAAATAGTAGTTATAAAACAGGCTCTTCATTCTTTTTGCTCTCAAGAACTATTGGGGCTTCATTTAGACTTTTCTTGATTGCAACTGTATTGCAGTTTGCTGTTTTTGAATCTTGGAATATCCCTTTTTATATTACAGTAATAATTACAATATCTCTTATCTGGCTATACACTTACAGGAGTGGGATGAAAACAATTATTTGGACTGATACTCTTCAAACTACATTCATGTTATCTACAGTTATAATAATAGCATATACATTAATGCAAAAAATGGATTTAAATTTTTCATCTGTTATTTCATTAATAGGAGATTCTGATTATTCAAAAACTTTCTTTTTTGATGATTGGACAGATAAAAAATATTTTTTTAAGCAGTTTTTCTCTGGAATGTTTATGGCAATTGTAATGACAGGTTTAGATCAAGATCAAATGCAAAAGAATCTAAGTTGTAGAAATTTAAAAGATGCTCAAAAGAACATGACCGTTTTTAGTACCATATTGATTTTTGTTGACCTAATCTTTTTATCATTAGGAGCATTACTATATATATATTCAGATACTTTTAATATTATTCCACCGGAAAATGCTGATATGTTGTTTCCAAATATTGCACTTAACTCAGGACTTCCTATATATGTTGGAATACTATTTATTATTGGAATAATAGCTGCTGCTTACTCAAGCGCTGATTCAGCTTTGACCTCGCTTACAACAGCATTTTGTGTTGATATAATTGAATTTGAAAAACAAGACGCAGTTCAACAAATAAAAACAAGAAAAATTGTTCACTTATTTATGTCACTTGTTCTTTTAGGGGTTATATTGGTATTTAATGCTATTAATGATCAGAGTGTTATTAAATCATTATTTACTGTTGCTGGATATACCTATGGACCATTACTTGGAATGTTTTCTTTTGGACTTTTTACTAAATATCAAGTAAGGGATAAGCTTGTTCCAATAATTTGCATTGCTTCTCCTGTAATTTGTTATATATTAAATCTTTATGTTCCTTTTGGCTTTGAACTTTTAATACTTAATGGATTTATAACTTTTGTAGGATTATTTTTAATAAAAAAATAAAAAATTAAACTTGAGAAAGTGATATAGCGTAAAATGGATTTTTAGATTTTGTGCTGTTTTTACCACATATGTATGTTTCTTTGGATGTAAGATTGTGTTTTTCTAACAACTTAGATATTTCTAATTCTACATTATTATCCATGCTTATTGTAAAATTCCAATTTTCACCAAACTTTTTGATAAGTTTTTTGCCTTTTTTTACTCTAAGGAATTCGTCTTGATGTAAAAATCTTGTAGAATATAAGTCCTGAATAACAATACTTTCTTTTGCACTAATATTATTTATAGTACTTAATACATTGTTTACAATTTTTTCCTCTAAATAACAACTAACACTTTCAAATAAAAACAGGGTTTTTTTATTCTTATTAAATCCATTATTTATTAAATTAATACTCCAATCACTATTATTTAAATCACATTCAATAAATGAGATATTCTTAGTTGATATTTTAGCTTTTTTAAGTGTTTTTAGTTTTAACTTTTGAGTGTTCTTTTTATCCAGTTCAAATATTTTTAGTTTATCGTTGTAAAACTTTATTGATCTAAGATCAAAACCTGCTCCCAAAACAACAAATTGTTCAACTTTTTCTATATTATCTTTAACTAATTGATCAATTTTTTTTGTTCTAAAAAATAAAAATGAATAGGATGATATGTCATCAAGATTATTTTTAATTAATGCTTTAGGAATAAATTTTACTAATTTATTTGCAATAATTGCTGCAGAGAACATCATATAAAATCCAATATGTGATTCAGCAGGAAAATTTTTAATAAATTTTATAATATTATTATCCTTTCTAATATTAAAAAAATGTAGTATCCATTGTCCTTGAATAACCTGGCCAGCAGTATATGAAATTT
>NZHS01000037.1 GCA_002689735.1 Flavobacteriales bacterium | reverse complement strand
TATATGGACCTCTGTGCTGCCAATTATTTTTAGAAAAAGAATTAGACTTTGGCAAATTTTTAGAAAAAAGAAGTTCTTTTTGTCTAACATTTTTTGGAATCTTTCCAGTTATAGGATCAGCTAATCTTTGTATCTCCCAATCTACTCTTTCTTGTGAGCTTTCAGAAGGATATAGGGCCATCTTTTGTTGTTTTTCTTGACATGAAAAAAACAATAGCATACAACACAAAATAATTAAACGCATAAAATTCATATTTTTTATTGTAAAAATATCATTTTATTTGATAATATAAAATCATTTCTAAAAGTGTAAATTTGCACTCGAATCACAAACTAAAAATGCAAAAAACCCCTATATATAAACCAAAAAATAAGGTAAGAATTGTAACAGCAGCAAGTCTATTTGATGGACATGATGCTGCAATAAATATTATGCGAAGAATTATTCAATCTACCGGCTGTGAAGTAATTCATCTTGGTCATGATAGAAGTGTGGAGGAAGTTGTAGATTGTGCTATTGAGGAAGATGCTAATTCAATTGCAATGACATCATATCAAGGAGGTCATATTGAATATCTTAAGTACATGTTTGATCTTTTAAAACAAAAAAATGCCAGTCAGATCAAAATATTTGCTGGAGGAGGAGGAACTATTTTACCTAGCGAAATAAAAGAGCTAGAAGAATATGGAATCACCAAAATTTATCATCCTGACGATGGCAGAAGAATGGGTCTGCAGGGCATGATTAATGATTTAGTAGAAAAATCAGACTTCCCTCTTGGAAAAAACATTCAGAAAAAAAATATAATTAATAAGATTCAAAAGAAAGATTGTAACACCATTGCAAGATTAATCTCTGCAGTTGAAAATTATCCAAAAGAAAATAGTGATACAATTAAATTGGTAAAGGAAAATGCAAAAAAATCTCAAACACCTGTTTTAGGTATTACTGGAACTGGAGGTGCTGGAAAATCTTCGCTAGTTGATGAACTAGTAAGAAGATTTATTTTAGATTTTAAGAATAAAGATATTGCTATAATTTCTGTTGATCCTTCCAAAAGAAAAACTGGTGGAGCACTACTTGGCGATAGAATTCGTATGAATGCAATAAAATCAAATAGAGTTTATATGAGATCTTTAGCAACAAGACAGGCAAACTTGGCTCTATCAGCTCATGTAAATGATGCCATTAATATCTTGAAAGTAGCTAATTTTGATCTTATCATACTCGAAACATCTGGAATCGGACAATCTGATACAGAAATTATTGAGCATTCTGATATTTCCCTTTATGTTATGACTCCAGAATATGGGGCAGCAACTCAATTAGAAAAAATTGATATGCTTGATTTTGCAGATTTAATTGCAATAAACAAATTTGATAAAAAAGGAAGTTTAGATGCATTACGTGATGTTCAAAAACAGTATCAACGAAACAATCAAAGATTTGATGAAAATATAGAAGAAATGCCAGTTTATGGGACAATTGCCTCTCAGTTTAATGATCCAGGTACAAATACATTATATCAAGAAGTAATGAAAAAATTCCAAGCTAAAAAAATTGGAAATTTTAACTCTTCATATGAAATAAGTGATGAAATGTCTGAGAAGATTTATGTAATTCCTTCTCAAAGAGTGAGGTATCTTTCAGAAATTGCAGAAAATAACAGAGCATATGATAAGTGGGTATTAGATCAAAAAGAGATAGCTCAAAAACTATATGTATTGGATGAGNCAATAAAAATTTTNGATGATGGTTTAGAAANCACAAAAAAAGAGCTATTNNTGANATATAGTAAACTTTTAACAGATCTAGACCCAAAAAACAAACTCTTAATTGATAATTGGCCTGAATTAATACAAAAATATAAATCAGAGATTTTTAATTATAATGTAAGATCAAAAACNTTATCTATNAAAACCCATACCAAATCNCTTTCAAATACAAATATNCCTAAGGTTACNCTTCCTAAATATGAAGGTTGGGGTAATATTTTACAATGGCAATTACAAGAAAATGTACCCGGAGAATTTCCTTTTACAGCTGGNTTATTTCCTTTTAAAAGAGAAGGTGAAGACCCAACAAGAATGTTTGCTGGTGAAGGAGGTCCTGAAAGAACAAATAGNAGATTTCATTATGTTAGTTTAGATATGGAAGCAAAAAGACTTTCAACTGCATTTGATTCAGTTACATTATACGGNAATGATCCTGGAAACAGACCGGANATTTATGGTAAAATTGGAAATGCTGGAGTATCAATTTGCTGTTTNGATGACATGAAAAAACTNTATTCAGGATTTGAGCTTACAAANCNTAAAACTTCAGTAAGTATGACCATTAATGGNCCTGCTCCTATNCTACTTGCATATTTTATGAACACNGCTATTGATCANGAATGTGAAAAATATATTTTCAAAAATAAGCTNGAGAAAGATGTTAAAAATAAAATACAAGANTATTANAAAAANCAAGGCACTAAAAGACCTGAATATCAAGGNGAAATTCCANANGGAAATAATGGTCTNGGATTNTTCNTNTTGGGAATAACTGGAGACAAAGTTCTACCAAATGATATTTACAACAAAATTGCTAAAAACACANTAAATCAAGTTAGAGGAACNGTTCAAGCNGATATTTTAAANGAGGANCAAGCTCAGAATACATGTATTTTTAGNACAGAATTTGCATTACGTATGATGGGAGATGTTCAAGAATATTTTATTAATAAAGAAATAAGAAACTTTTATTCTGTATCGATTTCTGGATACCATATTGCTGAGGCTGGAGCTAATCCAATTTCACAACTTGCATTTACACTTTCTAATGGATTTACATATGTAGAATACTACTTAAGTAGAGGGATGGATATTAATGAATTTGGGCCTAACCTATCATTCTTTTTCAGCAATGGTATTGATCCAGAGTATTCAGTCATTGGTAGGGTTGCAAGAAAAATATGGTCAAAAGCAATGAAACATAAATACGGAGCAAACAAAAGAGCTCAAATGCTTAAATATCATATTCAAACTTCAGGGAGATCTCTACATGCTCAAGAAATAGACTTCAATGATATACGAACAACACTTCAAGCACTATATGCTATATATGACAACTGTAATTCTCTACATACCAATGCATATGATGAAGCAATTACAACTCCTACTGAAGAATCAGTTCGTAGAGCTATGGCAATTCAATTAATTATTAATAAGGAACTTGGATTAACAAAGAATGAAAATCCTCTTCAAGGTTCATTTATTATTGAAGAATTAACAGACCTTGTAGAAGAAGCAGTTCTNATTGAATTTGATAGNATAACAGAGAGAGGTGGAGTTCTTGGTGCTATGGAGACTATGTACCAAAGAAGTAAAATTCAAGAAGAATCTCTTCACTATGAAACCTTAAAGCATACAGGAGAATTCCCTATTATCGGNGTAAATACTTTCATGAACAAAAAAGGATCACCAACAATCATACCTANNGAAGTAATCCGAGCTNCAAAAGAAGAAAAAGAATATCAAATTAAAATGTTAGAGCAACTTCATAAAACAAATAAAAATGATGCAACTAAAAAACTAAGTAATATTCAACAAGCAGCCATTCTTAATAAGAATATTTTTGAAGAGTTAATGGANACATCAAAGACTTGTTCTCTNGGAGAAATTTCNAATAGCTTATTTGAGGTTGGTGGCCANTATAGAAGAAACATGTAAACCTTTTTGAATGAAAATAGTTAAAATTTTACTCATTATTTTTTTTCCACTAACATTATTTAGTCAAAATATTGATGAAATATTTTTAACTAAAAACGAAATATATTTTTCATTTGAATACCAAAAAAAATCACAGCTAGATAGATATTCAAAAATAATATCTCTAGANCATAGGATTGATAAAAATACTGCATATGCTTATGCTAATAAGAAGCAATTTTTAAATTTTATTAATCTTAATATTGATTATAAAATTATAGATAANAGTTTTTTTTACAACAACCAATCAAAAAACAATTGGGATTATTATCCAACATATAATCAATACGTAAATATGATGTATGCTTTTGCTGATTCTTTTCCGCAAATATGTAAGATTCATTCTCTCGGCACACTTAGCTCTGGTAGAGAAATACTAATAGTAAATATTTCAGATAATATNAATCAGAAAGAAAATGAACCATCNTTTCTATACACTTCTTCTATGCATGGTGATGAGCTTACTGGATATGTATTAATGTTAAGGTTCATTGATGATATTTTAAATAAATATAATGTAGATAGTCGTATAACTAACTTAGTTAATNAAATTGATATTTGGATCAATCCTCTAGCAAATCCTGATGGCGCCTATGCAGGNGGAAATAATAATGTTTGGGGAGCAACAAGATCTAATGCTAATTTTATTGATTTAAACAGAAATTATCCCGACCCACAGGATGGCCAACACCCAGATGGAAATCCTTGGCAAGATGAAACATTAATGTTTATGGGTTTAGCTGATACGATTAATTTTAATCTATCTTCTAANCTTCATACAGGAGCTGTTGTTGCAAATTATCCATGGGACACATGGTCTCAATTAACTGCTGATGACAACTGGTGGCAGCATGTATGTAATGAATATGCAGATTCATGTCAATTGTACGGAGGCTCAAATTATTTCTCAAACTTTAATGATGGTATTGTTAATGGTAATGATTGGTATGAAATTGATGGTGGAAGACAGGACTATATGAATTATTTCAAACAGTGTAGAGAATTTACTTTAGAACTTTCTAATGACAAGACACCAAATCCTCAANANCTACCCNCATTTTGGAATGCAACANANCCNTCATTTTACAACTATATGGAACAATCNCTNTATGGGCTAAGAGGAATAGTAACAGATAGNATAACAGGATTNCCTTTAAAAGCAAAAGTTGAAGTTATAAACCATGATATTGATAGCTCTCATGTNTANTCNAGTTTACCAATTGGAAATTATCATAGATATATATACCAGGGTAGCTATCAATTTCAATTTAGTAAAAGTGGTTATCACAGTAAAACAATAAATGCATCAGTATTAAACAANAGNACTACNAATCTTGATGTTCAGTTAGTTCCTATCAATTTCGTAAATTATNATAATATNAATACTAACTCTAACACTAAATACGTTNTTNAGTCANTNGATGTTTTAGGNAAAAAATCTAANAATNTANTNAATAAAATAAAAATTGATNTTTTCAAAAATGGTACAAGNTCAAAAAAAATAATAATTAATTAAACTAAAAAAAATGAAAAAATTACTTCTAATTCTTCTTTCTCTTCCTTTAATAACGCTAGCCCAATATGGTAAAAAAACTGAAAAATCTCAACTTAAAACAATTGAGATTAATAGTGAAATGCCTAATATGGATCAAGAGTTAAAATCTACTAATGGAAAATCTTATTCATTAGAATCAATTTCTGAAAAAAATGGATTAGTGGTGATTTTTACTTCAAATACTTGTCCATTCGTTATCAAATGGGAAGACAGATATACATTAGCTGAAGAATTAGCTAAAAAAAATAACCTTGGCTTAGTATATATTAATTCAAATTATAAAAAAAGAAAAGGAGATGACTCCTATGAGAATATGCAAAAACACGCAAAAAAATATAATTATAGATTCCCATATCTTCTTGATACAGAAAGTACTCTAGCAAATTCTTTTGGAGCCAAAACTACTCCTCATGTATTTATGTTTAATAAGGAATTTCAATTAGTATATAAAGGTGCAATAGATGATAATTATGAAAATATTAAAAAAGTAAAAAAGTTTTACTTAAAAGATGCAATGGAACAATTAGCTAATGGTAAGAAAATAAAAGTTAGTGAAACTGATCCTATTGGATGCAGTATTAAGAGGTTTAAGCCATAAATGTATGATGTTGTAATTCTTACTGATAAAAGATACGAGGACCCAAAATCTATTGATTGGTATGTACAACAAGTTTTAACAGAAGATCAATTATTAATTATAGAGTTAGAGAAACTGGGCTTAAGAGTTATCAAAAAAGCTTGGGATTCATCCGATTTTAATTGGTCAGCAACTAAGTTTGCAGTTTTTCGCTCCACTTGGGACTACTTTGAAAAATTCAAAAACTTCAAAAAATGGTTAGAAAAAGTAAAAGAAGAAACCACTTTTATTAACTCATATGAACTAATCAATTGGAATTTGGATAAAAAATATCTAATTGAGCTTAACAAAAAGGGGATTAATATTCCAACTACTGAAGTTATAACAAAAGAAGATAATGTAACTTTAGAAAGCTTATTTAATAAGTATGACTTTAATGAAGCAATAATTAAACCTACAATTTCTGGAGCAGCTAGAGAAACTTACAGAATAAGTAAAAATAATTTCTATAACTATGAACAAAAATTCCTTGATCTTAAATTAAATGAAGATTTAATATTTCAAGAATTTTTAAATAGTATTATTACCCAAGGTGAAATCTCTTTAATATTTATCGGATGTAAATATACTCATGCAGTGAAAAAAATTGCAAAAAAAGGTGATTTTAGAGTGCAAGATGATCATGGTGGTAGCGTTGAAGTTTATAATGCTAATAATGAAGAAATAATATTTGCTAAAANTTGCTTAGATAAATGTCCAANNCTACCAATTTACTCTAGGGTAGATATTATTTACGATAATAACAATGAGCTCTCATTAGNAGAAATAGAGATGATAGAACCTGAGCTATGGTTTAGAAATAATAAAGTTGCTGCTAAATTGTTAGCTAAAGAAATAAATAAACTTTTTTAATTATTTTTCTGAAACAAGGAAAATATCAAATTCCATGTCATCATAAATAATTTTATCACCTAAATCNTTGAAAATATTTCCTGATTTATATTCAACTCCCCACTTAGTTCTNTCGATAATAATTTTAGCAATNGCTGTGTATGAGTTTCTATTTATCTTAATATCAGCATTAAATGTTACAGGATTTGTAATTCCTTTAATAGTCATATTTCCTTTCATCTCAAATTGACTNCCTTCAATATTTTTAACTCTATTAACTGTAAGTTTTGCTTCAGGAAANTGATTAACATCAAANAAATCTTCGTCTTTTAAATGATCAACTAAGTATTTATTCTTTTTTTCAGATTCAATNTCAGTNCANGTAATAGNNGTCATNTCNATTGTAAANTCNCCACCAACAAGNNGNCCATGNTCNAATGATAAATAACCNTNTTTTAAAGTTACATTNCCNGTNTGNGANCCTGTNGGNTTACTNCCAGTCCAAATNANAGAAGAGTTNNTNTTNTTNGCGTTNNNTTTNTNTNNNTGNGTNGTAAAAGCAAATAGGCTTAAAATTGATATAGATAATATGTAAGTAAAANTTTTATTNATCATGATTTCTTTTTTTAACAAATTTAAATAAATTTACTTAAAGAAATTTNAAAATATATAGTTTTTTTAAAAAATAATTATACAAAAAATGATTCATATAAAGAAAATCACATTTGAAAATAAAATTGAAATGCAAAAGTGTTTTGAAATTAGAAAAGATGTTTTTGTAAAGGAACAAAAATGTGATCCTAAAGATGAATATGAATTTGAAGAAGAATCAACTCATTACTTATTAAGTGAGAAAAACATTCCTTTAGCAACTGCTAGATATAGAAAGACAGAAAATGGTATTAAAATGGAACGATTTGCAGTATTAAAATCAAAAAGAGGTAAAGGATATGGAATAAAAATATTAAAAAAAATGATTTTAGATTTATCTCATTCAAAGCTCACAAAATACTTACATGCCCAAGTTCAGGTTGTGAAATTTTATGAAAAAGTTGGTTTTAAGAAGATTGGAGAAAAATTTGATGAAGTAGGCATAATGCATTATAAGATGATTTTAGAATAAATATTAATATTTAGATTAAATTTGTAACATAAAAATAACAACATGAAAAAAATATCCTACTTTATTTTATTTATACTTCTAGCTTCTTGTTCAAATCAGAATACTGAATTACAAATTTTTGGTAATCAAGAAATGACTGAAGAAGGGAAAATTACTACAAAAGAATTACTTCAAACTTTATCTACAGAAGATTCTGCTTTTGTAAAGGTAGAAGCAGTAATTAATAGCATTTGTCAAAAGAAAGGATGTTGGATGTATGTAGATCTAGGAGAAGAAAATGAAATGTTAGTTAGATTTAAAGATTATGGTTTTTTTGTTCCCATGCAGGCTTCGGGCAAAACAGCCGTAATTGAAGGATTAGCAAAAGTAGAAACATTGTCGGTTGAATGGCTTAAACACCTAAAAGAAGATGCTAATGCACCTCAAGAAGAAATTGATGCTATTACAGAACCTGAAACAATATATAGTATTTCTGAAGCTACAGGAGTAATGATATACTAAATTTGAAGAAATTATCACATACATTAGTTTGTTTGTTTATTTTTTTTGGCTGTTCAAACAATCAAAAAGAATGTATCGATAATCAAATAAATCCAAACGGTGATAGTGAACTGGCTATTGTAATGCGTCATCTTTTTGATAATTCTTTAGAGATTAAAAATTTAATCATAGATGCAGATACTTTAAAATCAAATAAATTACCAAGTGAATTAATTCAAAAATTTAATGACAATTTGAATTTATTACACACAGCTAAACCAACAGATGAAAATCTAAGAGATGACGGAGTTTACCAAGCTTTTGCAAGNGCATACATTAACACTTCAGAAAAATTTACAAACAACATATCTCACAAGAATTTTAATGCAATGGTAAATAACTGTATTGAATGTCATGAGAAATTTTGTCTTGGAACTATTCAGAAAATCAACAAGCTGTATATAAGAAAATGAACAATAGCATTATCTTAACAGATGATGGTTCTAATACTATATTTAATAATGATATAAATGAAAGTTATCATTCTAAGCATGGAGCTATTAATGAATCTCAACATATATTTATCAATTATGGCTTAGAATATATTTACAAAAAAGAAATTAAAATATTTGAAGTAGGATTTGGTACTGGACTAAATGCATTATTATCTTTTCTTTATTCCAAGAACAAAAAAATACGAATTGATTATCAAACTATAGAGAAATTTCCTTTAGAAAAACCTGATTACTATGCTCTAAATTTTAGTGAGCAGCTAAATATTAAAAAAAATATTTTCACAAACCTGCATAGTTCAAAATGGGAATCAAAATTAAAAATAAGTGATTTTTTTTCTATTACTAAATATGCTAAGGATTTAAATAATTTTAATCATAAATGTTATTATGACCTCATTTATTTTGATGCATTTTCACCTGAAAAACAGCCAGATTTATGGACTGAAAAGATTTTTAAAGGCCTTTATAACAATTTAAACTACAATGGGATTTTAATTACATATTGTGCTAAAGGAGCTATTAAAAGAAAATTAAAAAAAATTGGCTTTCAAGTTTTTGCTTTTCCTGGACCAAATGGAAAAAGAGAAATAACACAAGCTAGGAAAATATNGCATCAAGAAGAGACTTAATCCCTTTGNATGCACAAAAAAATAAAACAGGCAANAAACATAATGCTATTATTATTACAGTATAACTGTCATGTCTTAAATGATTAAATCCCAAAAAAAGTAAATTAGCATCTATTGCTATTATTAAAACAGTTGTNGAAAGCCANATTCCTGCTTTTAATAGTTTTTCTTTATCCATTAANTTTATTTAANGCATTTCTAACNGAACCATTTTCAATCAATATTTGCTTAGCTNCATCAAATGAAAGTAATGTTTTATTCATAATCATTTTAGTTCCTCTTTCAATTAACTTTGAATTTGACAACTGCATATCAACCATTTTATTTCCAATTACTTTCCC
>NZHS01000036.1 GCA_002689735.1 Flavobacteriales bacterium | reverse complement strand
TAATGAAAAATGGGAATTAAATAAGATAAATAATAAAATTGAAAGAGATTCTTTAAATAATTTACCACGAACTATTAAGTATCTGAATTATCCTTTTAATTATGGAATGATATTAAATACAAATAATAGTGGGGATAATGATCCTTTAGATGCTATTGTAATTGGAAATAGGTTTGAAATTGGCGATACAATTCAAGCAAAACCTATAGCAATAATCAATACATTAGATAAAGGTAAAAGTGATCCTAAAATTTTATTTATCCATTCAAGTTCTCCTTTACATCAAATAAGTTCAAAAAAGGAATTAAAAGAAAAATTTCCTGGAGTTTTAAAAATTATAAAAATTTGGCTTAATAATTATAAAAAAGAATCAGAAGTAATTGATATACAAGGTCAAAAAAATGCAATTAAATTAATTAAGAAATCAACAATTAAATAATTAATTGATATTTTTTAATTTTAAGCACATAAAAATCCATTATTTAATAAATTTGATTGATGAAAATTTTTTTTTCTTATCTATTATTTTTTTTATTCCCTTTTACACATTATGCTCAAATTGTTAATATTGAGTCGTTAAGAAATGAAAACAACAAACAATTTAATGGATATATTAAGATTGCATATGATTTTAAAAAAGTAAATGAAATTGATTGGGAAATGGAAAATGAGATATTCCTTAACTGGAATTACAAATCATGGACTATATATTTAATTAATGAAATTAATCTTGATCGAGGAGCTGGTATAGACTTTTCTAATGATGGCTTCCAACACCTAAGAATAAATAATAAAATAAATTCGAAAATAACTATAGAGTCATTTTTTCAAAATCAATATGATCCAATTAGAAAAATTGATAACAGAATTCTTTTTGGAGGTGGATTAAGAAGAAATATTTTTAATCATTATTTTGGTATTTCTTCTTTTTTTGAGCAGGAAAAATTAAATTATAGTACTAGAGAAAACAATTTAAGATTAAGTTCTTATTTAAATTTAAATTATAATTTGAATAAACTAATGATAATTTATTCTACTTTATATTTTCAGCCAATTATTAATTCATTTAATGATTATCGATTTTCTAATGAAACCGAAATAACTTTTAAAATCAGTAAAAAGTTTTTCTTTTCAAATAAAATAGAAATCTCTTATGATAGTTTTCCAGCAATAGGTATACCTAATACTATAATTAATTATAAAAATGGATTTTCATATAAATTTTAAAAAGGATTTGTTGCCCAAACATTAAGCTCATTTATAAAACCTCTGTCGTCCATTTCAATTGCAGACACAATAGAATGAGATATTTCTTTTGGGGTTAGTTTATTATGTACTTCTGCCCTTTCAATTCTTGAAGTATTTCCAAATGCAGTAGTAACTTCGCTTGGATTTACTTGACATACTCTAATGTTAAAAGGTCTTAATTCTGCTTGCCAACACTGTGACAGACATCTAACAGCAAATTTAGATGCTGAGTATATACTTCCTGTTTGATATCCTTTTAAACTGGCTGTTGAGCCTATATTTATTATAGTACCACTTTTATTTTCTTTCATTAGAGGTACAATTTCTTTGGTAAAAAGATATAATCCAAACACATTGACATTAAACACTTTTAAAAAATCATCTATGTTTAAATCTTCTATTGAACTTCTAACTCCAATTCCAGCATTATTTATTAAAACATCAACTCTATTTTCAAGAATTGATAAGCATTCTTTTGCAAATTTTGGAATATTATCAAAATCAGCAATATCAAATTCAATTGTTTCAGCATTACAATATAACTTTGCTTTATGCAATCTATCTTCAGATCTTCCAGTAATTAAAACATTAGCTCCTTTCTCTACTAATGCTTTAGCTGTTTCTTTTCCAATTCCTAGACTACCTCCCGTGATAATAATATTCTTTCCTCGTATTTGCATAATAATTATTTTTTTATTCTTTAAAATTCATGTGTAAAGATAGTTAATTGGTAAAAAAGACTAAGCTTTATTAATTTTAAAAAAAAGCTAAATTCAAGAAAAGAACTTTTCATTTACATGAGTTCCGTCATCATTCTTTCTTCTTAAATCTGTTATACTAAGATTTATACCTTTATTCAAAAAAGAAAGTTCCCTTAATCTTGCAGCTAATATATCGTAATGATAAATAGATTCAACAAAAATTGATAAATCAGGCTTAAATGTAACCTCAGTACCAGTTCTGTCTGTTGTTCCTATTTCTCTAACATCATATTGAGGAACTCCAATTTTATATTCCTGCTCGAAGACCTTACCTCCGCGGTGAACCTCAACTCTTAAATCTGTAGATAAGGCATTTACACAAGAAACACCAACACCGTGTAAACCTCCAGAAACCTTATAGGAACCTTTGTCGAATTTACCTCCAGCATGAAGAACTGTCATAACAACCTCTAAAGCAGACTTCTTTTCCTTTTCATGCAAAGCAGTTGGAATACCTCTACCATTATCCTTAACAGTAATAGAGTTATCCTCATTTATAAAAACATCTATATCAGAACAGTGGCCTGCTAGAGCTTCATCAATAGAATTATCTACAACTTCGTATACAAGGTGGTGTAAACCCTTTTGACCTACATCTCCAATATACATGGCAGGTCTTTTTCTTACAGCTTCTAAGCCCTCAAGAACCTGAATATTATCAGCCCCATATTCTTCATTATTTTTATTTTCTTCAGACATAAAATTTGAATTATTGATATTATAACAAATATACAATTATCCATTCTTTAAACAGCTATTTTTTAAGCAGAAAATTAGAGGTGTTTTATCAACAAAAGTTGATAACTTTTTTAGAAAATATAATTTAACCCAAGACTAAAGTTAATACCCATTTCTTCATAGCCATTCCAAAATGGAGTTGTAACATTTAAAATATTATTAGCTTTTATAGAAAAGCCAATTTTTTCAGAGTAATTATAGTTAATATCTAAATCTAAAAAATACAAATGATCAAGCTGAATAGTTTCATATTCAGCAGGCTCAATAAACAAACCAGATAAAATAAGAGCTTCTCGCGGNCCAATATANCTCAGNGATGGNNNTGCCTTAATTTTATTTCTTAANGTAACTGGAAGGCTTATTTGGCCAGTTAAAACGGCTTTATTTGAAACAACCTCATCANGCCAATTATAATTTATATCAATATATAAAGCTATTAAATTATTGAATTCTTTTTGATAGGACGCATTTGCTCTAAGTTGCCAAACATCTAAGTATTCTATTTCAAATTTTCTTTGATCATTTATTGTAGTTAAAATAAATGAATGATGATTTAATATTTTACCATAAGCCAGTTTGAAACTTAACATTTCATTATTTGAAAGTTTATTATCTAAATTCAAAAATGCTTCATAAATATCTGTTGTTTCTAATTTGTGAGAAAAGTTTATTGTATCGACAATATTTAGAGATGGATCTTCATTAGCATTTAAACCAAAAGAATGTATGTATGGGTTTTCTTTTGTTAGAGATGCAAGTGTATTTCTATAATCTGATCTATCCACTCCAAAAGAAAGATTAATAACATTATCAACCAATTCTTTACTAATCTCTAAAAGAGGAAAAATATCTGCGTTGTTTTCTGCATTATTATTTTCAATTCCGAGATTAAAACCAATATTAATATCAAAGCCATATTTAGCAAAAGAAAGTTTTGGAGAAATATCTAGAATCTTCACATCCAACTCTTCTCTATCTAAAATATCATCATTATTTTGATAATTTAAATAATTATTAAACTCCAGCTCTAAAGCTATTGGAATAGAATTAATTGTTTTGCTAATTTCAGTACCAATAAAAACATGATTCTCAATTTTAGAATTTAAATCTTTTAATGAGATTTCGCTAATATGATCAAAGCTATTATCCTTTCCCCTTGAATTCATTTTTAAAGACAACTCAGAATATGAAAACTGACTTTCTGAACTTTTACTAAATCCGTGATTTGTTGTAATTCTTTGATGAGAAATTTTGGAAGAAACAATATTTTTTTTGAAAATGTTTTTAGCATACAGATAGAATACTGGATTTTTTCTTAGAACATTTAATTCATCAGTAGATGTGTTAAACTCACTATTTTGAATTGACAAACCAATACCATAATAAAATGAGCGATTATGCATTTTACTAAAATTAAACTTTCCACTTTGATAGGAATTATTACCAAAAGCAAGCGATATATTAGTTGAATTAGTATTTATTTGATTTTTATTTTTAATTCTTGCCGCTGTTAATGGCCTAGTGTTAAAACTAGAATATAGTCCTCTATCAACAAAGGAATACTTTTGAGTTTTATCGATTTTAGTGGTATCCATAAAAAAAGCCTTTACATTAAGCTTATTAGCATCNGGAACACTTACATCTAATCCTTCAACCACTCTAATCTCAGTAGTTTTTAAATCTTGTGAAAAAATATAATTATTGCTAAAACAAAATAATATAANAGCTAGAAATTTAATTTGTTTATTAATCATTTTATTAAGGTATCATTAAGATCATAAAATTCATATTCTAGTTCCTCTTCAAAAATATCTATATATCTTATTTTTTCTNNCATTTGGTCTTGCTTGATTTCAGATTCAATTATCTCTTCTCTTTTCTTTTTTGCAANTAGAATTAATTCTTCACCATCATAATTATCTATTATACTTTCTAATGTTGCTTTNGCTTGAAACTTATCACCTNTTNANAAATATATATCNGACAATAGGATAAAAGATTTTGCAATATAATAGTTGTCAGAAAAATTATTTGGCATATCAAAAATCATTNCTTCTGCAAGATCTAAACTATCATCTAAATAAGTTAAATAGATTAGCATATACATTGCTTCTGCCCCATCACTGTTATTATCAATATTTAAAANCCTACGATATGANTTTCTTGCTTTAGCATANTTTCCCGATTCAAAATCATTTCTAGAAATTATGATTTCTGCCTTNGATAATAACCAATTATCTACCTTATCTAACAAAAGAACTTTTTGAGCATAGCTAACAGCTTTCTTTGTNTCTATAAATTCAAATCCGTACATGAGCCTAATAATNACTTCTCTTTTTACACTATTATTTGAAACTATTTCTTCCAACTGAGAATAATAGTTATTTGAAATCANANAATCCTCAGCATTAAAATAAGNTCTAGATAAATGAGTAAGTGCTTCTTCAAGATATTGAATGGATTTATTCTCAACAATANATGCATAAGATAAATTAGTTTGAACAGAGTCACCCAAATTATAGTATGAACGTGCTAAGTAATAATATGCATCTTCTATAAAAACTCCATNATTAAATTCTGTAATNTATTTTTGAAATGCATCTCTTGAAACGCTATAATCTTGTTCTGAAAACTTTATAAATGCNGCACTGTAAGAAAGTGAATCTTGTTCAGATTGACTTAGTTTATATTGCGGAATATNATTTAAATAAGNTATGTATTCATCAACTCTTGCTATACCAACATAGATGGATTGCAAGCCTAATAAAGCCTCTTTAAAATAAGGTCCTTTTTGGAAAGTATTTATAACTAATTTATATTGACTTATTGATTTATCTATCTCATCANTATTATAATAAACCATTGCTTTACTCAAATAAGATTTAGCTNGTAAATCAAAATCTATTGAATTTNTCANNACACTGTCATAAAACAATAAAGCATCATCGTAAGATGNAGAATTTTTATAATATTGAGCAATATCAAATAATGCATCGTCAAAATAAATAGAATTCCTTTCTTCTGAAATTAAACGCTTNAGTAATCTTAACTTTTCTGATTGATTATTAATTACCCCAAGACAAATCGTTCTTTGATATAATGAATAATCTAAATCAAANAAATTAAAGACAATTGATTTTTCGTAATACTTATCAGCTAGNNTAAAACTTTTTTGCATAAAATAACAATCAGCAATTCTTAGCAACGCATCATTAACAAACATTGANTCTTTAGCAGATTTGATATAGGCTCTAAAAGATNCATTAGCAGTNGAATATTCNCCAAGCTTAAAAAATGTGTANCCTTTATTGTAAAGCGANAAATCACTTAAAAATTTATCATTATACATTAGAAATATTTGAGTAAATATTTTGAGAATTTTCAAACTCCCCTATTTGATAGTAAGCATCAGCTAACCAAATTTTTGAAGCATTTACAATTCCTTCATTATTTAAAAACATTAGTGATTCTTTAAAAAAGAAAATAGCTTGATCAAAATTATTATTATTAAACTCTTTNACTCCAAGAAAAAAAGCTAACTCTTGAAGTGTANTTTTCTCTTCCAAATTCAAATCAATTTTATTTTTTAATGCATTATACGCATCAGTATAATTGCTTGTAACTTTTAATAGCTTTACCAATAAAGATTTTATATGCTCTTGCTTGTCAGAGGAATCAAAAAGAGATATAAATTCCTTAAAAGCTGTAAGAGAATTTTCAAATGGTAAATCTAACTCATAAGAAAGTTTAGCATAATTAAAAAGAGCTTCCTCAGAAATAGTTTTATCAAATTGCATAGAAGAAGCATTTTTAAATGCTTGCATTGCAAAATTATTGTTATTAACCCTTAAATANCTAGCNCCTAAATAATATGAGGTCATTTGACCTAATTTAGAATCTGAAATATCTATTTTTTTAAAATAAGTAATCGCATTTAAATAATCTGAAATTTTATAGTATGAGAATGCAATCATATAATTGTCAGAGTCGCTAACTTTTACTGAATCTGAATCAAAAACACTCAAGTATTTTGTAGCGTTGAGATAATCTTTAACTCTATAATAAGATTCTCCAAGTAATCTATTAGACTCTATCTTCCTTGAATCAATAACNTCATCAATTATAGGTTCTAAAAATTCAATNAAAGTATTATAATCTTCTAGAAAATAGTAAATCTGNCCGATATAATAAGGAACGATTTTTTTAAATTTTTTGTCTGCTCTTAACTCCTTAAACCACTTTAGAGAGGATTGATAGTTCTTAGTTTTATATGAAATGTGAGCAAAATAATATTTAGAAGCAGCTTGATATTCAGAATCAANATTCAATAATTTTGAAAAATGATACTTTGCATTTTCTATTGAATCTAATTGAAAATAAGAATATGCTAAATTAAATTTTTGATTAACTTTTAATANATCTTCAATCTTATTATAAAAAATTATGGCTTGAGAGAAGTTGTAGTCATTATAATAAATCTCTGCAAGCGANGAATAAACCTCTGTATGATAAATAGAAAAAGGGAAATCCTCCAACAATCTGCTAAATAATTCTATAGCATCTTCAGAGCCTAAATTTCTNGAACATTTGGCATTATATAATAATGCAATATCACTATCAATATTTTCAAAAATTAGCTGAGCTACATTATATTGTTTTTGATTATAATAATCTATGGCAACATCAAAATCTTTTTCTTGTGCATAAGAAAAATTAAAAATAAAAAGAGATATGAAAAGGGTAAAAATTCTAATCATCTATTTGTAAATTTAAATAATATGNTAAATTGAAAATTTAGTCGTAATTTAAGTTTTCAACACAAATTCTGAACAATTAAAAAAATATTTATTCGTTANACAAATGATATATTTTTTTAATTTGCAAAGTGTTTTATATTCTAAAAATTAAAGGAACNAANGTTATTCCTGATTTCATTCAAATCAGAGATGATAATATGACCCTTAGAGCNTATTTTAGAGTAAGTCAAGCAAAAAGAGGTTTAGAAAAAAATAATCTTCAAAAATATTCAAATCAGATGATNGAAATAATTGAAAAACTTCCATTTGGAAAAATCCACAAATACATTCCAGAAAATGAATAATGAGGAAATCACACTTGAAGGAATTAACCTTCATCAAGAAGATAGGTTAATATTTGAAAATATCAATCTATCAATAAAACATGGTGATTTTGTTTATTTAGTCGGAGAAACTGGAAGTGGGAAGAGTAGTNTGGTTAAATCTTTATACGGTGAGATAAAAGTATCTGCTGGAAATATTTATGTANCTGGATACAATCTTAACAAGATTGGAAGAGATGACATTCCTCAACTAAGAAGAAAACTTGGAATTGTTTTTCAAGATTTTCAATTACTTTCAGATAGAACAATTAATGATAACTTAGAGTTTGTTTTAAAAGCCACAGGATGGAAAGACAAAAAACTNATTTCAGAACNAATAAANAAAGTNTTAGAAGANGTACATTTAGAAGNGTTTAATAATAAAATGCCACATGAACTNTCAGGNGGNGAAAAACAAAGAGCTGCAATTGCCNGAGCACTATTAAANAATCCAGAAATCATACTAGCAGATGAGCCTACAGGAAGCTTAGATCCTAAAAAGTCAGAAAAAATAATTCAATTATTAAAAGACATTAATAATAAAGGAACAACTGTAGTTATTGCTACGCATGATTATGAAATCATTAAAAAATTTAATTCAAGAATTATTAGATGTTCTGAAAAAAAATTAAAGGAAATAACAATAGATGAATTATGAGTATCTCTATTGTAAAGAACTTCCCTCTAGACCATCTAAACACATTTAATATTTCAGCAAATGCTAAGTTTTTTTATGAGTTTAAAACTTTAGAAAGCCTCAAAGAAATTCTTAATCACAACTTATTAAAAACAGAAAAATCTTTTGTTTTAGGTGGTGGATCAAATATTTTAATTTCAAACGATTTTGATGGTATTGTTCTAAAAAACAGCATAAAAGGGATACATATTACAAAAGAAAATAAAAATCATACTGAAGTAGAGGTTGGTAGCGGAGAAAATTGGCATGAATTTGTTTTATGGTGTGTAAAAAAAAATCTTTCTGGAGTTGAGAATTTAGCCCTTATTCCTGGATCAGTTGGCGCCTCTCCAATCCAAAATATTGGTGCATATGGCTGTGAAGCAAAAGATACAATTAAAAAAGTTGAATTTATTGACCTAGAAAGTAAGACTATTAAGGAGTTAACAAATAGCGAATGTGATTTTAGTTACAGAAGCTCAATCTTTAAAAAAGATCTAAAAGAAAAATGTATCATAACTAAAGTAACTTTTTTACTAAATAAGAAACCCATAAATAATACATCATATGGAGCTATAGCATCTGAACTTACTGCTCTAAAAATACAGGCCTCGCCTCAGTCAATTTGCAATGCTGTTATAAACATAAGAAGCAGAAAATTACCTGACCCTCAAAAAATTGGGAATAGTGGGAGTTTTTTCAAAAATCCAATTATTTCAAATAAAAAATTAAAAAAAATTAAAGTAGAATATCCAGAGATTGTAAACTATAAATATTCGCAAACTTATTCTAAAATTGCTGCTGGATGGTTAATTGAAATGGCAGGGTGGAAAGGATACAGAAAAAATGATTTTGGAGTTTATGATAAACAAGCACTTGTATTAGTAAATTATGGAAATGCAAGTGGAAACGACATCATCGAATTATCAAAAAAAATACAGCGCTCTGTTCATAAAAAATTTGATATTAAGATTTATCCAGAAGTTAACATTATTTAAAATTTGAAAACTCAAAAATTTATTGAGAGACTTTTAAAACACTTCTCACACAAACCTACAAAAGAACAAAAAGCAGTATTAGAAGACCTAAGTGAATTTATTTCAACTCTTGGTAGCAGAAGTATATTTCTTTTGAAAGGATATGCAGGAACTGGAAAAACAACACTAATATCTGCACTAGTTAAATCTTTACCCTCTGTTGGAAAACGCTCCGCTTTACTTGCCCCCACTGGAAGAGCAGCAAAAGTTTTAGCTAAATATTCTAAAAGAAAAGCTTCTACATTACACAAAAAAATATACTGGATAAGAACCTCAAAAAATGGTAATACATTTATTACACTGAAGGAAAACCTTCACACTAACACAATTTTTATTGTTGATGAAGCTTCAATGATTCCAGAAGACTTAAATGATAGTCTTAGTAAAAGATCTTTACTGGAAGATTTAATAAAATATGTTTATGAAGGAATTGATTGCAAACTAATTTTAATTGGAGATACCGCACAGCTCCCACCAGTCCATTTAGATGTAAGTCCTGCATTAGATGAAGAAAATCTTGATAAAAAATACCAAAAACAAATAATTTCTAAAGAACTAAAAGAAGTAGTTCGACAAGAAAAAAACTCATTAGTATTAGAAAATGCAACACAACTTAGAAAGTTAATTGAAGTAAATAACAATTCTCTGCCAAAAATTAAATTAAACCATGATGTAATTAGGATAAGCTCTGGAGAGGATCTTCAAGAAAATATAGAGGCAGCTTATGCACAATCTGGAGTTGAGAATACAACCATAATATGCAGGTCNAANAAAANTAGCAAATCAATACAATAATAGAATAAGAAGTGAAATCTTATGGCAAGAGGATATTATTTCTTCAGGAGATATATTAATGGTTGTACGAAATAATTATTTCTGGCTTGATGAAAAAAGTGAGGCCGGCTTTTTAGCTAATGGCGATATTATTGAAGTCACAAGAGTGAAAGAAATAATTGAAAGATATGGTTTTAAATTTGCCAAGGCTAGCATAAAATTACTCGACTATCCAAATGAAAATGAGGTAGAAACAATTTTACTTTTAGATACAATAAGCTCGGAATCTCCTTCATTAAAATATGAAGAATATAAAAAGCTTTATAAAGAAGTCGGACTAGATTATAAAGGACAAAAAGACATAAATAAGAAAATTAAAGAAAATGAATTCTTTAATGCAATTCAAATAAAGTTTGGATATTCAATTACTTGCCATAAAGCNCAAGGAGGACAATGGAAAGAAGTATTTATNGATATCGGATACTTTAAAAAAGAAATGTTAGATAAAAATTACCTCAGATGGCTTTATACAGCATTTACAAGATCAACTGAAAAATTATACTTAATAGGATTTAACAGTGATTTTTATAAAAACTAAATCGAATCTATAATTGCATTAAAGGATGAACTTGGACGCATATATTTATTGATTTTATNAGAATCTGGAAAGTAATAACCACTAATATCAGTTAAACCTATATCACTAGTGCTAAGCTCAGAGACNATATCATTTTCTTTGTCTTTCAATTTTTTAGCAATTATTTCAAAAGTAGATTGTAAATCTTCATCATCATATTGCTTTGCTAGTTCTTCAGCCCAATATAGTGCTAAATAAAAATGNGAACCTCTATTATCNANTTCTCCTATTTTTCTTTTTGGAGATTTACCATTTTTCAATAAATTTTCNATAGCNGAATCTAGNCAATTAGCTAATACCTTGGCCTGTGGATTATTATTTGTATCAGCAAGATGTTCTAAGGATACCACAATAGCTAAAAACTCACCTAANGAGTCCCACCTGAGATGTCCTTCTTTTAAAAATTGTTGAACATGTTTTGGGGCAGAGCCTCCTGCGCCGGTTTCAAATAAACCACCACCATTCATAAGCGGAACTATTGATAACATTTTTGCGGAAGTTCCTAGCTCTAAAATTGGGAATAAATCAGTAAGATAATCTCTTAAAACGTTTCCAGTTANTGAAATTGTATTTTTACCATCCTTTACTCTATCAAGCGTGTAGAGTGTAGCTTGATAAGGAGATAAAATTTGTATATCTAGATTTGAAGTATCATGATCTTTTAAATAAAAAGTTACCTTCTTGATAATTTCATTATCATGTGCTCTATCTTTATTTAACCAAAAGATTGCTGGCCAATTTGTAGCTTTGGCTCTATTAACTGCTAATTTCACCCAATCCTTTATTGGATCATTTTTAGTTTGACACATTCTCCATATATCTCCTTTTTCAACATCATGNTGAATTAAAANATTTCCATTTGCGTCTATAACCTTTACCTTTCCTTTGGATAAGATTTCAAAGGTTTTATCATGAGANCCATATTCTTCCGCTTTCTTAGCCATTAAACCCACATTTGGAACAGTTCCCATTGTTCTTGGATCAAATGCTCCATTATTCTTNCAAAACTCAATTGTTGCAGAATAAACACTTGCATATGAACTATCTGGAATTACTGCTTTAGTATCTTGGACATTCCCATCTTTATTCCACATCTTTCCAGAATTTCTAATCATTGCTGGCATAGATGCATCAATTATTACATCTGAAGGAACATGAAGATTTGTTATTCCATTATCGGAATCTACCATTGCCAGTTCTGCATTACTTTGCAAAACAGCACTTATATCAGAGAGNATATTATTTTGTAATTCCTTTGGAAATGTTNGAATCTTATCAATCAAATCACCAAAGCCGTTTCTAAAATCTACACCAAATTCATGCAGCTGATCAGCATATTTTGAGATTATTTCTGAAAAATAAACATCAACAACATAGCCAAAAATTATTGGATCGGATACTTTCATCATTGTAGCTTTCATGTGCAAAGAGAATAACACATTATTTTCTTTGGCTTCTTTAATTTCTTGACGTATAAACTTTAAAAGAGATTTTTTACTCATAAAAGTAGCATCTATAATCTCATTAGCCTGTAAATTAATTTCGGACTTTAAATTAGTAATATCTCCATTTTCTGAATGAAGTTGAATTTTAACAGTTGTACTTTCACTAACACAAATAGATTTTTCATTGTTATGAAAATCTCCCTCTTTCATTGTGGCAACATGCGTTTTAGAATCCGATTTCCACTCCCCCATTGAATGTGGATTTACTTTAGCATAATTTTTAACAGCTTTAGGAGCTCTTCTATCAGAATTACCTTCTCTTAAAACTGGATTAACAGCCGAACCTTTTATTCTATTGTAAATTGCTTGATTTTCTTTCTCCTGATCGGTTTTGGGCTTTTCAACATAGGATGGAACATTAAATCCCTTGGCTTGTAATTCTTGAATAGTTGCAATTAATTGAGGCACTGATGCAGAAATATTTGGAAGCTTAATAATATTAGCATTTGGATTTAAAACAAGTTTACCAAGCTCTGATAATGCATCATTTACTTTTTGTTGCTTGTCTAAGCAATGAGAAAATGAAGCAAGTATTCTTCCAGCTAAAGAAATATCTTTAAGCTCAATCTCCACATTAGCTTTAGAAACAAAAGATTTTACAATTGGTAAAAGGGAATGTGTAGCAAGCATTGGAGCTTCGTCAGTCTTTGTATATATGATTTTTGAATTCATTAATCTATTATTTTTTAATAACCAAATATATCTTCTAAAGTTAACACATTAACTTCGCCATAGGTTTTAAGAACTTGCATGTCTAATTCTTCTAAACTTCCTAGAACCATATAAGTATAATTATCATTTTTAACGTGCGTATTATGAAATTCAGTTAAATCTCCCATAGTAAAAGACTTAACATTTTCATATAAATCTTTTCTTTGATCGTAATCAATATTTATTTTACTGGAAGCTTCATAATAATCTATAACTTTCTGCTTAGTAATTCTTTCTGTTTTTATCTTTTGTAGGACAGCTTCTTTTGCATTTTCAAAATTAGAAGGTGCTTCAGGCATTTGAGTTAAAAGACCTAACATTCCCTCCATTGCTTCTGATAACTTATCTGATTGTGTGCCTATATATGAAAATTGAAAATGAGAATCATCCATAGTTTTTGGTATTGTGTATGTGCTATAAACAGAGTACGCTAAAGCCTTCGATTCTCTCAAATCTTGAAAAACTATAGAACTCATTCCTCCTCCAAAATATTCATTATGAAATTTAATTATTGGATACTTGTTTTTATTAAGTTTTGATCCTCTGGCATACATTACAATTTCAGCTTGTTTCATGTCATAATCAACAACATAAATTTCATTAGAATTCATTTCTCTTTCCTCATTTAAGTTTGTTTTATTAACTACTTTAAGATTGGAAATATTATGATTTTCTGAAATCAATTCTTTAATATCTTTAAGGCTTTCAGGACCATAATATAAAATCCTATGTTCATTTGTTGTTAAAGCATGAATAATCTCTAATAATTCTTTAGATGTTATTTCTTCAATTTCTTTTGAACTTAGTTTATTAGTAAAAGATGAATTCTCACCATATCTAGCATAGTTAGTCATTGCTGTAAAAAGTATAGTCTGTTTATTTAACTTAGAATCGGATTTTTGTTTTTCATATGTAGATTTCAAACTTTTTAAAGCAAGTTCATCTCCTATTGCATTAGAAAGAATATTCTCCAACAATAATAGTGAAGCTTTATAATTAGATGATAAGCCTGTTAGAGTAACTTTTGTAGATTTAGAAGTAGTATTAACTGAAAGATCACAACCAAGTTTATAAAATTCTTCAAGTTTTTGACTAGCAGACATATCGTTTGTTCCTAAAAATTTAAGATAATCTACAGCAATTTTTAATTTTTTATCATGGTCGGTACCCATATCTAAAACATAACTCATTTGAAACCTCTCATTTTCTTTATTTTGCTTGTAAATAACAGGTACTTCACCAATAAGATCTTTTTGTAAATCATTACTGAAATCAATAAATCTTGGCTCAATTTCTTTTACATCCTCATCTAAAATAGTTGATAAAAATTCTGATTGAGCGTCCCTATTAACTGATACTGGAGTAATTTGTGGTTTGGCAACAGTAATTGCATTAGGATCCTCACCTAAGTGTTTGTATATCACCACATAATTATCCTTATAATTCTGATTAACAAAATCAATAATATCGTCTTTGGTGATTTTTGAAAGTTCATTTAAAACACCTTGATATTCTTTCCAACTTTTATTTAAAGTAAAAGCTTCTACAAAATCTTCGGTTCTTCCATTGTTTGATTCATATTTTTTTATTTGTTCTAATTTTAAATCAGATACTATTGCATCTAAAATCCATTCAGAAAAATTACCTTTCTTTATTTCTTCTAATTGAGATAATAACAAATCTTTTACCTCTTCTAAGGACTGACCGGTATTTGGACTACCGTAAAAGCCATGAACAGAATAGTCATTTAGCATGTAAGGGAAACAGCCTCCTCCAACAAGCTTTTGAGCCTGATTTAAATTTATATCAATTAACCCAGCAGAGGTATTACTTAAAACCATATCTACCATTCTTAGCAAATTTGCATCTTTAGAATGCACTCCATTTAATCTGAATCCAACATATAATCTTTCCGCTTCAGGACCATAAACATGAGTAATTTTTGGAGATACTATTTCTTCCTCATTATAAACTTCAAATTTAGGATCATCTTTTCTTTCAAAAACACCAAAATAATTATCAATTAAATTAATAACCTCATCATAGTCAAAATCTCCAGACATACATATGGCCATATTGTTAGGAACATAATATTTATTAAAATATTTTCTGATTTCTTTAAGCGATGGATTTTTTAAATGATTAATAGTTCCAATGGTTGTTTGTGTACCATATTGATGGTTTGGAAATAAGCCCGACATTAATCCTTCAAACATTTTACTTCCATCACTATCTAACGATCTATTTTTTTCTTCATATACAGTTTCTAGTTCGGTATGAAACAATCTAAAAACTGGCATTCTGAATCTTTCAGCCTCAATTTTTAACCACTTTTCAATTTGATTTGACGGTATGTCATTTATATAAACTGTTTTTTCGTTAGAGGTATATGCATTAGTTCCCTTCGCTCCAATACCACTTAACATTTTATCATATTCATTTGCAATACATAATTTTGCCGCCTCACCTGAAATAGAATCAATTTGTCGCCATATTAAATCTCTGTTGAGAGTATCAGTCATATCTACAGTGCGATATTCTTCATATAAATCTTCAATTTTATCTAACAAAACTTTTTCTTGCTTATAGTCTAAAGAGCCATACTTATCAGTTCCTTTAAATAACATGTGTTCTAAATAGTGAGCTAATCCAGTTGCATCAGCCGGATCATTTTTACTTCCAGCTTTAATTGCAATACTTGTCTGAACTCTTGGAGCGTCATCATATGAAGACAGATATACTTTCAATCCATTATCTAGAGTATAAATTCTTGCATTTAAAGGGTCATTCTCAACAAATTCGTAGTTGTTTTCAATCATCTGATTTTCTTTTTTTGCATTNATAGTTAAATAAATTCCAGCCATTNNNACTAGTAATATTGTAATTATATTTTTTATTGACATANTATTTTTTTAATTANTAATCTGGATCAAGACCTAATCTTNCTCCAAGTTTTGCTAAATTTTCATTNTCTTCAAACATNTTTTTGTACTTATCTGAATTTGTATANGGCACATCATTTTTATCAATTTCTTTAACTTGAGTTTCTAATTCTAATAAATCATTATTTAAGCTATTTCTTAAGTATGTAAGGATATTAATCTTTTCTTGCTCTATCAGTTCTACTTGTGATGAATTACTCAAAATAATTTTAATCTTATTACTTTCAATCAATTCTGGCTTATTAATATTTAGGTTTAATGCTAAATTTGATTTTTCTAAATTTTTAAAATGAGATATCATTTCTTTCCATTTTTTCATTAGTAAATCAAAAGAAAAATCATCTGAGTTAATTGGAAGCATTACCTTTTTAGATTCAGTTTCCTCATCAACATCATTTAAAGAACTTAAAATAGAAATAGTTTTTGGCTTTAAAGAAGATGAAGATGTATCATTTTTTGGCAGTTTAGCTTGATCAATTGAAGATGAAACTTTCTCTTCAGAAATTTCAACTTTCAAATCCTCTTCTTTTTTTGTAATTGATTTAGCTGGAAGTGATTCTTTCTTTTGATTGAAATTAGAACTAGTGACTGTTTTACTTATTACAAATTTTTCATTTTTTTTTTTTGGTTCTACATCAAAACCAAAAGATGAAATTTGCATTAGACATATTTCAACTAATAATCTTTTATTGTTACTCGCTTTATACTGTAAATCGCAGGTGTTAGCAAGTTTTAGGGCATTAACTAAAAAATTAATGTTCATTAATTCAGCTTGCTGAAGGTACTTTTCTTTTAAAGACTCATTTACAGAAAAAAGACTGACTGTCTGCTTATTTTGACACAACAATAAAGTTCTTAAATGTTCAGATAATCCATTAATAAAATGCTGACCATCAAAGCCATTATCAATAATTTCATTAAAGATAATAAACAAAGAACTAATATCATTTGAAATCAAATGTTCTGTAACATTGAAATAATATTGATAGTCAAGAATATTAAGATGGTTAGCTACATCTTGATACGTCAATTTTTTTTCAGAAAAACTGACTAATCTATCAAATAAGGACAGTGAATCCCTAAGAGCACCATCAGATTTTTCAGCAATTAAAAACAAGGCATCATCATCTACTGTAATACTTTCTTGTTCTGCAACATATTTTAAATTCTTAACAATATCATCATTATTGACTCTTTTGAAATCAAAAATTTGACATCTAGATAATATTGTAGGAATAATTTTATGTTTTTCAGTTGTGGCTAAAATAAACTTGGCATGAACTGGTGGCTCTTCAAGAGTTTTAAGAAAAGCATTAAATGCTGCTTGAGAGAGCATGTGCACCTCGTCAATTATATATACTTTGTATTTTCCAATTTGAGGTGGAACCCTTACCTGCTCTACTAGATTTCGTATATCATCAACTGAATTATTTGATGCTGCATCTAGTTCAAAAATATTAAATGAAAAATCATCAATAGATTCAGTGGAATTAAAAATATTTATTTCCTTGGCAAATATTCTAGCGCAAGTTGTTTTTCCAATTCCTCTAGGACCACAAAACAAAAATGATTGGGCTAATTGATTTGATTTAATAGCATTTTGTAATGTTGAGGTAACCGAAGATTGCCCAACAACTTGATCAAAAGTTTGGGGGCGATATTTACGTGCTGAAACTAAAAATTCACTCATATTTTAGGTCACTAAAATTGGATTACAAATTTAACATTATTAGCAAAATAATAAGCAAAAATCAATTCAAATTAAAATGCAATTGATATTTGCTTATTCTGTATAGTTTTTCTACATTTGCCGCCCGAAATAAATAACAAAAAATTAATAAAATGAACAATTACGAAACCGTTTTCATTATGAATCCCGTCTTATCTGATGAACAGGTAAGGGAAACGGTAAAAAAATTCATTGATTACTTAAAAAGTAAAAAGGCAACAATTTCTCATGAAGAGAATTGGGGCTTAAAAAAACTTAAATATGTAATCCAAAAGAAAAAAACTGGATTTTATTACCTTATAGAATTTCAAGCTGATGGGTCAATTATTGAAAATTTTGAAGTTGAATTTCAAAGAGATGAAAGAGTTATCAGATGGCAAACAATTAGACTTGATAAATTTGCTATGGAATATGCTGACAGAAGAAGAAAAAAGTTAAACGAAAAAGCTAAAGCAGAATAATTATGAGTAATAAAACAGAAATTAGATATCTATCTCCTGTAGATATTGAGAAAAGAAAACAAAATAAATATTGCCGTTTTAAAAAAATGGGGATTAAATATATTGACTATAAAGATCCAGATTTTTTAATGAGATTCCTTAACGAACAAGGAAAAATTCTTCCTAGAAGAATTACTGGAAATTCACTAAAATTTCAGAGAAGGCTTGCAGTAGCTGTAAAACGTGCTAGAACAATTGCACTTCTTCCTTTTGTTGGAGATAATTTAAAATAATCTTTTAAAAAATATAGAAATGGATATTATCTTATTAGAAAATGTTGAAAAGCTAGGTTTCAAAAACGAAATTGTAAAAGTAAAAGCTGGATATGGCAGAAACTTTCTTATTCCTTCTGGAAAGGCAATTCTTGCAACTGAATCTGCTACTAAAGTTCTTGCTGAAAATCTTAGACAACAAGAGCAAAAAGATTCTAAAATTATTGCTCAGATGAATAAAACAGCAGAAGCTCTTCCGTCTTTAGACATAAATATAAAAGCTAAGGTTGCTGAGGGAGGAACAAAGTTATTTGGCTCAATTACAACAGCGCAGTTCACAGATGCTTTAGCTGAATTGGGTCACGATATTGACAAAAGATTTGTAAAGCTGACAACAATTAAAGAACTTGGTAAATATGAGGCTGAAGTAAGACTTCATCGCTCTGTAAAAGTTACTGTTCCTTTTAATGTAGTTGCAGAATAAATCTAAAAATATACTTATTAATAAAACCGAGTTCAAAAAGACTCGGTTTTTTTATTACATTAATTTATATTTGCATTAGTTGAATTAAAGTCGAATTATCCTTTTGGTTTAGAGATTATTTTCACAAGAAAAAAATATAATAATGAATTACACAAATTATCTTGCCGAAATAAAAGAAAGAAAAAA
>NZHS01000035.1 GCA_002689735.1 Flavobacteriales bacterium | reverse complement strand
TTTTACCACAAATTATTGATTTTGTTTCAAAAAATAGTGAATGGAGTATTTCTCTTCAATCGCATAAATATATGAATCTTCCATAATGAGATTTTTAATACTGTTTTTATTTTTCTTTGCTACAACTCAGACATTTTCTCAAAAAAGAGATTACAAGAAATATGATAAAGCAATTAAATTATTTCAAAAAAATGATTTAGAAAAATCAAAAAATCTTCTATTTAAAATAATTGAAAAAAACACAGAATGGGATAAACCTTTTATTCTATTATCAAATATTTATATTAATGAAAACGACCTATATGCTTCTGCAAAAACATTATTGAATATTTATGATATACAAAAACCTAGCGATTATTTAGGAATAGATAAAATTGCTAAAGATTTTTATAAAAATGGTTTTTACTCAGAAGCGCTCTATTATTTTAATATTGTATGTAAGCTAGATTCAAATTATTGTAAAGAAAAAACTTCTTTTTACATTAAAAATTGTGATTTTGCAATTTCTGAAATGAATGACGCTATTTCTGATCCTGTTTCATTTAATCCAATAAATATTGGTCCGTCAATCAACTCTTCAATGTCTGAAATAGGACCTGCTATTACTTCTGATAATAATAAGATTGTTTTTACAAGAAGGGTGGAGGTTAATGATAAGAAACCACAAGAAGATTTTTATTTTTCAGAAAAAATAAATAATGAATGGCAAAAAGCTATTGCATATCCTTATCCTCTTAACACTAATAATAATGAAGGCGCTCTTTCATTTTCTAGTGATCAATCTTTAATTATTTACACTGCATGTAACAGAGAAGATGGATTTGGTAGTTGCGATTTATATTATGGCTTTAATAATTTAGATAATTTAGAGTTTTATAATCTTGGTAAATCTGTTAATTCTAAATATTGGGATTCTCAAGCATGTTTTTCATCTGATAGAAAATATTTGTATTTTGTTAGTAATAGACCTGGTGGATATGGAGGAACAGATATATGGATTTCGGAAATTACTAAAAATGGATTTTCTCCTGCTTACAATGCAGGCCCTTCAATAAATACCAATAAAGATGAAATGTCACCATTTATTCATGCGGATAATTTAAACTTATATTTTTCTTCTAATGGTCATGTTGGAATGGGAGATTATGATTTGTTTTTATCTAAAAGAGAAGGTATTCAATCAAAGTGGCAAAATCCAAAAAATCTTGGTTATCCCATTAATGATCACAAAAGTCAAAACTCACTAATTGTTTCTTCAGATGGAAAAACTGCCTACTTTAACTCTTCATTTGATGGTTATGGATTAGATGATATTTTTTATTTTGATTTACCTGAAATATTTAAAGCAAATAAGTTAAATCAAATTGAACTTGAAATTATACAGTCTAAAGCAGGAGAGGAGATAGTCTTTCAAAATGTACTTTTTTCTTCCAATTCCTTTAAGTTAATAAGTGATTCTTTATATGAGCTTGATTTATTAGCTGATTATATTATTAAGTATAATATTAATATTCTCATTGAAGGTCATACAGACTCAATTGGTAATTCTAAATCTAATCTAATTTTATCAAAAAATAGAGCACAAACAGTTTATAATTATTTAATATCTAAATCTGTCAAAAGTGATCAGATTTCTTTTAGAGGATTTGGTGATAAAATGCCAATATCTTCAAACAATACTGAGTTAGGACGTTCTCTAAACAGAAGGACTTCTTTTAGAGTTGTTGACTAAATACTTTTTGCCTTTCAGGCTTTTCTTTTATTTTCCAAGTAAAACCTTTTAGGTATTTCTTTTCTTCACTTATATCTTNTAATGGAGTNGTAATAGAATATGGTGATGTTTTGTAGTTGATGTTATTTATTTTATTTTTTTTAAAAGAGAGATAAATATTGGAAGACTCAAGATAATTCATTCCAATAATTTCTTTATTTTCTTTAATAAAATATATGCTTTGTCCATTACCCAATACATCTATATTTTTAAGTTTATTATTAAAGAAATCTCCCTCCATATATTTTCCTTTTATTTGGTTGAATAGTGTAGAGTCTTGTTCTGAAATGATAATAGGATTTGAAATTAAAAATAATTTGTTTATTGTCTTATCATAGTAATTTATGCTCATGCTGTCAGANGATATTTGATATTCATCAAGCCATAACACTGGATTCTTATACAAATGTATTAATGAATCTGATGTTGAAAATGTCAGAGAATCACATTTGCCATTAATCTCATTATTTAAAATTTTAACATTATTAAAAGCATAAAGAATTTCTTTACTTAATATTTCTTGATTATGAAATTCATCTGCTTTTATAAATATAGTGTCTTCATCTGACACTAAATTTAGTAATGGGCTTTTATTAAAAATCATTTTCCTCTGATTTTCTAGATATAAAGCATTATTACTTTCAATAAAAAAATTATTTATTGAGTCTTCTAAAACAACATTGTTTTTAGCTTTTAGATTGTTATTATTTTTATTAAAAAATATACTATCAGCAAACAAGATATATTTGTCTGTTTTTAAAGATGCTTTTTTAAAGAATTCAGCCTTATTTTCTTTTTCAAACAAATAAGCTTCTTCACAAAAAACTACTTTATTATCAAATAATATTTCTGATGGTCCTTTTAATAAAGTTATTTTATTTTTCTCATCAGATATTAAATGATCAGTTATAATTTGGTAATTATTATTATAATAATTTACTGAGTCATTAAATTGATATGCTCTGCTGTTGGTGTTATATATGCCTTTTTTTGCTGATATTTTTTGGTTTCCTTTAGATATTTCGCTTAACGAATTAAAACTTATTTTCTTTTTTTGAATATTATAAATTAATCTTTGNGATTTTAAAATATTTTCTTTGTTTATTAAAATAACATTCCTTGAAATTATTGCAACTTTATTTTCNCCATCATAATTTAGTATATCTCCGCTAATATTTATACTGTCTCCCTTTTTAACCTTTACATTTTCATATGCAATAATCTTCTCTTTTTCTGAAAAATAATGAGCAGAATCACAAAACATATCGGTTTGATTATGTCTTATATTAACATTACCAATTAGACGCCAATAATCTGGATGTGATTTGTTATTTACGTAAGTAAAATCAGCGTTTATTATTTCTATTTTCTTCTGATTTTTTTGAGCAAAAGAATTAGTACTTATAAGTAGAAAATAAATTATAAGATTTAAGTATCTCAAGTTTATCTAAAAAATGTTTGTTTTCGATCTGGTCCTACAGAAATGATTTTTATAGGAACCTTAAGATTATCCTCAAGATATTTAATATAATTATGTACCTGTTCTGGTGCTTCATNAAGATTACTAATCTTCATGATATCTTCTTCCCAACCTTCTATTTCATCATANACAGGAGTTAAACTTTCATTATCTTCAAAAGGTAAATAATCAATCTTTTCATTATTTGAATTTAAATAATGAGTACAAGCTTTTATTTTATTTATACCAGAAAGCACATCAGATTTCATCATCATCAGTTGGGTGACACCATTAATATTTATTGCATATTTTAATGCTGGTAAATCTATCCATCCACATCTTCTTGCTCTGCCAGTTGTAGCGCCAAACTCATTCCCAACTTTTCCAAGATGTTCTCCAATCTCATCATTTAGTTCTGTGGGGAAAGGCCCGCTACCAACTCTAGTACAGTATGCTTTGAATATACCAAAAACATCAGTTATCTGATTTGGAGCTACACCCAAACCTGTGCATGCTCCAGCAGTTATTGTATTTGATGAAGTTACAAATGGGTACGAGCCAAAGTCAATATCTAATAATGTGCCTTGAGCTCCTTCAGCAAGTAATTTTTTTCCATTTTTTAATGCTTGATGAATATAATGTTCACTATCAATATGCTTGAATTTTTTTAGAGTATTTAAACTTTCAAACCATTTTGATTCAAGTTCTTCTAAATTATATTCAAAATCATAAAATTTTAAAAGTTCAATGTGTTTGTTTTTTAGTTTTTTATATTTTTCTTCAAAATTAATTGAACTTACATCTCCAACTCTTAATCCATTTCTTCCAGTTTTGTCCATGTATGTGGGGCCAATTCCCTTAAGAGTTGATCCAATCTTATTCTTTCCTTTTGCTTTCTCAGATGCTGCGTCTAACAGCTTGTGAGTAGGTAAAATAAGATGAGCTTTTTTTGAAATTAATAGTTCAGATATTTCTATATTTAATTTGTTGATTGAATTAATTTCGTTTTCAAAAATTACGGGGTCAATAACAACACCATTTCCAATAAGATTTATTATGCCTTTATGAAAAATACCTGAGGGAATAGTATGTAAAACATGCTTAATGTCATCAAATTCAAGAGTGTGTCCTGCATTAGGACCTCCTTGAAATCGCGCAATAATATCGTAATTATTAGTTAAAACATCAACAATTTTCCCTTTTCCTTCATCTCCCCACTGAAGACCTAGTAATACATCAACTTTCATCTAATTATTTTTTAATACAATTATTTTCATCAATACATTTTCCATATAAATTTAGGGAATGTCTTGAGATTTTAAATTTCATATTTTCTTCAATAAAACTCATTATTCCTTGAAGTCTTGGGTCACAAAATTCAATAACTTTATCACAATTTGTACAAATTAAGTGGTCATGTTGTTTATTTGAATAAGACTTTTCAAATTGTGCATGTGATTTTCCAAATTGATGTTTTCTNACNAGATGAGAATCTAAAAGTAGCTCCATTGTGTTGTAAAGAGTAGCTCTACTTACTCTATATTTTTTATTTTTCATTTTGATATACAAAGATTCAATATCAAAATGACCATTATGCTCATAAATTTCATTTAAAATTGCATATCTCTCGGGAGTTTTACGTTGATTATTTTTAACTAAGTAATCAGTAAAAACTTTAGTAACCTCTTGTGTTGTTTTATGTTGTTGATTCATTTTTTATAAAAAATAAAAATAATTAAAAACATTATTTTTATGATAGATTTTTAAATATTTATACCTTAATATTTTTGTTATGTTTATAAGTTCTTATGATTTTAACTATACCCTCAATTTTCTCTAACTTTTTTGTTATTTCACCTAAGAACGTTTCATTATGCACTTTTAGTGTGATTTCCCCTTCAAAAATACCATCATGAGTATAAATATTTATTGCCTTTATATCAACATGTAATTGCTTAGATATTATTTGGGTAACTTTATTAACAAGTCCTACACTATCAATTCCATTTAGCTTTAAATTTGCTATAAAATCTAGATTTTCTTTTGTTGTCCATTTTGCTTTTAAAATCCTATACGCATAATTTGCCCTTAACTCAATAGCATTTGGACAATCTTCTCTATGAACTTTTAGACCATCTACTATTGATAAGAAACCAAAAATATTATCTCCTGGTATAGCATTACAACATTTTGATATTTTATATTCAAGAATTTCATCATCGTCATTAAATACTATTAAATTATGTTTAATTGGTATTTTACTTAAGTATCTAGATTTATAAATTTTATTTTTTATTGTTTGATACCATCCAGAATTCTTTAAATTAACAAATTCTTTTAATTTTTGATTTGAAATTTGACCATTACCAAATCTAAAATATAATTCTTGAGAGCTAGATGATTTAAAAAATTTAACTAATTGATTTTCAGTATCTCTACTTAATTTTGTACTTAAATGTCTTAATTTTCTTGCTGCTAATTCTTTTCCTTTTTCAGCAATAATTTTTTCTTCTCTTTTTAATGCACTTTTTATTCTTGTTCTCGCAAGAGATGTTACTACAAATCTTAACCAATCTTTTCTAGGATATTGTTTTTTAGAAGTTATTATCTCAACCTGATCTCCACTAGATAGAATATGGCTTAATGCTACTAACTTTCCATTAACTTTTACACCCAAACAAGTCATCCCAATTTGTGTGTGAATTTCAAATGCAAAATCTAATGCAGTAGCTCCCTTTCGAAGAGTTTTTAGATCACCTTTTGGAGTGAAAACAAATATTTCTCCAGAATATAAATTTAATTTAAAATCATCAATAAAATCAATAGCATTTGATTCAGGATTTTCTAAAAGGCTACTTATTTTATTAATCCATATATCAAGATTATTTGATTTTTCATCTTGATTTTTATAATGCCAATGTGCTGCATATCCTTTTTCTGCTATTTCATCCATTCTTTTACTTCTAATTTGCACTTCAACCCATTTTCCATCCTCTCCCATTACAGTGGTATGTAAAGATTCATATCCATTAACTTTTGGAGTAGATATCCAATCCCTTAATCTGTCAGGATTAGGTTTATAAAAATCTGTAACTATTGAATAGATTTTCCAACAATCAGCTTTTTCATTTTGATTATTGCTATCTATAATTATTCGAATAGCAAATTTGTCAAAGATATTATCAAATGTTACCCCTTTATGTAGAATTTTTTCTCTTATAGAGTAAATTGATTTAGTTCTTCCTTTAATTGTTGTTTTTAACCCTTCTTTTCTTAAAACTGTTTTTATTGGTTGAGAAAATTTACTTATATATTTATTTCTACTCAACTTTGTTTCATTTAATTTTAATGAAATTGCTTTGTATATTTCTGGTTTGGTAAACTTAAGCCCTAAATCTTCTAACTCAGTTTTAATTGAATATAATCCAAGCCTGTGAGCAAGTGGAGCATATAAATAAAGTGTTTCTGATGCAATTTTTAACTTTTGTTGTTTAGACATTGCATCTAGAGTCCGCATATTATGAAGTCTATCTGCAAGTTTAATTAATATAACTCTTACATCATCTGATAATGTAAGTAGCATTTTTCTAAAATTTTCTGCTTGTAATGAAACTTTTTGATCAAAAACATCAGAAATTTTGGTTAAACCATTTATTATAGTTGCAATTTTCTTGCCAAATAGTTTTTGAATATCTCCAATTGAGTAATCAGTATCTTCAACAATATCATGAAGTAAAGCGCAGATAATAGATGTTGTTCCTAAACCAATTTCTTTTGCACATATGTTGGCAACAGCAATTGGATGAAGAATGTATGGTTCTCCAGATTTTCTTCTTGTATTTTCATGCCCTTTTACAGCAAGATTAAAGGCTTTACGGATTTCTTTTTTATCTTCCTTAGTAGTTTTTTCATTACAAGCTCTTAATAATGCTTTGTAGCGATTTAAGATTTCCTTTTTTTCATTTTCTAAATCTAAAGGATTCATTTTTTAATAAGCAAAAATTTGATAATTATTCATTAATTTATTCACCTGCTTTCTAATTTCTTTAATTTTTATTTCGTTATCAAAATTCATGATTACTTGATCAATAAACTCAACAATTTCAGGAATAGTATTTTCTTTCACCCCTCTAGTTGTTATGGCAGGAGTTCCAAACCTAATTCCAGAAGTTACAAACGGAGATTTTGTGTCAAAAGGAACCATATTTTTATTTGCAGTAATATCAGCCTTAACAAGTGAGTTTTCAGCTTGTTTTCCACTTATACCTTTAGAAGTGAGATCAATTAACATGCAATGGTTATCGGTTCCTCCAGAAATTATATCATATCCTTTTTTTGTTAAGCAATCTGCCATAATTTTAGCGTTAATCTTTACTTGTTTAGAATAGTCAGTAAATGAAGGGTCTAAAGCTTCACCAAAAGCTACAGCTTTAGCAGCAATTACATGCTCTAATGGACCCCCTTGAGAGCCAGGAAAAACTCCTGAATTAAGTAGTATTGACATCATTTTACTCTCTCCTTTCAAGTTCTTATGACCAAATGGATTCTCAAAATCTTTACCCATCATAATCATTCCGCCTCTTGGACCCCTTAATGTTTTATGAGTTGTCGTTGTTAATATATGGCAATAATTTGCTGGATTATTAAGAATACCTGCAGCAATCAATCCTGCTGGATGAGCAATGTCAGCGAGTAAAATTGCTCCAACGCTATCAGCTACTTCTCTAAATTTTTTATAATCCCAATCTCTAGAATAAGCAGATCCACCACAAATAATCATTTTTGGTTTTTCTTTTCTTGCTACATCTTCAAGCATGTTATAATCAATAAATCCAGACTCTTTATCAACATTATAAAAAGAAGTTTCGTATAATTTACCAGAAAAGTTTACTGGAGACCCATGAGTAAGGTGACCTCCATGCGCTAAGTTAAAACCTAGTATTTTGTCTCCAGCATTTAAGCATGCAAGCATAACTGCAGAATTAGCTTGAGAGCCAGAGTGAGGCTGTACATTTACATAT
>NZHS01000034.1 GCA_002689735.1 Flavobacteriales bacterium | reverse complement strand
ACTCCGCTAACCACTGTTAAACAATTAAGAGGAAACTTTACATCTATATCAATTAAATTGTTTTTCCTAACCTTTTTAAGTGTAATATAGTCTGTCCATTTTCTTCTTCTTTTAGGTACATTAATTTGTAGCTTATTTGTAAGATATTTTGTTGTAAGACTTGATTTTGATTTTAAAATATCACATGTCTTACCATTATAAATTATTTTCCCACCATTTATACCTGCTTCAGGTCCAATGTCAATAATAAAATCTGAATTGAGCATAATCTCCTCATCATGCTCAACAACAACAACTGTATTTCCAATATCTTTTAAATTTTTTAATATTTTAATTAATTTATTTGTGTCTTTAGGATGAAGTCCAATACTTGGTTCATCTAAAATGTACATTGACCCTACTAATGAACTTCCTAGAGAAGTAGCAAGATTAATTCTTTGAGACTCTCCGCCTGATAATGTTTTAGATTTTCTATTTAAGCTTAGGTATTCTAATCCAACATCATTCAAATATTGTAATCTGCTATTTATTTCATTATTAATTCTTTCTGCAATGATTAAATCATTTTTACTGAGCTTTAGATTTTTAAAAAATAATAATGCTTCTTTTATGCTAAGGTTTCCAATCTCTGAAATATTTTTATTATTAATTTTTATATAATTCGTTTCTTTTCTTAGTCTTGAACCATTACATTCATTACATAATGTTTTACCACGATATCTTGCGATTAGTACTCTAGCTTGAATTTTATATTTCTTTGTTTCAAGAAAATCAAAAAACTGATTAATTCCTTTACATTTTCCTTTTCCATTCCACAGTATGTTTTGCTCTTCTTTTGTTAGATCTTTATAAGGGCGATGAATGGGGAAATCATATTCAGAAGCTTTATTAATAAATCTGTCTTTCCATCTAGATAACTTGATTCCTGACCAAGGAGCAACAACCCCCTCAAAAACAGATAGCTCTTCATCTTTAATAACTTTTTTCTTATCTATTCCTAATATGCTTCCATAGCCTTCACATGCTTTACAGGCCCCAAATGGATTGTTAAATGAAAATAGTTCTGGTGTTGGGGGGATAAATTTAATTCCATCAACTTCAAACTTGGTTGAAAACTCTTTAATTTTTTCATTAGATTTTATAGAGCAATATCCATCTCCATAATATAATGCTGATTCAATAGAGTCAGTAATCCTACTAGTGTCCAGATTTTCTTCAATATATATTCTATCTACAATAGTTAAGATTTTTGATGTATTAATTGTATCGGTATCTATATCTTTTACTTTAAAAACTTTTTTATTAATAATTACTCTAGTAAAACCATTTTTCTGAAGACTATTGATAAGATCTATATTATTTTTAAATCTATTTTTAAAATCAGCAATAATAAGAACAGTAGATCCAAGCTTTTGTTTAATAATATAATTGTAAATATCTTTTACTTGGTCTCTTTTAACAATTTTATTTGAAACTGGAGAAATTGTTTTTCCAACTCTAGCATANAGTAGTTTTAGATAGTCATATATTTCTGTTGTTGTTCCAACAGTTGATCTTGGNTTTTTACTAATTGTTTTTTGTTCTATTGCAATTGCTGGACAGATACCATTTATTTCATCAACATCTGGTTTTTGTATTTTTCCAAGAAATTGCTTTGCATAAGAGGAAAGNCTTTCAATATATCTTCTTTGTCCTTCCGCAAATAAAGTGTTGAAAGCNAGNGTAGATTTTCCAGATCCTGATACTCCAGAAATTACAGTGATTTTGTTTTTATGTATATCAAGTGATATGTTTTTTAAATTGTGTTGCCTTGCACCTTTAATANTTATAACTTTTGATATTTTTTGTGTTTTACTCATGTAATTAGGAGGAATTTTGCAAAAATAAACAATATGATTTGTATAATTTCTAAACTTTGAGTATTTTTGANNTCAATTTAAAACCTAAAAGCTTATAGCATAAATTTCTACTTAAATTTTTTATTAACTAAATTAAAGTAGTATGTTATTAAGTAACCTTTCAGATCAAGTATTAGTAAAAAAATATATNAANGGAGATAATTACTCCTTTGAAGTTNTNTTNAANAGACACAAAANNAGAGTNTTNGCNTTTATTATGTCTAAAATTAAGAACAAGGATCTTAGTGAAGATATTTTTCAGGACACTTATGTTAAGGTTATCAATTCCCTAAAAAAAGGAAAATATAATGAAGAAGGGAAATTTCTTCCCTGGGTAATGAGAATTTCTTATAATCTTGTAATTGATCATTTTAGAAAACAAAAGAAAATGCACATGATAAGATCAAATAATGATTTTGATATTTTTGATGTTATAAAAGATGATAACATTAATGTTGATGATCGTTTAATTAGAGATCAAATATTTAGTGATTTAAGAGGTTTAATTAACTTATTACCTAACGATCAAAAGGAAGTACTAATGATGCGTTATTTTGAAGAAATGAGTTTTAAGAAAATTGCTGAGCATTTTGATATTTCTATAAATACAGCTCTTGGAAGAATGCGCTATGCACTAATAAATCTTAGAGTTTTAAAAAAGAAAAGACATGTTGATTTACATAAATAGAATTTTATATAATATTTAGCATTACTTTTCGTTATTCATGTATTAATCAAAAAATATATATGGATAAAAATTCTACTAAAAGTAAAAAAAATTCAAAAACCTATACCTCTAATAATCTGAACGATAGAAATAATCTCCCGTCTCAAAATACATTAAATTTTATTTTATCATATTCAAAATCTGTAAAATCTACTTCAAAGGATAAGTTTTTATTTTCATTAAATTAACTTAACAATTAATTTTCTGACAAATTTATTTTTGTTAATAATTACTGATTTTATTTCTTGAACTTTATAGGATATTTTTGGTAATTTGTACAAAAATAAATTATGAGTGATAAAGATAAAGATGCTAAACTTAAAGTTTTAGAACTTACTCTAGGTAAGTTAGAAAAATCTTACGGAAAAGGTGTTGTAATGAAGCTTGGGGATAAAATTGCTGAGGATATTGAGGTTATTCCAACTGGATCTATAGGCTTAGACCTAGCTTTAGGAGTTGGTGGTTATCCAAGAGGCCGTGTAATTGAAATTTATGGGCCCGAATCATCTGGAAAAACAACCTTAACAATCCATGCTATTGCTGAAGTCCAAAAACAAGGTGGTATAGCTGCATTTATTGATGCAGANCATGCNTTTGATTCTGTTTATGCTTCTTCTTTAGGTGTTGANATTGATAATCTTTTAATTTCACANCCAGATAANGGTGAACAAGCTCTAGAAATTGCTGATCATTTAATAAGTTCTGGAGCTGTTGACCTTGTTGTTATTGACTCAGTTGCTGCACTAACTCCTAAATCCGAGATAGACGGAGAGATGGGTGACTCTAAGATGGGTCTGCATGCAAGGCTGATGTCTCAAGCACTAAGGAAATTAACGGCCACAATTAGTAAAACTGGTTGTACATGTATTTTTATTAATCAAATTCGAATGAAAATTGGTGTAATGTTTGGAAATCCTGAAACTACAACTGGTGGAAATGCATTGAAATTTTACTCTTCTATTAGACTTGATATTAGAAGAATTGGAGCTATTAAAAATGGTGAAAATATCACTGGTAATAGAACAAGAGTTAAAGTAGTAAAAAATAAAGTTGCACCTCCATTTAAAAAAGTTGAATTTGACATTATGTTTGGTCAAGGGATATCAAGATCTGGAGAAATCCTTGACAAAGCCGTTGATCTTGACATTGTAAATAAAAGTGGCTCATGGTTTAGTTATAATGAAACCAAACTTGGTCAAGGAAGGGATGCTGTTAAGCAGATGATTTCAGACAACCCTGAATTATGTGAAGAAATAGAAACAAAAATCAAGGAGATTTCAGCTTAAATTAGCTATGAGGTTGATTTTATTATTGTCTTTATGTATTATTTTCTCATGTCAAACTAATAATCAAGATTCTAAAACAGTTAAATCTGAACTTGTTTTACTATCTGAAAAAATTAATCAGAACCCAAATGATATCAATTTAATTCTAAATCGGGTTGATTATAATTTAAATCTCAAAAAATATGAATCTGCATTATTTGATTTAAATCAATGTTTGTCAATAGACTCTTTAAATAGTAGATGTAATTATCTTGCGGCCTTTTGTTATTTTGAAATTTCAAAATATGATCAAACAAAATCTGAATATGGAAAACTTGCCCTAGATTGTATTAAAAATTCTATAGAAATTGATTCTGATAATTTTTTAGCATTTTCTTTATATGGAGAAATAAATATCGCATATGGAAGATACAAACAAGCTATTGATTGTTTTAATAAGTCTTTATCAAAAGAATATAATCAATACAAAATTCATCACTTAATGGGTTATGCATTTAAAAAATTGGGACAACATAATGAGGCAATTAATTGTTTTCAAAATAGTCTCAATGTCAATCCAGAGTACATTGAATCATACATTGAATTAGCCTTAGTTTACCAAAGTAAAAATGATACATTGGCAGAAACATATTATTTAAATGCTTTGAAAATTGATTCTTCAAATGAGATTTCACTGTATAATTTAGCTCTTTATTACCAAAACAATTTCCTTTATAATAAAGCTCTTGAGACATATAATTCATTACTTGATTTTGATGCATTTAATGCTAACACTCACTATAACATTGGATTCATACACATGGAACTTGATTTGCATGATATAGCTGTAAATAATTTTGCAGATGCAATATATTCTAATCCAAGTTTTTTTGAGTCTTATTATGCTCGAGGAATTTGTTTTGAAACGCTCGGTAATATTGCACAAGCTGCGGTTGATTATAAACGTGCTATAGAAATTAATCCAGAATATAATTTTGCTATAGATGCTTTAGAAAACTTAAATAAAAATAATTTAAAATATAACTAGATGAGTATACAAAATTTAATAAGTGAAGATATTAAAAAAGCCATGTTGGCAAGAGAAGTAGATAAATTAGCTGCTTTAAGATCTGTTAAAGCTGCTATATTGCTAGAGGCTTCAAAGGATGGAAGTTCTGAAGTATCTGATGATATTGCATTGAAAATTATTATTAAGCTTGTAAAGCAAAGAAAAGATTCTGCACAGATTTATAAAGAGCAAAATAGACATGATTTAGAAAGTGATGAATTAAAGCAACTTGANTATTTAGAACTTTATCTGCCTGAACAGCTATCAAAGGATAAAATTGAGATTATAATAACCAAAATTATAGTTGATGTTAATGCTAGTTCAATGAAGGATATGGGAAGAGTTATGGGTTTAGCTTCTAAAGAATTAGGCGGGAAAGCTGATGGTAAATTGATAGCTCAGATCGTAAAAGAAAAATTATCTTAANTNGTTACCAGCTAATNTCCCAATCTTTGAAATCTGCAGCTAGACAATCAATTTTGTAATCTTTTCTTCCTCCTACAATTTCTTGTATTTTATTTTTAGCAGTATTTCGAATACCATTAAGNCCATGAGTNAGCTCGAGATTGTTTCCATCTTTAATTCCATTTCTGTAATTAGACTCATTATGCCAAATATGAAGATTCATTTGAGATAGTACTATTATNGCTCTTATTGTTTTAGCATCAAGTGATTCGTTTTTTTCATCAAGCAGTAATTGTATATCACTTACAATATCTTTAATTTCTGTAGAGTATTCTTCTTTGTGTTCGCTGATAAATACTTCTTTAAGCTGAGCAATAGATAGACGATCAACTAACTCGCTAAGAGTAGGTAAATACTTTCTGTTATTCATNATAATTATTTAAGGCTAAGTGCTATTGTTTTAAAAGCTTCTNGATGNTTCATAGCTAAATCAGCAAGAACTTTTCTGTTTAANTCAATTCCATTTGCATGAATTTTGCCCATAAACTTAGAGTATGACATTCCATGTAATCTAGCACCTGCATTTATTCTTTGAATCCAAAGAGCTCTAAAAGTTCTTTTCTTATTTTTTCTATCTCTATAAGCATAGAGCATTCCTTTTTCAACAGCATTTTTTGCAACTGTATGTACATTTTTTCTTCTACCAAAGTAACCTTTGGCAGACTTTAATATTTTTTTTCTTCTTGCTTTTGCNGCAACTGAATTGACTGATCTTGGCATTTTTTATTTTTATTTTTGGTAAATAGTGACTNATAGTCCTTTTTGAGACTATTTACCTGGTTAATAACCTAATTATATNCAGAGTTGAGCTTTNACACTCTTAACATCTGATTCNTGAACTAAANCTGTTTTTGTTAGATTTCTTTTTTGCTTAGTTCCTTTTTTNGTTAAAATATGCGATTTGAATGCATGTTTTCTTTTTATTTTTCCTGAACCTGTAAGCTTAAATCTTTTTTTAGCTCCGGCTTTAGTTTTCATTTTTGGCATGTTTTCTTANCTTTTAATTTTTCTTTTTTGGTGCTATAATCATTATCATTTTTTTTCCATCAAGTTTTGGCATATTTTCAACTANTCCATATTCCTCAAGTGCTTGCGCCAATCTCAGCAGAAGGATTTCTCCNTTGTCTTTAAATATTATTGTTCTTCCTCTAAAAAAAACAAANGCTTTAACCTTNGCTCCATCCTGTAANAATTTGATGGCGTGTTTGAGTTTAAAATCAAAATCATGCTCACCAGTATTTGGCCCAAATCTTAGTTCTTTTACTACTACTTTGACNGCTTTAGATTTAATTGCCTTTTGTTTTTTCTTTTGATCATAAATAAATTTTTTATAATCAATAATTTTACAAACAGGTGGTTCAGTTTTTGGTGATATCTCAACTAAATCTAGAGACATTGAATTTGCAATTTTTAATCCTTCATCAAGGGAAACAATCTTTGATTCAATATTTTCACCTACTATTCTAACAAAAGCTGCAGTAATTTCTCTATTTGTTTTATGCTGTTTTTCAACTACAACTCTACCTCTATATCTTTTTCTTAAAGCGATTTTTTATTTTTTTAGTTTATAAATGTTATTAATTCTTTTATTTCTTTTTGAACAATACTNATAAATTGTTCNGTTTCAATACTACCTATATTCTCACCTCCATGCTTTCGAACTGTAATTTTATTTTCAGCCTCTTCTCTTTCTCCAACAACTATTATAAATGGGATTTTTGAAACTTCGGCATCTCTTATTTTTCTACTAGTAGTCTCAGCCCTTTTATCAATAGGGCCGCAAATATCGTAATTTTTTAGTAATTGACTGACTTTTTCAGCATATTCATGGAATTTTTCGCTTATCGGTAAAATGATAAATTGTTCAGGACTAAGCCATAATGGAAAATTACCACTGCAATGCTCTATCAAAATCGCTACAAATCGTTCTAAAGAACCAAATGGGGCTCTGTGTATCATTACAGGTCTATGTTTTTGATTATCCTTTCCAGTATATTCTAGTTCAAATCTATCTGGCAATGCATAGTCAACTTGAATTGTTCCTAATTGCCATTCTCTTCCAATAGCATCTCTAACCATAAAATCTAGCTTAGGTCCATAAAAGGCTGCTTCTCCATATTCAATAATAGTATCAAGACCTTTTTCTTTTGCTGCTTCAATAATTTCTTGTTCTGCTTTATCCCAATTTTTTTCCGAACCTATATATTTTGTTTTGTTTTCTTTGTCTCTTAAAGAAACTTGTGCCTTAAAGTCCGTAAAATTTAGTGCTTTAAAAACATATAATACTAAATCAATAACATTTTTAAATTCACTTTTTACCTGTTCTGGTCGTACAAATAAATGTGCGTCATCTTGAGTAAATCCTCTTACCCTTGTTAATCCATGTAATTCTCCTGACTGTTCATATCTATAAACTGTTCCAAATTCTGCAAACCTTACAGGAAGGTCTTTATATGAATATTGTTTGCTTTTATAAATTTCACAATGGTGTGGACAGTTCATTGGTTTTAAAATAAACTCTTCATTTTCTTGTGGAGTTTTAATTGGTTGAAATGAATCTTCACCATATTTTTCATAATGACCCGAGCAAACATACAAATCTTTGTTTCCAATATGTGGAGTAATAACTGGTAAATATCCTGCTTGTTCTTGTGCTTTTTTAAGAAAGTTTTCTAGTTTTTCTCTTAACTGAGCACCTTTTGGTAACCAAAGAGGAAGTCCTTGCCCAACTTTTTGAGAAAAAGTAAAAAGCTCCATTTCCTTTCCTAATTTTCTATGATCTCTTTTTTTTGCTTCTTCAAGCATTTGCAGATGGCTAGTAAGTTCTTTTTGTTTTTGAAAACTAATCCCATAAATTCTGGTCATTTGCTTTCTCTTTTCATCTCCTCTCCAGTAGGCTCCAGCAACATTTAACAATTTAATTGCCTTTATTCTTGAGGTATTGTCAATGTGTGGACCTTTACATAAATCAGTAAAATTTCCCTGTGAGTAAAAAGAAATATCTCCGTCATTTAAATCTTCTAAAAGTTCAAGTTTATATTCATCTCCTTTATTTTTAAAGAACTCGATGGCATCTTTTTTGCTAATTTCTTTTCTTGTAAAATTATTTTTTTCACGAGCTAGAGTTAACATTTTATCTTCAATTTTTGAAAAATCATCGGATGAGAGTGATCTTTTTTCCCCAAGATCAATATCATAATAAAAACCATTATCAATTGCAGGTCCTATCCCAAGTTTAACATTAGGATAAAGCTCTTCAAGAGCTTCAGCCATTAAGTGTGCAGAAGAATGCCAAAAACATCTCTTTCCTTCAATATCATTAAAGGTGTGTAGTTTGAGATTACAGTCTTTGTTAATAGGTCTATTAATATCCCAAACTTCATTATTAATTGTTGCTGATAAAACATTACGTGCTAAACCTTCACTTATTGTTCTAGCAATTTCAAAAGCATTAGTTCCTTTTTCTGCCTTTAAAACTTTTCCATCTGGAAGTGTAATATTTATCATGATTAGCTTCAATTTATCGAAGGCAAATATAATAATATCATTATAAAAGATGTTTTAATATTTATTATATAATAATTGAAGATTAGTTTTTTTTAGGAAATTTATAAATAATAGTGAAAAATTGGATTTCTTAGATGATAACTCACAAGTTGCAGTAATTACACCTGATAAAGATATCATTTCTGATGCTGACACATTAAACCCTGCATATATTGTTTTTGATAATTATGAAATTATACTAAAATGGAACCGATCTTTAAGATTTGCTCTTGCTGTGTGCACATTAAAAGAAAAAATTAAAAATGAATTATAAATATTTTATAGCTGTATCATTTAGTTTTCTTCTTTTTAGTTGCAATCAATCCACAAATATTAACGCAAAAAAAAATATAGCTAATA
>NZHS01000033.1 GCA_002689735.1 Flavobacteriales bacterium | reverse complement strand
ATCTAAATATGGAGATAATATTTTAGTCATTACTATTCCATAAATAACTAATGAAATATTATTACCTATTAACATTGTAGTAATAAAATTAGACTCATTTTTAGAGAAAAAAGCAATTACTTTTGAAGATATATTTTCACTTCCTTTATCAAGTTCTAGCTGCAATTTGTTTGAAGAAACAAAAGCAATCTCAATTCCTGAAAAGAAGGCAGATAAAACAATAGTAATTAAAGCAAGTGTTAAATACATTTTTTAATCTAAATCACTAATATACATTTTTCCACTAATCTTCTTTAATGTATAATCGTTAAAGTTTGGGTCAGAACTAAAACCTTTTGCATAAATCTTTTCCTTTTCAGTAGTGATAATAACATCATTTTCTGTGTAAATTTTATCTTTTTTCTCATCCCAAATTAGATACTCAGTTTCTAGTTTTTTTGTTTTATTACTTAAAACCACACTATTAGATGCCCTCATAATACTATTCACTTCATCTACATCAGCATTTTTAGCCTTTAATGTGGAAATTATATTAGAAGAATTATCATAGAAAATAACTTCAAATCCTTCTGAAAACAATAGTCGTGGAGAATCGTCAATAAATCTTTCAATCTTATTAGCAATAATTTCAAGTTTTATTAAACCGTTTTCTGTATGAATTAAGTTAGATTTTTCAATTATTTCAATTGGTAATTTTTTATCTTCAAATAACTCACTAACTAAATGAGGATCATTTGTACAAGAAATAAACATAAATAAGAAAGAAATAAAAGCAAGACGCATATTTACTTAATCACTTGTTCTTACTGTTGTAGTTTTATTAACCCAACATTCAATGTTATATTTTGTGTTTTTTTCTACATTATTAAAAAAACATACTTCTGTTGAAGGAAAATACTTTGAATAAGTATTTATACTTTTTCTTGCTCTTGATTTTACTGACTCATCTTTTTGAGCTTTATTAAACATATCTACAGCAATCCAATAAACTGTTTTCTGCTCAAAATCATTACCACAAGATTTAGCTCCGGCCACATAAATATTGCCTAAATTCATATAAGCCTCTCCCCAATTTTCTTTTAAATTTAATGCCTCATAAACAGCGCTACGAGCATTTGAAAACGAACCTAAGTTTCTATATGCATCTGCCAACCCTAAATAATACTTTGCCTTAGTATCTGGGTCTTGCTCTAAATCAATAGCTTCTTTACAATATTTTATGGCCTGATTATATTCTCCTCTTGATATACTCATTTTTCCCATTTTAGAAGCAGATAATGCTGCTGGTTCAAGTTCATATAACTTTGAGGAAACCTCAAAAAATAAATTATCTTCAACACAATCCTTATTATCAAGAACNTTAACAATTCTTTTCAATAAATTAATGTCTTCNGNGTTTTGCTGAAATTTTACTGAGTAAATTCCGATTAAAGCCTCNCAATCAGCATATGGNGTNAATAAAGATTCNACATTAGATAAAGTCTGATTATAAAATTTNCTTTTCTTAGGATTANTANTTAAATTATAATCAATCACATCAGATAATTGAGCNTATAANAATAAGATATCTTCTTTTTGAAGCTNNCCATTTTTCTCCATTAAAGTTGCTGACTTAAAATAAGCAGAAATNGCTCCAGCAGAACTATTTGACTGCTGAAGTTCAAAAGATTGTTTTAAAACTTCATATGCTNCGACATAATTTTCTTTATCATATCTAAGCATATCTGCTCCTTTTAAACCTAANACAAAACCTNCTTTACCAAAATAAGTGATTCTATTATCATAAATTTGAATTAAAGTATCAAGATATGCCTGAGCATTANCTTTATCTTTTTTCATTTTTGATTTTATAATTATAGGTCCATTTTTATAAATATTACCACTTGATCNAGGNCAATTTAAAAATGACCATCGCCAAGGCTTCAANGCATCCTCATAATTTTTTTGTTTATAATACTCTCTATATAAAGAAAGATTAGTNATNCAACTAATACTATCACTACCCCATTTCGACTGTGCTTTTAAGTCTTGACTTAAAAAAGTAACTAATAAAACTAATAAAACATTTCTCATTTCTAATTATATTTTTGTTTAACAAACCATATACCTTCAAATGACATACTTAANCCAAATCTTATATAATTTTCTTTAAGTAAATTATTTGAATTTGTTCCTCTTTGCCCNANTGTTACTGAAAAATCATATGTAGATTTATTTCTTTTTATTGGAANACCTANACCAAAACTTATGCTTTTNTCTTCTAACTGGATATTATTAATTTGTAAAGGTGTGGTGTTTAATGCTACTCCAATTCTATAATTACATCTTTTATAGAATTGAGTTACAGAATTAGCATCTGGCGTATATTGTAATCCTGAAGATATTTTCTTACTATTAACTAANGAGTCAGACTCTGTAAACAACTGATAATCGNTCCAATTTTGAGTAGAGTAATCACAAACAAAAAGCCANGGNCCTTTTGAAAATNCCAACCCATAATTTAAATACTGAGGCAGAATCATATTGCCCTCTTCAANTGAATTTACAAAGGTATCTTTAACAACTTCATAAATACCNGAATATTCAAATGTCTCAACTAAATTTGATCTTTTNGCATTAATATCTGAATTATTTGTAGCATTAANAGAAAGTGTAATATTAGAATTNGAACTTTCTAAATTCTTATCATAAATAAGACCAANTTCATAAAAAACTCCATCTAAATTAATAAGAGAGTTTGATCTAGAGTTAAATATCGTTTCATCATCAAACTCTAATTTTTTTCTTCTGTTTAAACCTCCAAACAAATAAGACGCATTNGCTCCAATTGAAATATTCTCATGAACTTTAAATGCAGCTCCTAAATATACTTTACTTAAGCCTCCATCACCAGAATATAACATNTCTGCATCGTATTCTTGATCTCTACTTTCTAATGTATANCCTATATTGCTAAAAGGAATTACACCAAAACTTGTNCCAATTTTCTTATTTAATGGAAAAGCAAAAACAATATGACTAAGAGAAACGTTATTAACAGTCTGTTCGTCTGATAAGGATTGAATATTTAAAATATTATGATTTAANCCTGTAGAAAATATAAATGAATTTGGACTAAATGCAGAATATGAAGCAGGGCTGTAAGGATTAACAATATTTTGATTATAAATTGCATAGCCTCCCCCACCTAAGGAATTAAAAACAGGTGAAAACTGAGTAGTCAAATCTCCAAGTCCAAATCTTGAATATGGAGAACTTGTATTTTGCTGAGCATAAATAGATTCTGNAAAAATTAGCAGAANAATTAAAAAACTAAATTTATATATTTTACTCATTATAATCTAAAATTTCATTTAAACCTTTTAGCACTAAAAAAGGGTCTGCAAATATGCTACTTTTTAATTCTTTTTCAAAGAATGATACATCTCCGCCTGTAAATAGAACGACAAAACCTTTATTTTCTTTCTTCCACTCAGATATTAAATATTTTACTTCTGACAAAATACCACTCTGAACNCCTGAAACAATNGANTTTTTTGTATTTANTCCTTTAAATGGTGAGTTTTCTTGCTGATTAATTAAAGGNAAATCAGAAGTGTAATCATTTAATGCCTTATAACGCATTTTCAATCCTAATGTTATCCTACCNCCNTGGTNTTTTTTCTCTTTATCAATAAAATCAGCAGTTAAACAAGTACCAGCATCAAAAACCCAAATATCTTTATTAGGAAATAAGAATGTCGCTCCAACAACCGCAGCAATTCTATCACTTCCAACATAAGATTCATAAATTGAAGAAATAGGTAATGGGGTATGTTTATTTATTTCTAAACAATTAAGTGATGAAACTAGCTTTTTTTCTTCATCATTTAATTTTCTTACAGAAGAGTATATTGATGAAGATATATTATTATCACCACAGAAACCAATAACCTCTTTTCTAGAAAATAATTTTATTGTTTTTGTCGCAACTAAGTCTTTTTTACTAAAAAGTGCAAGCTTAACTCGAGAATTACCAAAATCTATAATTAATTTCAATAAATTAAATTTTATCAAAACTACAAAAAAGACAGTTCATGATATGAATTGTAATTTTATTTCTTAATATTAAAAATTCTGCTAAATTTGCACCCCTAATGATGGTACCTTAGCTCAGTTGGTAGAGCAATGGACTGAAAATCCATGTGTCCCTGGTTCGATTCCTGGAGGTACCACTTAAAAAGCCCCTAAATTATTAGGGGTTTTTTAGTTTTATTATGCACTACATAGTAAAGAGGTTTCAATAATATATATTTACATAGAAATTAATCTCCAAAAATGGATACAACTATAGTTATTGACTTTCTCTCCAATGATTGGATTAAGAATATGACTATAACCGTTTTTTTTATGCTTTGCTATTTTTTTATTGGCTTTAAAATAAAAGACAAGCATATTAAAACGTTTATGAAAATAAGTAGTCTTTTAGTTTTGTTTATGACTCTTTCTAATCATATTATTTTGCTAATAAATGATTCATGGACATTAAAAAGTAACTTACCTATACACTTATGTAGTGTCTCTGCTTTAATATGTTGCTTTATTGGTTTTACAAAAAAAAATCAGCTTCTTTTTGAGTTTTTATTTTATGCTGGTATTATTGGGGGACTGCTATCAATCTTAACTCCTCAAATCACATTATATAATGAGTATTATTTTTTTTATATAATGTTTTATTTTAAACATGCTTCTATTATTGCTATCCCATTATTTATGCGTTATGGGTTAAACATGAAATTAACCAAATTCTCTTGGTTAAAAGTATTTGGTTTGGTGAATCTATTATTATTGTTTGTACTTCCAATTAATGCATTAATTGATTCGAATTATTTATACGTTTCAAGACCTCCAATGGTAAATAACCCTCTAATTATAGAGGACTTAAATAAAGTTTTTGGAATACCAACATATGTATTCTATTGGGAAATAATTCTTATTGTACTAGTTATCCTTTTTTATTATGTTTTTAGACATAAAACTATAAAAGCAGCTAAATAGCTGCTTTTATAAAACGTAAGAAAATTAGTTCATTATTCTAATAATAATTTATGAGTGAAATTATTATTATCATTCTTAATCTCAATAATATAAATACCCTTAGAAAGAAAGCTTAAATCAATTTCTTTTTTCACATTATTTATTTGTTTTTCTAATAATACTTGTTGACCATAAATATTATTTACTATTAGATCATATGTATCATTAGTCAAATTATCAATTGTAAACTTGCCATCTGATGGATTAGGATAAATATTATAATTAAGCTTTAACTCTTCATTAGTACTATTAACTGTTCCAAAGTTCATTCTTATAAGTAATGCCTTTGAAACAGTATACCAAGTACCAGCTCCACAATTATCTTGCAGATAACGAGAAGTATTTGGATTTGTAGTACTACTAATTAATGAGGTGTCTAATGGATGTTGTCTTCCTCTAACGGCAGCCATGTAAGATGTGCCTGCAAATAAAGGGTATGGATTGAGTAAAGGTAATGTTACCCAAGAATCAATATCAGCAGCAGTCAAAACATAAGAGTCTGATTCCTCTAAATAAATCTGACCATCAGTTTCATACAATTCAACATTTAGTTCTGCACCAGNAACAGAGTTATCATTTACATGAAAAGAAATTGATGTTAAAGTAGTATTTTCATATATATCAAAAGNATTTGCTAGAACTTGCCCCCCACAAGACCTTCCTAAAAAGTATCCATTTCCAGCNTTGGCACCNTCTGAATTCCAATCATAATCTACGGCATAAACTGTATCAGAAACAACGGTTCCTCTTACTAAAGTATCCGTTGAAACAAAAGAATCAGAGCTTGCCCAAAAACTAATTTCATGGTAACCATAATTTGTAGGTGAAAAGTTTGTATTGGTAGCTAAAGTGTCATAAGCATTAACCATTGATGTAATCGTATTTGATGATGCATTTGTAATTACACTACCAAATTCATCTGTAATTAATGTATTAAGCTTAGTATTTGTTTGCGCNCTAGCACCATTGTTTTGAACCACTGCCTCCATTCTGTAAGGATTTTGATTAGCTTGATTCATTGGATTAAATGTGTAATCAATACCAATATCTCCTGTAATTTGATAACCAAGCCACCAGCCTCCATAAGTATGATCTGATATTTCTAACCTATTTGGATCAGTTTCTACAATCTTAATATCATCAATCATCCAGTAATAGCACCTTGCTACCCATCCAAACCTTATGTATACAGTAGATTGATTTCCGGCGACACTGGAAATATTTATACTTGTAACTTCTGGATTAGAGGATTGAGTATTATTAGAAATACCACTATTTACCAAATAAGAAGTCCAATTAATAGAATCCGTACTAACATATACTGAAGGAGGTGTAAAGCTACCATTGCCTAAATTATTATATCTAAAAAGATGTTCAAATTCAAGACTTACAGCGGGATACATTGATAAGTCGATAGCATTTGTTGTAACTAAAGATTCAATATATTGATAGGTTGAACCAGAAGGCTGACCATTAGCATAATGATTTGCAGAATCTGTATCACAAATTAGAAAACCATTACTTGCTGTTGTTGATGTAAGTGCATTTGAGCCAGCTGTTCCTTGATTTCCATTATAATAACCCCATGTTCCATCAGTTGACCATGCCCAAGGACAAGTTGCAAAAGCACCAGCCATATTTGAAGAACTAGTTGACCACAAGGCCGGAAAACCTCCAGAAAAATCTTCTGACCAGATTGGAGTTGCTGATGAAGAATTAAAATGAGAAGGTAAAATGTTAGTTGATGAAGGACTTGTAAAAAGATTAACTGTTTCAGCTTCAAAATTATTATTTGCTTGTTGAGCATAAACAAATAATGAAGAAATCATAAAAATTAGAAGTGAGTATATGTTTTTCATACTTTATTTTTTTATTGTGTTAAGACAAATATAACAAAAAAGCCCTATCGTAAAATAGGGCTTTTAAAATTGTAAAGATTGAGTAATCTTATTCTAAAATCAATGATTTAACAGAAACTTTATTCTTATAAGATAATGTTACATTATAAATACCTCTCTCAAATTTGTTTAAATTAATAGAAGGGGATGTTATACCATTATGATCTAAAGAAACAACCTCTTGACCAAGAACATTAGTTATACTAATCGTACATGGCTTATTACTTTCTGTGATAATTGAGAACAAACCATTAGTTGGATTAGGGTAAATCTTAAAGTCATTATTATCTCCTCTATCCTCAACACTATTAATGTATCCAAAATTCATTCTAATAGCCATTTTATCAGTAGCAGTATACCATGTTCCCGCTGGATTTGCTGAATTTAAATTACAACCGTTATCTTGAATATAACTAGATGAAGCAGGATTTGTAGCAACAGTAATTAAAAAAGTATCTGTTGGATGAGCAAAACCTCTTACAGCAGCCATATATGATGTTCCTTTAAAAACTGGAAGCGGACTTAGCAATGGAATTGTAACCCAATTACCAATATCAGCTGCAGTTAATGAATAAGGATCTGACTCAGCTAAGAATATACTATTGGTACCAAAACCCTCATATACTTCAGTAGTCATCTGAGCACCTACTACTGACTCTGAACCG
>NZHS01000032.1 GCA_002689735.1 Flavobacteriales bacterium | reverse complement strand
TACGGCTCATTTATAAAAACATAATCTTTTCTTTTTGTTATTACCGCTCCAATACCCCCATATTGCCCTGTAGTCATAAATTTAAAGTCTTCAATTTCAGATTCCGGGATATAGTTTGTGTAAGGGTCAAGAGATTTTAACATTTTATCAATAGCCGTCTTCATTAATTCACCAGGATCAGTTTCATCAACATAGTAATTATTAAGCTCTCTATAAAGTGTAGTAAAAATGTCAAGATTTTTTGCAATCTCAAAATAATTATCAGTAAAACTAAATGAGGTAAAAACTAAGGCTATAGTTAATATTGTGATTTTAATTTTTTTAATCATATAAATTATGGGATAGGATCATGGCCTGTACCACCCCATGGGTGGCATTTTAAAATTCTCTTTAAAGTTAATAAAGAGCCTTTAAATGGGCCATATTTTATTATACATTCTTTTGAATAGTTAGAACAAGTAGGGGTATATCTACATCTAGCGGGAATTAATGGAGATATTAAATGCTGGTATAAGTAAATTAAAAATAATAAAATCATTGATAAAACCTTTTTCATAGCTTTTTAATTAAACGAATGATTGATGATTTTATTTTTTCTTCTATTAAAATAGTCTCTTTTATTTCTGAAATTTGATATATAATTGCAAAATTTAATTGTTTAGCGTTAGCCTTTAAAAAATCAATTAATATAATTTTATTTTTTCTAAAAGCTTCCTTCATTTGTCTTTTGATTAGATTCCTATCTACAGCTCGTGTAATATGTCTTTTAGGAACAATAAACTGACTTTTAAAATAAACATCTCTATCAAAATCTGAAGCTAAAAAAATTATTCTAAAAGGCTCTTCATTAATTGAACTTCCCTTTGAAAAAAGTTCAGTTGTAGAGATTTTACTACAAAGTCTTTCTGACTTACTTAAACTATACATAAAATAGATTTATCTTCTTCTCTTATTTGCCTCTTTGATGTATTGCTCTAATGCCATCGACATAGAAGGGGCATTTTTATTAGGAACTTCGATATCAACTCTTAAATTATGATCTTTTACAGATTTAACAGTGGTGGGTCCAAAAACTGCAAGTCTTGTTTCTCCTTGCACAAATTCTGGAAAATTTTCAAAAAGAGATTTTATACCTGTTGGGCTGAAAAATACTAGTATATCATATTTCACATCCTTTAGATCTGACAAATCAGAACATGCTACCTTATACATTTGCGCTTTTGTATAGTCTAAATTACTTTCTTCAAGAGATTTATTTGGACGGTTTTTTAAAACATCAGAGCATGGAAAGATAAATTTACTATCGCTATGTTTTTGCATGACAGGGATTAAGCTTGCAAAACTCTGCTCTCCGGTGAATACTTTTCTTTTTCTAAAAGTTATGAAATTTTGTAAGTAATGAGCAATTGCCTCGGAAACACAGAAATACTTTGTATAATCGGGCACTTTAATTCTTAGTTTTTCACACATTCCAAAATAATGATCCATGGCATGTTTACTTGTAAAAATAACCGAGTCGTGATTTAAAATACTTATTCTTTGTTCTCTAAATTCAATAGTAGAAATCTCCTCAACATGAATGAATGGACGATAATCAATCTTTAATTTGTATTTTTTTTGAATTGCAGCATAAGGAGATTTTACCTCAGGCTTAGGCTGTGATATTAAAATAGACTTTACTTTTTTTTTGTCTGTGGCCATTACTTATTTTAGTAAAAAAATCCTTTTGTAATTAATACAAAAGGATAAATTTCTAGAATGCAAAGATACAAAAATATATACACAGAAGATAAACCAAACGAATTTGTTCCTATTCTCCACATCCAAAAAGATTTAAATACATAAAAAANCACANCAAGAAAAAATATAACTGGNAATGTNAGNGCNCTTGCATCTACAGTAAAATAATAAGAAATTANAAGAAAGGGAGTTAAGGCAATAGCAAGAGACTTATCAGAGAGATATGAAAAGAAAACTGTTAATCTGNTAATATCTTTGATAAATAATAAACTACCTAAAAACATGATAATCAAATATTTAAAAAGATAAAAAATTATAAGAAGAACAAAAACATAAAAAAAATCNTTTNGCCCAAAGTTTGGAGAATTAATTAAAAATAATAGAGAGAAATTGATAAACAATACTGCAAAAGTTAGCCAATTTACTCTCTCAGTAAACACATTATCCTGTCTTAAATATTGACTGGCATATCGATATTTAAATGAAGCCAAAAAAAGCAATTTTATATGCTTCCAGTAATATGCTCTTAAAATACCTACTAAAAAGAGTGATATAATTAATAGTAAAAAAACTAAAGAAAAAGATTGTTCTATTTGTACGATTGGATTCATATTANACACAAAAATACTTTTTTATATTATTATAAATAGTTGTTANTTTATTTAGAAAAACGATATTTTTGCAAATAAGAATTTTTAATTTATGAAACAAGACNTATATCAAGCCCCAGACTATTTTAAATTAGATGAACTTCTTACAGAAGAACATAAACTCATAAGGGATGCTGCAAGAGAATGGATTAAAAAAGAAGTTTCTCCAATTATTGAAGAAGCTTGTCAAAAAGCAGTATTTCCTAAAAACATACTTCCTGGCCTGGCTGAAATAGGTGCTTTTGGACCTTACATTCCAGTTGAATATGGTGGGGCTGGTCTTGACAATATTTCATATGGTTTAATAATGCAAGAATTAGAAAGATGTGACAGTGGGGTTAGATCAACTGCTTCAGTACAATCCTCATTAGTAATGTATCCGATATATAAATTTGGAAACGAATCACAACGTAAAAAATACTTACCTAAGCTGGCTAGTGGAGAATTAATTGGATGCTTTGGATTAACTGAGCCAAATCACGGATCAAATCCAGGAGGAATGACAACTAATATCAAAGATATGGGTGANCATTATCTTTTAAATGGAGCTAAAATGTGGATTTCTAATTCACCTTTTGCAGACATTGCGGTGGTTTGGGCAAAAAATGAATCNGGAAGGATTAAAGGTGTAATTGTTGAGAGAGGTATGGATGGATTTACAACTCCTGAAACTCATAACAAGTGGAGTTTAAGAGCCTCTGCAACTGGAGAGCTCGTTTTTGATGATGTTAAAATTCCAAAAGAAAACATTTTACCTAANAAAGATGGATTAGGAGCTCCACTCGGATGCNTAGACTCTGCAAGATATGGTATTGCTTGGGGAGCAATAGGTGCAGCTATGGATTGTTATGATACTGCATTAAGATATTCTAAAGAAAGAATTCAGTTTGGNAAACCAATTGCTGCCTTTCAACTCCAACAAAAGAAATTAGCAGAGATGATTACTGAAATCACCAAGGCTCAATTTTTAACTTGGNGATTAGGTGTTTTAAAAAATGAAGACAGAGCAACAACTGCTCAAATATCTATGTGTAAAAGAAATAATGTTGAAATGGCACTTAATATCACAAGAGATGCACGCCAAATTCTTGGAGCAATGGGTATCACTGGAGATTATTCCATAATGAGACATATGATGAATTTAGAATCCGTAATAACTTACGAAGGAACTCATGATATTCACTTACTAATTACCGGCTTAGATATTACTGGTGAAAATGCATTTAAATAGATCTCTCTTTAAGAGATTTTTCAACCACTTCTAATTCTGTATAAAAAGATTTACCGTATTTACGNATTAAAGGTTCCTTTAAAAATCTNAAAACNGAAACCTTNAGNAATTCACCTAACTTACAAGCGGGAGAACAAATTTTGTTGGATTCATAATTTACAGCATCGAATTCCTTATACTCTGTTATTCTTATAGGATATAAATGGCATGAAATTGGTTTTTTAAAGCTAATCCCATCTTCTAAATATGNTTTTTCAATTGCGCATTTAGTAATTCCNGAATCATAATAAACGTATGCGCATTCACGATTATTGACCAATGGAGTGGTTAAATCATTATCGGTATCAATAACTGAGAATCCTTGCTTTTTAATTGCTTTTCTTCCTTCCCTTGAAAGATATTTTTTAATAACAGGATAGAATTCTTCTAATTCTTCGGCTTCGTTTTTTAGAAGTGGGGCCCCTGAATCGCCTTCAACACAGCAAGCACCTTTGCANGCATTTAGATCACATACAAATTGTTGATCAAATATTTCTTGTGATACAATTTTGTTATCAATCTGAATCATATTGTAAAATTACATAATAATATTTTGAGAATTATTAGTTTTGTGACATGCTAAATAAAGAGGATCTTTTTAAAAATATTATTGCTCACGCTAAGGAATATGGTTTTGTTTTTCAATCTTCTGAAATATATGATGGATTATCAGCAGCTTATGATTATGGGCCTAATGGTNTAGAGCTAAAAAATAATATTAAAAATTATTGGTGGACATCAATGGTTAAAATGCATGAAAATATTGTTGGGCTTGATTCTGCAATCTTCATGCATCCAAAAACATGGAAAGCATCTGGTCATATTGATGCATTTAATGACCCCTTAATTGATAATAAAGATTCTAAAAAAAGATACCGTGCTGATGTATTGATTGAAAACCATATTAGTAAGATTGAAGTAAAAATTGAAAAAGAAATTTTAAAAGCCTCTAAACGTTTTGGTNCTAATTTTAACAAAAAAGAATTTGTCTCAACTAATGGTAGAGTTTTAGAAAGACAGAAAAAAATCAGCTACATAAATAATAAAATGAATGCTTCNTTTTCTTCAGGAAATCTAGAAGAAATAAGAAACTTAATTATTNAACTTGATATAAANTGTCCTGTTTCAGGAACCAATAATTGGACAGATGTTCGTCAGTTTAATTTAATGTTTAAAACTCAGATGGGAGCTACAACTGATGGTGCTTCCGATCTTTTCCTAAGNCCNGAAACAGCGCAAGGTATTTTTGTNAATTTTTTAAATATTCAGAAAACATCTCGTATGAAAATTCCTTTTGGAATTGCACAAATNGGGAAAGCATTCCGCAACGAGATTGTTGCGCGTCAATTTATTTTTAGAATGCGTGAGTTTGAACAAATGGAAATGCAATTTTTCGTACAACCAGGACAAGAAATAAAATGGTATGAGTATTGGAAAGAAGCTCGTATGAAATGGCATCATTCTCTTGGAATAGACTCTGAAAATTATCGTTTTCATAATCATGAAAATTTAGCTCACTATGCGAATGCTGCATCGGATATTGAATTTAAATTTCCTTTTGGATTTAAAGAACTAGAGGGTATTCATTCTAGAACAGACTTTGATTTAGCAGCACATCAAGAATATTCTGGTAAAAAAATACAGTATTTTGACCCAGAACTAGGTAAAAGTTATATCCCTTATGTAGTTGAAACTTCTATTGGCTTAGATAGAATGTTTTTAAGTGTTTTAAGTCATGCATTCTGTCAAGAAAAATTAGAAAATGGAGAAAGTAGATCAGTACTTAAAATACCTGCTTTTTTAGCTCCAATAAAAGCTGCAATCCTTCCTTTAACAAAAAAAGATGGTATGCCTGAAAAGGCAAGAGCAATAATGAAGAGTTTGCGTATAAATTTTAATTGTCAATACGAAGAAAAAGATTCAATAGGAAAAAGATATAGAAGGCAAGATGCTATTGGAACTCCATTTTGCATTACAATTGATCATCAAACATTAGAAGATGATACAATTACTATAAGAGANAGGGACACGATGCAACAAAAAAGAATTTCTATTGCAAAAATTCATAGTATAGTTTCCGAAAAAACAGATATAGCTAATTTTCTAAATTAAATCTAAATGTCAGTTAATTTTCACCTTTAACAGTAACCGATATTTTATCAAAAGTAGCGTTTATNGGAGGTAAAACTTTTTCTACTTCAACCTTTNCTTTNTGAACTTTATTTAAAGNTAGTATAGCATCAACAATTCTTTTTGCTGGAACTTCAATCATGTCAGCTCTTATTTCCATTTGATTTTTTACAATTTCTATNANCTTAACATAATCAACGGTATCTTTTAAATTATCTGANACTTCTACTTGTGATGTATCCGTCTCAACCCAAACATTTATTATGAAATGCCCTCCTAAAGTTGCTTCCTCAGGTAAATGACCATGGTAAGCATAAACTCTAATTCCTTCAACAGTAATCAAACTCATTATTTAATAATTTTTAATGCTATTTCCATTCTCTTTATGGTTTCATTTTTTCCTAAAAGAGATGCAATATCAAAAAGTGAGGGNCCCATTCCCAATCCTGTTAATGCAAGTCNAAAAGCAGGTAGTAGTCNTCCCATACCTAAATCGTTGTCATCTAAGTATTTCTTAAATTCTATTTCAATATTTACCGAGCTAAAATCAGAAATATTTTCTAACCTAATTTTTAATTCTGATAAAAGTCTAGGGGTTTCTTCCTTCCATTTTTTTCTAATAGTTTTTTCNTCATAAGTCGTTGGTGCCNCAAAATAATAANCTCCCTCTAACCACATATCTTTTACAAATGTTGCTCGCTCCTTAAGTTGATGGCAAACNGAAGCAACAAATTCATTGTCCATCTTNATATTATTTTCTTTTAATATAATTTGCAATTNATCAGCTAAATCTTCTTTATTTTTTGCTCNCAAGTATTGTTGATTAAACCATTTTGTTTTGTCAAAATCAAATTTAGCTCCTGCTTTGCCAACTCTATCTAAACTAAAAGAATGTATTAACTCATCCATGCTAAAAATTTCTTGAGTGGTTCCGGGATTCCACCCAAGTAAGGAAAGCATATTGATAAATGCTTCTGTAATATATCCTTGCTCCCTATAACCCAAGCTAACATCCCCATTCTCTGGNTTAATCCACTTTATTGGAAAAACAGGAAACCCTAACCGATCCCCATCTCTTTTGCTTAGCTTTCCATTTCCATCAGGCTTTAGGATTAACGGTAGATGTGCAAATTTTGGCATTTCTTTATCCCATCCTAAAAATCTATAAAGCAAAACATGCAAAGGAGCTGATGGNAACCATTCTTCACCTCTAATAACATGTGAAATTTTCATTAAATAGTCATCAACTACATTAGCAAGATGATATGTTGGCATTCCGTCAGATTTAAAAATAACTTTATCGTCCATATTATTAGTATTAACAACTACCCAACCCCTAATAACATCATGTATTTTCACCTCTTCATTTCTAGGCATCTTGATTCTAATTACATACTTCTCATCACTACTCAATCTGTTTTTTACTTCATCATCAGAAAGAGAAATAGAATTTTTCATATTAGANCTTGTAATGGAGTTATATTGAGGTGANGGGACTCCAGCCTTNTTCATTTNANTTCTCATTTGGTCAAGCTCTTCAGANGTNTCAAAAGCATAATATGCATTGCCATCTTCTATTAATTTTTCAGCATATTGGCGATANATTTCTTTTCTATCAGATTGTCTATATGGTCCGTACTCTCCTTGATCTATAATGCTTTCGTCAAACTTAATGCCGCACCAATTTAAAGATTCAATGATATAGTTTTCAGCACCTTTTACAAATCGAGATTGATCGGTATCTTCAATTCTTAAAATAATCTTTCCTTGATGCTTTTTTGCAAATAGATAGTTATANAGTGCAGTTCGCACACCACCAATATGAAGAGGTCCTGTTGGGCTTGGTGCAAATCGAACTCTTACGTCTGACATGTGTTAAATTTTGCACAAAGATAGTATTTAAGATATAAATTCATATAAATTAAAGTACATTAAAATTGTATTTTTGCATACGTGGAAAGCAGAAAAAACTTATTTGATAANCTAAATCAGTTTATTAGAAAATACTATATAAATCAACTTGTAAAAGGGGTTGTCCTCACTTTACTTGGCCTGATNGTTTTCTTTATTTTAATTGCCGTANTNGAGCACTATATTAAGTTTGATGTTGCTTTAAGAACATTTTTATTTTGGCTGTATATTGCTCTAAATACAGCTATTGCATTTAAATATCTTTTTATACCAATCTTAAAANTATTAAANTTCAGAAAGGGTATTAATTATAAAGATGCTGCTAAAATACTTGGAGAGCATTTTAGTGAAATCAATGATAAACTAACAAATATTTTAGAGCTAAACGAAATGAGCCATGATAATGAGCTCATAAGCGCAAGTATTGAGCAAAAAACTCTTGAAATTTCACCTGTACCGATTTTAAATGCTATAAATTTTAAAACTGCACTAAAAAATAGTAAGTGGCTGTTAATTCCTTTGGGCTTTATATTTATATTGTTTGTTAGCGGAAAAGAGGATGTAATTACCAAAAGTTCTGAGAGAATTATTAAACACAATAAATTTTTTGAACCCGAAGCACCGTATAATATTTTAATAAAAACAGAATTGACTGGAGATCAGTTTAAAGATTATACTCTTAAAATTCAAATAGAAGGTCCAGAAATACCGAATAAGTTTTTTATTAGCTTTAGTAATAATCAATTTATGATGAATAAGAAAAACTTAACCTCTTATGAGTTTTTATTTAAAAATTTGGCCGAAGACATAGAATTTAATATTATCGGTGGTGGCTATAAATCAAAAGAGTATGTGATAGATGTTATCCCAAGTCCAGCTATAAATAGTGTTAAAACTGTAATTACCCCTCCTCTTTACACAAATAGAAAAAAAGAAACTGTAAATAGTCTTGAAGATTTAGATTTAAGTGAAGGAAGTAAGGTTGAATGGATAATTGATTTTGAAAATGCAGACTCAGTAAGCATTGAATTCAACAATGAAAAATCTATTAAAAAAATTGAAAAATCATTAATATTAAATAAAGTTTTTTATCAACCAAGTAAGGTTATGCTTTCTTATAAAAATAATTTTTCAGTTTCTGATACAATTAATTTGAATGTCAACATAATAAAAGATGAGTTTCCAAAAATATCTGTAAATCAATCCAAGGATACTGTTGGAAACATCTCCTTTTTTAACGGTATTATAGCGGATGATTATGGAGTTAGTAAATTAGATTTTATTTATAGTATTGATACAAGTAAGAAATCAGAAAACATAGAAATTACTAGTGATNTAGAACAAATTTTTTATTTCCAGTTTAGTTTTGATGAACTTGATATAAATGAAAATCAGGTGGTAAAATATTATTTTGAATTATGGGATAATGATGCAATAAATGGAAGTAAAAAAACTAAAAGTGAAGTTTACAGTTATACAAAGAAAACGAGGAAAGAAAATATTTTTGAAAAAGANCTGATAAATAAAAAGATTAAGAATAGCTTAAATACATCTATGAATCAAGCAAAAGAACTGAGAAAGGAAATAAATGAGTTCAACAAAGATATTATTAATAAAAAGACGTTAAGTTGGGAGGATAAACAGAAAGCCAAAGAAATACTTGAGAAACAAAATAAAATTTTAAATGAAATTGAGAATAATAAAGAAAATAGTCGCTTACAAGAAAATAAACAATCTAAAATTAATTCTAAAAATCTGGAAAAACAAAAACAATTAAAAGAATTAATGGAGAGCGTAATTGATGAAGAATTAAAAAAGCTTTTAGAAGAATTTGAAGAATTAATAAATGAAGAGGATAAGGAAAAATTAAAAGAGTTATTAGAGCAATTAGATTCGCAAAATGATAATCTTGAAAAAGAATTAGACAGGGAGTTAGAGTTATTCAAACAACTAGAGTTTGAGCAAAAAACTGAGGAAATAATTAATGATTTAAATCAGCTTAAAGAAAAACAGAAAAACCTAAAAGAAGAAACAGAAAATAAGCAAGTAAATAATAATGATCTAGCTAAAGAACAAGAAATTCTAGAAAAAGAAATGGAAGAAATTAAAAAATCATTGGAGGATTTAAAGCAAAAAAATGATGAATTAGAAAATAAAAATCAAATTCCAGAAACAAAAAAAGAGCAAGATGAGATAAGCGATTTAATGAAACAAAGCAAAAATGATTTAGACAAAAATAAAAAGAAAAGTTCTTCAAAAAAACAAGATGATGCTATCAAAAAAATTGAAGATCTAGAAGAAAGCTTAATGTCAATGCAACAAAGCAATAGTGAGGAAGCCCAAATAGAAAATATCGAAACACTGAGAGAAATACTAGAAAATCTGATCACGCTATCATTCAGTCAAGAAGAATTAATTTCAATTACTCAAAAAACGAAGACAACAAATCCTGATTTTGTTAGCCTTGTTAGAAAACAACAAAAATTAGAAGATGACAGTAAAATAATTGAGGATTCTCTATATGCGCTTAGCAAAAGAGTGGTTAAAATTCAATCAAGAATTAATAAAGAGATTACTTTAATTAAAGAAAACATGAATTATACAACTAGTTTTCTAGAAGAAAGGAAAACTAATAAAGCATCTGAAAAACAACAATTTGTAATGACATCAACAAATAATCTTGCGCTGCTTTTATCTGAAATTCTTAAAAGTATGCAAATGGATTTAAGCTCAATGCCTTCGAGTTGTAAAAAACCTAAAAACTGTAACAATCCAAAAAATTCTAATAACCCATCAATGTCAGAGATAAAAAAAGCTCAAAAGGAACTTAATAAAAAGATGAAAAATGGACAAAAAAATGGTGAAAAGAATAAGGGTAATAAAAAGATGAGCAGTAAGGATCTGATGCAACTAGCAAAAAAACAAGGTCTAATTAAATCAGGTTTAGAAAGTTTAAAAAATGGTGAAAATAACTCAAAGGACTCCAAAAAAATTGAAGAAATAAAAAAGCAAATGGAGGAAAATGAATATGACATTATTAATAACAAAATATCGAATACAACATTAGAGAGGTTAGATCAAATCATTGATAATTTTATTGACTATGAAAAAGCTAAAAAAGAAGAAGGAGAAGAGCAAAAAAGAGAATCTTTTGAGTGGAGACTAGATGAAAAAAATAAATCTGAGGATATAAACAAAATACTAAAAGAAAAAATAAATCAAATTGAATTGCTTAACTCGAGTCCAATTAATTTAAAACCCTACTACAAAAAAGAAGTAAATAAGTATTTTAATTCGATTATTGAAAAGAAGAAATGATTACGTTTCAAAACACATCAAAATTTAAAGTAAAAGATCTTAGAAAGAAAAAAATCTGGTTAAACAGTATTTCTAAGAATGAAGGAAAGGATATTGNTAGCTTAAATTTTTTATTTGTTGATGATAAAGAAATGTTAAAATACAATAAAAAGTATCTTCAGCACGAATCATACACGGATATTATAACCTTTGATAATTCGTTAAATAATAAAATAGCTGGAGATATTGTAATTAGCTTAGAAAGAGTAAATGAAAATGCCAAATATTATCAGGTTAGTTATAATTATGAATTAGAAAGAGTAATGGCACATGGTTTACTACATTTGCTTGGGTATAACGATAAGAATAAAGAAGAAAAAATAATAATACGAAAAAAAGAAAACTACTATCTAAAAAATCTGTAAAATACTGATTATCAAGGTTTTAGTTTTTTTGTTTCATGTGAAACATTATGGATTATAAAGAAAAATATGATGTAATTGTTGTCGGTGGTGGGCATGCGGGTTGTGAAGCTGCACATGCTGCTGCAACACTTGGCTCTAAAGTACTTCTTATTTCTCAAAATTTAGAAACGATAGCAAGAATGTCGTGTAATCCTGCGATGGGGGGTATTGCAAAAGGACAAATACTGAGAGAAATTGATGCTTTAGGAGGAATGTCTGCAATAGTTACTGATAGATCNACTATTCAATTTAGAATGCTTAACAAATCAAAAGGTCCAGCAATGTGGAGTCCACGAGCGCAATGCGACAGAAAGTTATTTGAAAAAGANTGGAGGCTTACNCTNGAAAGGAATAAAAATATTGACTTTTATCAAGATAGCGTTGAAAGTGTTNTACTGGANAAAGAAAANGCTATCGGTNTAAAAACAAAAATGGGAGTTAGAATAAAAGGGGAAAGTGTTATTTTATGTAATGGCACATTTTTGAACGGCCTTATACATTTGGGTGAAAAAAACTATAAGGGAGGTCGTTCCGGGGAACCAGCTGCTGAAGGAATTACAAAGCAGCTAATAGATTTGGGTTTTACACATGGAAGAATGAAAACCGGCACACCACCAAGGCTAGATGGAAGAACGATTGATTATTCAAAAACAGAAGAGCAAAGAGGAGATCAAGAGCAAGGGGGTTTTTCATATATAGAAAAACACAATATTGAAAATCAGAAAAGTTGTTATATCACATATACTTCAAAAGAAGTGCATCAAGTGCTACAAAAAGGATTTGAAAAATCACCAATGTTCACTGGAAGAATTCAAGGTTTGGGCCCAAGATATTGCCCCTCAATAGAAGATAAGATAGTAAGGTTTGCTGATAAAGCCAGACATCAACTTTTTATAGAACCAGAAGGTAAGGAAACCATCGAAATATATCTTAATGGATTTTCAACCTCACTACCTGAAAACATTCAAATAGAAGCCTTAAGAAAAATAAAAGGATTAGAAAAAGTTAAGCTCTTCAGAGCCGGTTACGCAATAGAATATGACTACTTTCCGCCAACACAGCTTAAAAACACATTAGAAACTAAGATAATTGACAATCTTTTCTTTTGCGGACAAATAAACGGAACAACTGGATATGAAGAGGCTGCATGTCAAGGCTTAATTGCGGGAATAAATGCGCATCAAAAGGTAATGAGAAAAGATGAATTTATTTTAACGAGATCTGATGCTTATATTGGTGTTTTAATAGACGATCTGATTACAAAAGGAACAGAGGAACCGTATAGAATGTTTACTTCAAGAGCAGAATACAGATTGTTATTAAGACAAGACAACGCAGATATTAGATTAACAAAAAAAGGATATGATTTAGGATTAGCTNGCTCTGATAGATATAAAAAACTGAACACAAAAAAAGATCAAACTGAGAGTCTTATAAAATTCCTTAAAAAGCAAAATATAGAGCCAAAAAAAATAAATAAAGTTCTTAAAGATAAAAATAGTGCAGAAGTATCCCAAAAAAGAAAACTATTCTCATTTTTATCAAGACCACATATAAAGTTTAGCGACCTCTTAATTTCTAAAGAACTTCAAAATTATTTAAAAGAAAGTAAAGTTTCAAAAGAAGCAATAGAACAAGCAGAAATAATAATTAAATACGGCGGGTATCTAGAAAAGGAAGCAGAGGCTGCTAAAAAATTAAGTAAATTAGAGGATATAAAAATTCCGCAAGATTTTAATTATCAAAAATTACATTCAATCTCTACTGAGGGGAAGGAAAAACTGACGGAGATAAAACCTAGATCTATTGGACAGGCAAGTAGGATAAGCGGGGTATCACCATCTGATATTAATATATTGCTAATATATATGGGAAGATGATTGAATTAACAAACTGTCAAATATGTAATAGCACAAATTTTTCAAAAATTACAAAAACACGAGATTTTAGTACTAGCGGTGAAGANTTTGTTATTGTTAAATGTCAAGATTGTGAATTTCTATTTACGAACCCAAGAATCGAAGAAGAGAATATAGGTGAATATTATAAGAGTGATAAATACATTTCACATACAAATAGTGATAAAGGTTTGTTTAATTTTTTATACCAAACAGTAAGAAAACACGCAATTAAAACAAAAACAAAACTACTTTTAAATTCTGTAGACACAACAAAACATCTTGATATTGGGTGTGGTACTGGCGAGTTCTTGAACTCGTGTAAGAAAAAAAATATAGAATGTGTAGGCATAGAGCCATCAGAAATAGCAAGAAGTAAAGCAATAAAAAATTACAACCTTGATGTTAAATCGGATACAAATCTCAATCAATTTAGTGAAGAGAGATTTGATAGCGTATCAATGTGGCATGTTTTGGAACATGTNTATGATTTAAATAAAACCATCGAGAATTTAAATAGAATCATAAGAAAGGATGGAGTATTAATTGTTGCTTTACCAAATCANAAATCTTTTGACGCGAAAAANTATAAGAATTATTGGGCNGCATGGGACGTACCGATTCATGTAAATCACTTTTGCCCTAAAACAATAACTAAGTTAATGAGTAAATATAATTTTACTCTTAAAAATAAAATTGGAATGAAATTTGATTCCTTTTATGTTTCCTTACTAAGTAGTGAGTATAAAAGTGGGAGAAAAAAGTATTTAGAAGGGTTTATAATGGGAATAATTTCAAACGTTTCTGCCATGNTAGGCTTCAGCGAGTACTCTAGTACTATATACATCTTTAAAAACAATAAATAAATTTTTTAATTTGTAAATTTGTTTANATATGAAGAAATATTTAGCAACAATTCTTATTATTTGCCAATCCTCAACTCTGNTTGCACAGTGCGGAGTACCTCAAAANACCTTCTCTAATAATGTGTATTTTTTTAGTGCCAATCTNAATTGGGATAATGTAAATAGTGTTCATCACTATAAAATCAGGTATAAAGTAATAAATACATCTCCNTGGTCATATAAAAACAATATAGACTCTCTGTTAACATCAAAAGTGCTAAATAACCTAGNTGATAATTCAACATATATCTGGCAAATAAGAAGCCATTGCGATACATTAAATAATAATTATTCCAACTGGTCACAGGTGGATACTTTTTTCACATCAACNACATTATGCCCTACGCCTAATGGNTTGATAACCAACAATATAAANTANAANTCTGCTCANGCAAATTGGAATAATCTATCCTCAGCAGACAGATATAGGGTGCACTACAGGATTCTTAACACAAGTAACTGGCAAAATTTGAACCTAATAAATAGTGGTATTAACTTTACAAATATTCCTGTTCTACAACAGAATACTACATACGAATGGCAAATTATGGCTTATCATGACTCAACACTAAACATGGGATCTCTATGGTCGGTAAGTGATACATTTACAACTAGTATATTTATTCCCGCACCATTTAACCCAATAATTTCCACCTCCTTAAGCAATACNCAATGTAATACCCCTTCATCATTATTAGTACAAATAAACCAATCTCAAAATGAGCCGGATATAGGAAATAGTACTATAACAACAGATGGTGGTTATTTTAATATTTCTTCAGTAAATACAGGNGACTCCGTTGGTTATGCAGTACTAAACTCAGCAACACAAAATATAAATAGTACTCTAAGGGCGGGCCTAATTGCCGGTGCAAACTATGCCATTATCAATTCATTTGACAGTAGTGGAAGTTTGATTGGATTTTTTGCTATTGAAAATACATCTTCTGGAGTAAGGGTTTCAACAACATCCCCCAACGATGGTAACAACTATAGCGCNGGATATACAAGTCAAATAAATTTTACTAACCTGTTTGTAACACCAAATATCTCTGGTGATTTACATATTGTAATTGAATTAGAATCAGAACTTAATGATCAGGTCTTTTATTCTGACACTGTTAACATTCAATGCATATCAAGCATACATGAACTAAATCAAGATTTAGGGAGTGGAAAAATTTATAATTTATTAGGTGAAAGAAGTGGGCTTGTAAACAATAAAATTTTATTACACTACCGCAATGATGGGAGTATAATAAAAAAGATAATTATTGAATAATTATGTGACCCAGGGAGGATTCGAACCTCCAACCGTCAGAGCCGAAATCTGATATTCTATCCAGTTGAACTACTGAGCCTTAAAGTACAAAACTAAGAAAGAATTAAATTGTACAATTTTTTTAATCAAATAAGGTTTAAATGAATATAAATATTTTTATAATTGCTGGAAAATGAGAATATTATTACTAATTATATTTCCCCTAGTATCATTCACGCAAGATGTTGCAATTGGATATTGGAAAGATTATTTAGCATATAATCAAGTAACTGATTTAGCAGTTGTAAATGAAAAAACATACTGTATTGCACAGGGCGGTGTTTTTTATTATGACAATGAAGATAATAGTATTAACCGTATATCCAAGATCAATGGCCTAACAGAAAATCAAGCAGAGAAAATATCATTTGATGAAATTTCAAATACTATTCTTATAAGTTATGAAAATTGTAATATTGACCTAATACAAGATAATGAAGTTATTAATATCCCTGATATTAAAAGAAAAGAAATTAGTGGATTAAAAAAAATAAATAATATCTATTTTAAAAATAACTTGGCATACTTATCTTGTTCATTTGGAGTTGTAGTTCTTGATTTAATAAAGAAAGAAATAAAAGATACTTATAAAATTGGTGAAAATGGAATCTACTTGGCAATTAACCAAACTACAATAATTGAAGAAGATATATATGTTGCTACAAACCAAGGATTATATTATTCAGAAACAAACAATCAATTTCTCTCAGACTATACACAATGGACAAAGGACACCTTTTTTACAGATTCAACTTTAATAAACGCAAGGTTTATAAATATTGGAGTATTTAACGACTTATTAATTTCAATTGTTGATGGACAAAAAGATTATCTCCTTATAAAAAATCAAAGCTGGGAAAAGCTAATTGATTATGGTTTTGAACGTCCGGAGCTAAACATATCTACAAATAATATTTATGTTACCGATAGTAATTCAATTTCTATCATAAATAGTAATCTTCAAGAAAATAGCATCACGAGTTTTAGTAATGCCTACACCTGTGAAGAAAAAAGAGAGAATGAAATTTGGATAGCAGATAAAACAGATGGATTATTAAAGTATATAAATGGTGTGGAGACAGAAAGATATCAAGTAAATAGCCCTGTGTCAAATAAGATATATAGTTTAGAATTTTTTTCTAATAAATTATTTATAAATCATGGTGGTCATATGAATTTCAGCGTAAACATGCTAAATAACGAAGGGGCTTCATTTTATAAAAACCTTACATGGAAAAACTTAGATTTCTTTGACTTGAATAGGGCTAGAGATATTGTTGCTGTTGCATCTACAGATAATGCAGAGTATTATGCATCGTGGTATAACGGAATTTCTAAAATGGAAGATGAAACACATATTATTAAATATGGATATCAAAATACTGGCGGAATCTTAGATACAACTTTTTACTCAAACAATAGAATACAAATCTCTGATTTAGTTATTGATGATAATAATAACCTGTGGGGATTAAATTCTCAAGTTAATAAACCATTATTTGTAAAAAAGTCTGATGACTCTTGGTTCTCATTTTCAATAAATCAAAATATAGATGGACTATACTTTGACGAATTATTAATAGACAATTCAAATTACAAATGGGGGGTTATGCACCAAAGAGGTTTATTCGTATATAATGATAACAATACAATTGAAAACTCTTTAGATGATGAATACAAAATACTTAATACTACAATAGGAAATGGGAATCTCCCATCAATAAATATTAGGACAATTGAAAAGGATATTGATGGAGAAATCTGGATTGGTTCAGACCAAGGGATTGCTGTAATTTATTCACCTGAATTAGCTTTTTCGGGATATAATTTTGATGCTCAACAAATTCTTATTCAAGAAGGAGAGTACGGACAATACCTTTTAAGCAGTGAAAAAATAAATTGTATTGAAATAGATGGAGCAAATAGAAAATGGATTGGCACTGAAAATGCAGGTTTGTTTCTATTGTCTGAAGATGGAACAGAGGAGGTGTTGCATTTTACAAAGGAAAACAGCCCTATATTTTCTAATAAAATAATAGACATCTGTATTAATCATGATAATGGAGAGGTTTTTATTGGTACAGATTTAGGCCTGATGTCTTACCGATCAGATGCAACAATAGGTGAAATTAAACAAAATGAAACCTTTGTTTTTCCTAATCCAGTTAAAGAAAATTATAGAGGAAATATAGCCATAAATAAACTTGTTAGAGATGCTAGAGTTAAAATCACAGATATTAACGGCAATTTAGTGTATGAAACAATAGCAAATGGTGGGCAAGCTAACTGGAACGGAATGAATTACAACAATGAAAGAGTAGGTACTGGAGTATACCTTGTATTTAGTACTGATGAAAATGGTTATGAAAAAGCAGTATCAAAAATACTTTTCATAAAATAATGAATTATGAAAGCAGGGCAATTGCATTATTAAATCACAAGTACGGTGAAGGGGCTGTTATTGCAAAAGTATTTACAGAAAAATATGGACTAAAATCATTCAGTATAAAGAGAAATAAGAGTAAAAAGTCTAAAAATAAAATTCTTTTGCTCGACAAAATGAGCCTTTTAACAATTAATGCAAAAAATAATTCAAAAAAAGAAATTCAATATTTAAGCGAAATAAATCTAGCATATGCTTATCAAAACACAAGCTTAAAAAACAAATTGATAAGACTTTTTATTTCTGAAGTATTATCTAAAGCACTAATTGATTCTGAAAAAAATATAACTCTATTTCAATTCATTTGGAATACAAATACCCAAATAGATAAACTAGAAAATGTAGATAATAACTTTTGTATTATCTTTTTAATTCAGTTAAGTGAGTTTTTGGGTATTTCGCCATCAATAGAGAATAATGAACTCCCTTATTTTAATTTAAATACAGCTAATTTTACAAATATTAAAAACAAAAATGAAGAGATAATAGAAGGAGAAATGCTAGATTATTTCAAGAGACTGATTATTAAAGAAAAAGTTAGCATTGCTTATCATAAAAGGCAGGAATTGATAAAAATACTGTTCCGGTACTATAGCATACACCATATTAATCTCTTAAATATTAAATCCTATGATGTTATAGAATCACTTGCTTAAATGAAAAATTTAATTCTACTACTATCATTAATCATCTTTGGTAAATATGCTTACACACAAAATATAACTTTTGTAAACGCTGATAATAATATACCTGTTGCTGAAGTAAGTATAATTTCTAAGACTAATGCTAATCTAGGTGTAATATCAGATTTAAATGGAACTGCAAGTCTTGAAATTTTTAGTTTAGGAGACACTCTGTTGGCTATGCATATTGGATTTGGCAACAAGTCAATAATAAATAACNAATCAAATATAACTGATACAATAAAGCTAACTCCAAAGCTTTATTTATTAAATGAAATCAACTNTGAAGATGTTAAAACNCCGCTTATATATAACNCAACTCTTTATAACAAGATAAAAAGAAATAAAATAGAACTTATTAAAAGTAGCAATACAGCTGATTTATTCTCTAAGGCGCTAGGAATTAATATTCAAGAAAGCCAATCTGGAGGGGGAAGTCCAAACCTAAGGGGTATGGAGGCTAATAGATTACTGATTATAGTTGATGATATCCCTATTAATAATGCTATTTATAGAAGCGGTCATGTGCAAAGTTCAAATAGAATTAATCCATTTTTTATTGACAATATACGGGTGGTGACAGGACCTGCATCAGTTGTTTACGGAGATGGGGCAATGGGAGGGGCAATAATAATTAATACCTTAAATAACGAATCTTCAAAAGGTGTTTCAAATATTATAGAACAAAAATATAAAAGCTCAAGTTTATCAAGCTCATTAAAATATCTAAACACAACATCATTTAAAAATTTAGAATNTATTACNGCTTTTGCTATTGAAGCNAATGGAAATCTTAAAATGGGGCGNAATAGATTGCATGGATTTACAAATTGGGGAAACGAAAGNACCATTACTAAAAAAAATGAACAACTTGAAACAAAGTACAGTAAGTATGATTTTATTCAAAAATTAATAATTCAACAAAAAGCAAATACAATAAGCTTAAACAGTCAGTTCTCNNCAACTTCAGATATCTCAAGATTTGATAAGTTGAATGATATTGAAGATGGAATAAGAAAATATAAAAACTGGNACTACGGACCACAACAAAGAATAGCACAATCTTTAAAAATAAATAATAAAAACAAAAATCTAATTAGTGATAATAAATCTCTAATTATTGCATGGCAAAATCATAAAGAATCAAGACACAAACAAAAATATAATGACAGTTTACAATCAAATAGATACGAGGATGTAACAATCATGGATATTATTTTAGATTTTAAAAAATCTATCAGAAAAGCAGATTTTAACTATGGAATTAGTCTACGAAAACAAAATGTAAATTCGGATGCAAATTTTAGTCCNACTAATAACTTATTAAAAAACACNNCAAGATATCCTGACGGAGGAAGTAAAGTAATGGATGCTGCGGTCTACACACAATTTAAATATAAAGTTCTCAAAAACACAACAATATTTTTTGGGGAGAGGTATAATTTAAATTATTTAACNGCAAGGTTTAATGATAATTCTATATATAACCTTCCATATAACGAAATTACAACTAACAATACATCATTAGTTTCNTCAATATTATTACAACAAAAATTATCAACAAAAATTACAACTAATATCTCGTATTATATGGGGTATAGAAATCCAAATATCGATGATGTAGGGAAAATATTTTCGAAAAATGACCTGAGTGTTGTTGTTCCAAATGAAAACTTGCAGCCAGAGAGAACAAATAATCTTGAATATAATTTAAACTATAATAGTTCAATAATAAAATTTGAACTTCAACTTTTCAAGACTAAAATAAAAGATGCAATAGAAAGATCTAATAGTNATTTATTTGGCCAGGATTCAATATATTATGATGGAGATTTAATGCAAGTTCAAATGAATCAAAATATAGAATCTGCAGAAATAAATGGTTTGAGTNTTGGTTCTGAAATAAGCATTACTAAAAAATTAAAATTTGATTTTAAAATAAATTATATTGAAGGNATTACCGACAAAGGAAGGCCTCTAGCGCACATACCACCTATGAATTNTCAAATAAATCTAAATTATAATTTAAAAAAACATNNCTTCACTNTTAGTCATATTTATAACGGTTGGAAAAAAGCTGAGNACTATGATGATAATGGTGTTGACAACTTAGATGAAGCTACAGAGCAAGGTACCCCANCATGGCAGATAATAAATTTAGCCTACCATAATACTATTAGCTCAAGTATAACATTTTCCATATCTGCTGAAAACCTATTTGATGCTCATTATAAAACCTTTGGCTCTGGATTGAGTGCTAGCGGTAGAAATTTTATCGTATCTTTGACAAATAGATTTTAACGATATGAAAAAACATTTCATCCTTTTATTTTTAATATTTTTTGTAAGTACTAATGCTCAGGTTTGGGAAGACAATTTATTAAATAACAATCCGAATGCAAGTATAACTGAAAAGGCAGATGCTTTTGATAATTACAGAGCAAAAGTTGAATATACNAAGGGTAATGGGTATAAGCCATATGCAAGAAACNTAGACTTTATATTANAAAGAACTTCAGATGNTAAAGGAATTCCTAACGGTAAATTTTATACNGAGTGGTTGAAAGAAAAAAAGAGGTTTGATCAGCATAAATCTACATCAAATAGTAACTGGACAGAATTAGGNCCAATAAATACTCCAATAATCCTTTCAAATGGGAAAAAAAGAGGAAATGGAAGAATTAATTGTATTGCATTTGACCCTTTTGACAAAGAAAAGATATGGATTGGCTCTCCTGGAGGTGGTTTATGGAGTTCTCCAGACGGGGGTAATACATGGTCTACAAATACCGATGGCTTACCAGTAATTGGAGTATCATATATTGCAATTAATCCGATTGATCCGCAAGAAATGTATATTACAACTGGTGATGCGCATGCAAGTGACACTTATTCAATAGGAATCTTAAAATCTAATGATGGCGGACAAACATGGGATACTACAGGTATGCAGTTTGCTGTTACAGATGATAAAATGGTAAATAAGGTCATCATACATCCAACATTTACAGATAGCTTATTTGCTGTTACTGATAATAATATTAAAATAAGTCCAGATGGTGGGCAAACATGGTCAAATGCGCTTAGTACATCAGGATCTGTATTGAGTGGCTATTTTAGAGATATTGAATTTAAACCAAATAACCCTAATGTCTTATATGCAGTTAAACAAACTACCGGATCATCTCAAGTTTACAAATCTTCTGATAGAGGGCAGACTTGGTCCGTCTCTATGAATGGAATAAGTACTGTAAATAGAAACCGCCCACTTTTAGCAGTTACACCTGCTAACCCAGATGCGGTTTATGTTTTGTTTTGCATGAACGATTATGGATTTCATGGTATTTATAAATCTACAGATAATGCAGACAGTTGGACATTACAATCGGACAGCCCAAATATTTTGGGAAGAAATACAGATGGCACCAGCACAGGTGGGCAATCCTGGTATGATTTAAGTTTGGGTGTTTCTACTGAAGATGAAGATCTTTTATATGTAGGTGGTATAAATCTGTGGAGATCAACAGACGGTGGAGTAAGTTGGAATATTAGCGGAAGTAGCGGTAATGGCTCCAGTTATTCTTACATGCACGTAGATCAACATGCACTTGAGTTTAATCCTTTAAATGGTGTGGCTTATGCTGGAAATGATGGAGGATTATATGAATATATGGATACTCTAAATAGTTGGATTGATATTAGTGACGGTCTTGCTATCTCACAGTTCTACAAAATTGGCTTATCTAATACGCTAAATGGCAGAGTAGTTGCTGGAGCGCAAGATAATGGAACAGAAATGATAACTAATGGGGTTTGGGATGCTATTAGAGGTTCGGATGGGATGGAGTGTGCAATTGACATTTACGATCATGAAATAATTTACTCAACATCTCAATATGGTGGATTAAGAAAAAGTTATAATGGTGGTGGAAATTGGAATAATATAAAGCCAGTAAACTACAGTGGTGCTTGGGTTACCCCATGGAAAATTCACCCCATTAACAATAATATAATAGTTGCTGGATATGATGAGGTATACAGGTCGCAAACTGGTGGAGGACAGTGGGACTCATTATCATATAATGCAAGTAATGGCGCATCTATACAAACAATTGCACTTGCGGCATCAAATGAAGACTATATTTATAGTGCATCATACAGCAAAATAAAAAGGACAAAAGATGCTGGGGCAACATGGACAGATATCAAGCAGGGGCTAGCAAACTTTAATTTTTCTGATATAACTGTTGATTATTACAATGAAGATCGTCTATGGGTAACATACTCAGAATATCATGCAAATCATAAAGTATATGAGTCGTTAGATGGTGGAGATAGCTGGACAAACATTACCGGAACAGGATTACCAAACCTACCAGTAAATTGTATTGTGCATCAGAAGCAAGCCAATGACGATTTATATGTTGGCACAGATGTTGGTGTTTATCATAAAGACAATATTACTAACGTATGGGTCCCTTACATGAATGGATTACCAAACGTTGTGGTGAATGAATTAGAAATAAACTATAACACACAAAAAATAGTAGCTGCAACATTTGGAAGAGGTGTATGGGAAAGTGATCTAAATATTAATTCTACAGCAATTTCAAATTATAATAATAGTGCGGTGATAATTTATCCAAACCCTGCTAGTAAACAAATTTCAATAACTGGTGCTCCTGCACAAAGTTCAATGATAAATATTTATGGCCTAGATGGGAAGAAAATCATTACAAAAAAATATTCAAGTGAGCTTGCGGTAAATCAACTAAACAAAGGGTGTTATTTCTTAGAAATAATAGTCAATGACTATCCGGTAGTTGTAAAGAAGCTAATTATAAAATAGCTTCAAATTCTTTAATATATTTTCTTTTTTTACTCGATGGATCAAAAACTAAAGCGGTTATAATTATAATTTTATTTCCACTTAAGATTGGTTTTATTAATATAGGTCCTCCCATAAAACCATTTTGAAGTCTCCATAATCCTCGATAAAACTCATTATACATGACAATTGGGTACTTGTCTTCTAGCATCACATATGAATTTGGTCTTGAGCCGATTAAATATGTTTTAAGAAGCTTATTAATATTAAAATAAATTGAGTCAAAATCAAAATTTTCTTTGTAATCGAAACTGCTAATACAAATATGCTTTATAATCTCCTTGTTTGAGGGATTGTAAGTAAATAAAACAAGATTATTACTGTCTACAGTTTTAGTATATTCTTCTGTAATATTTATATTAATATTAAACTTCTTGTTTATATAATCGGAATTTAAATTATTAGTAGTTGTTGATAATTTTGAATTAAGTATTTGGATCTCATTATCATAATAGATTTTAAATAATTTATTACAATCGTATTTAAATGATGTTGTATCATTAACATATTTAACAAAAGAAACTAACTGATCATGAGCAAAATAATCAGAAACAATTCGATTTATACTATCGTTAATAATGATAATATTTTTATGGTTCCTTAACAGTGAAGTAAATTGGCTATTATTTATCTGAATAAGATTAAAGCTAGCTTCAAATCTATTAATACCTGGAACACTTGAAGAAAACACCTTTTGTGCATGCTTCTTTAACTGTTGTTCCCAAATACTATCATCTACAACAAAAATAATTTCTGAATTTGATCCTGTAGAATTAGGTAGAATCTTTTTACTTTCAGTACAGGAGCATAAAAAAAGTAAAAAAATAAGAAGTTGCTTTAGTTTCATGAATTATATTTTGGGAATAATTAGCTTTGATCCAGGCTTTAAAGTATTTGATTTTAATTTATTAAGCTTTTTTATTCTCGAAACACTTACACCGGCATACATTTTAGCGATATCCCAAAGCGTATCTCCTTTTTGGACAGTATAGGATTTATCAGATGGTTTTACATTATTTATTTTTTTTAAGTGATCATCAGAAACATAAAGAAACAGATTATCACCAATGTTTAATTTTGTA
>NZHS01000031.1 GCA_002689735.1 Flavobacteriales bacterium | reverse complement strand
TAAATACAGCTGCTATCATCAATTGTTGCAAGTGGATTATAATTTAGAGCTGTAGAATCTGTACATCCAGAATAAATACAGGAACCATCATCGGTATTTGCTCCTGGAAAATAATTAAGGGCTAAGGAATCAGTACATCCATAAACAAAAGGAATACAGGAACCATCATCACAAGTTGCTAGAGGGTCATAGTTTAATGATAATGAATCTGTACATCCATAAGTACAATANCTACATGTTCCATCATCNACATTAGCTAATGATGAGTAATTTAAAGCTAGNGGATCAGTACATCCATAAACAATTGCAATNCATGAACTATCATCAATTGTTGCAAGTGGATTNTAATTNANAGCTGTAGAATCTGTACATCCANATATATCNTAATAACAAGACCCATCATCTACTTGAGCNGANGGNTTAAANTTAAGTGCAGTACTATCNGTACAACCNCCNATNAAAGGAAGACTAATTGAAATATTATCTACCCAAACATGATTTAGNGTTGTTGGATTATTTGCACTAGCTCCATATTTATTTACCGATTCAAATGTTATATAGTGAGATGCTCCAGAATATGAACTTAAATCATATGTTAGAACGGTATTAGAATTAAATGAATAAGGAAGAGTTATGTTATTATAAGCTGTATTACCGTAACTATCAGAGACAACATTTCCATCAACTTTTANTCTTAACCAAGAATATGCAACCTGAAACAGTGATGAAAACATATCNGTTTCGAAAGTCATAGTAATTGTATCATTAGGATTTGTGTTTGTTAAGTCTAAACAAAATGATGCAGAACTTATATGTTCTGTATTGGAAAATGCCTGATTTTCAGTATTGTAAGACCCCCAAGCATTATTTGTCCCTCCTTCAAACTGTATACTTACAGTATCAGCAATTGCATTAGAGTTATTTAAAGTTACNGCTGCTTCAGTACCAGAAACATAAGTCATTCCAATAATTGAAAAATTATTTGATTCAAAATCTTCAGTATAACCAACTGTTTTACAAGCATAGTAAAGACATGATAGGCTATCATTTACATTACAATAAGAGCAATAGTTTAAAGAATATGGGTCAGTACANCCAATATAAGTACAAGAACCATCATCGGTTATAGCTAGGGAATCATAGTTGTCTGCAAATGGATCGGTACAACCAATTAAAGTAAAATCAATAAACCTTACTAAATCAACAGCCATATCAGATCTAAATCCTGTGCCAGTAATTCCTTGAAAACGAATAGAAATGTTAGANGTATATGCACTTAAATTTATGTATGCTTCATACCATTGAGTACCTTGATCTCCGGAAAGAGTCCACTCTTCTATCCATGTAGTTCCACTATCTGGTGAAACATCAATACTTAATGTCCCCATTGATGAACCATACATATTATATGCAAAAGCTAATCCAAGTTCAGTCCATTGTGTTGGATCAATACATTCAACATACATGATTGCTTCTTTATTAGGATAACCATTTCCATTTCCTGAAGCTTCCGTGTACATGTAAAAAGAACCATCAAAAGCAGAGGATGGACCAGTTTGAGGGGATGGAGTTGATCCAGATCTATTACTCCAATCAATATCATTATTTGGATCCATTATCCATGTGATTCCCGCACCGGATTCAAAACTAAATGTTGAGTCATTTTCAATACAACCATAAAAACAAGATCCATCGTCAATTGTTGCGGTAGAGTCATAATTTTGAGCATTATTATTAGTACATCCTAATATAGCAGGTAAACATAAAGTTCCTGAGTAAGGAGCTCCACCGGAGAGCAAAATTACCCCATTAGAATCTACTANATCCCAAGAAACTTCTCCTTGCCATGATCCTCCACCACATGTTACAGTGTAGCAATCATNGGGAGCACAAACAGAGGATTGTCCAAAAGAGCCAGAAGATAANGTCGTATTAAAAAAAGTNGTACCNTTTGAACTAACTAATGAAAAATCATTTCCATTCCATCCATCACCCCANGAATCATACATNTTTAAAGTAAGTTGTGTACAATTAGAAAAATAGCANGAACCATCATCAATTACAGCAGTAGAATCATAATTATCTGCTAGTGGATTTGTACANCCNACTGATGGCATTTCCATAAACTGTAATAAATCAATAGCAAAATCAGAAGTAAAAGAGGTTCCTGTTTGTGCCTGAACTCTTACTGATATATTTGAAGTATATGCACTTAAATCCACAAATGTTTGNGTCCATTGATCTCCTTGATCACCAGAAATTGTCCACTCCTCNATCCATGTTGACCCACTATCTGGGGAAACATCAATACTTAAAGTTCCCATAGCAGTTCCGTACATATGATATGCAAAAACAAGTGATAATTGAGTCCACTGAGTTGGATCCACACATGTTACATAAATATTTGCTTCTTTACTTGGATAATTAGGTGTTGAAGATTCAGTGTACATGTAATAAGAGCCATCAAAAGCTGCTGAGGGACCTGTATTAAATGATGTAGTACCTCCAGTATTATTACTCCAATCAAAATCGTCATTTGGATCTTGTACCCATGTAATTCCAATTCCAGACTCGAAACTCTCAGTTGTATCTACTTCTATACATCCAAAAAAACATAAACCATTATCAACTGTTGCTGTAGAGTCATAATTATCAGCTAATGGATTCATACACCCAACTATAACAGGGAAACAAATAGAATCTGAGTAAGGAGCTCCACCAGATAATATTACTACACCATTAGAATCTACTAAATCCCATGACACTTCTCCTTGCCAAGTACCACCACCACAACTTACTGCATAACAATCAAATGGAGCACAAAAAGAAGATGAGCCAGAAGATCCTGAAGATAATGTAGTGTTAAAAAATGGAGTTCCATTAGAACTTACCATAGAAAAATTATTGCCATTCCATCCATCTCCAAAGGAATCATACATATTAAGGGTTAATTGAGTACAATTTGAAAAATAGCAGGAGCCATCATCAATTACGGCAGTAGAGTCATAATTATCTGCTAATGGATTAGTACACCCATAAGTTGGCATTTCCATAAATTGTAATAAATCAATTGCAATATCAGAAGTAAAAGAGGTTCCTGTTTCAGCTTGAACTCTTACCGAAATACCAGCAGTATATGCGCTTAAATCAACGAAGGTTTGATTCCACTGATCTCCTTGATCACCTGAAAGTGTCCACTCCTCTATCCACGTGGATCCACTATCTGGAGATACATCTATACTTAATGTCCCCATAGTAGCTCCATACATATGATAAGCAAAAACAAGTGACAATTGAGTCCATTGAGTTGGATCAATACAATCTATATACATTATTGCTTGACTATTAGATCCTGCGCCTGAAGTTTCAGTATACATATAATAAGATCCATCAAAAGCTCCAGAAGGACCTGTATTAAAAGAAGAAGTACCTCCNGTTTGATTTGTCCAATCAACNNTNTTATTTGGATCNAAGACCCAAGNAGNTNCNNGACCATTTTCAAAACTCTCAGTTGTATCTGATTGAATACAACCNTAATTACAAAAACCAATATTAATGTGAGCAAGAGGATTATAATTTAATGCATTTGGNNCAGTACAACCAAAAATACAAGTACCAATNCTTCCGGAATAAGGAGCTCCACCAGATAAAACTATATTTCCTGTAGAATCTAAAAGATCCCAAGAAACTTCTGCTTGAAAAGAACCACCATCACAATCTACTAAAATACAACCGCTTGGAATACATACTGAATCAGTACCAGAACTTCCAGTTGGTAATGTGGTAGTAAAAAANANAGATCCAGTTGAATCCGTTAGTGTAAAATCATTACCATTCCAACCGTCTCCAAATGAATCATACATATTTAATGTATAATTAGCGCAGTTTTGAGAATAAATGTTGCTTGATAAAAAAAGAAAAGAAATTGATAAGAGTAGAATGATTTTTTTCATTATATGTATTTTTTGTAAAGATAAAATAAGTTTNATTTTTNTGAGAAGGTTTTTGAAAAAAGAAATAAAAAAACCTTATGCGTCAACATAAGGTTTTAGAANTTAATTGGTTAGCAACTAAACTGTTCCTTTTTTGGATCCATAATACAATAAACCCAAAGAAACAAGACCTAATAAAATCACCGGTAAGGGCGCTGACATGTTAGATCCTTGTACTACAGCAACTAAATCTGTTAAAGATAAAAATCCAAATAATACAAAATATAAAAAAGATAGTCTTCTTAATACTGACTCATCATTAAAAGACATAGCTCCTATCATGTGAAATATGATTCCTATAAACATAAANCTAAGAACTAATGCAAAATTNTCAAACATCAGCATAGCGTCATCAGATGGAGTAAATCCAAAAGTATCNGTTGTTAGCATTGAACTAAATTCNGGTGAAAACAGACTTATAATGAGTGGCATAATTTGTAATAAACCNATAGCAATAACTATTTTAAAAATTGTTTTTATTTTCATTGTTTTTGTTTTTAATTTTGTCCAAAAATAATATTTCAATATTACTAAATTGTTAAATCAAAAACATTTTTTAAAATTNAAAATAAATAATATTACAATACGTTAAATCATAATAAATACTATGAAAAATATTAAAATTGCTTTTTACATCTTTATTGGNGGATTNTCATTATTGTTAATACAAAGCCTATTATTAACCCCATCNTATGCAAATGATGATATAATTATTGAATCNGAAAAAAGTNAAATTAATTCATNTATAAATTTTGAANAAGCCGCTGANATATCAGTAAAATCTGTNGTACATATAAAATCAAAATATCTTNAAGATGAAATTTATAGGTATTATGATCCATTCTATGGAAATAGATATTTCAACAATCCAAAAGAAAAAGTAGCTAGTGGNTCAGGGGTAATTATTTCTNAAGATGGNTTTATCATCACCAATATGCATGTTATTAATGAGGCNGAAGAAGTAGAAGTTGTTTTAAACGATAAAAGAACATTTAATGCAAAAATAATTGGATTAGACCCTAATAGTGATCTTGCACTTTTAAAAATAGAATCATCTGAACTACCTTTCTTAAAATTTGCAAATTCAAACGAATTAAAGATTGGACAATGGGTTCTCGCAGTAGGAAATCCATATAATTTAAACTCAACTGTTACAGCAGGAATAGTTAGTGCTAAATCTAGAGAAATTAACATTTTAAATGATGGTGGCATTGAAGCATTTATTCAAACTGATGCAGCAATAAATCCCGGTAATTCTGGTGGTGCGTTAGTAAATACTAGAGGGGATTTAGTTGGAATAAATACAGCTATACATTCAAGTACGGGATCTTATACAGGATACGGATTTGCAATTCCATCAAATATGGTTAAAAAAATCATTCAAGATCTACAAGAATTTGGAGAAGTAAAAAGAGCGTATATAGGAATACATATTTTAGATATAAACTCAAGAATGGCAGAAGAGCTAGAATTAGCTAATGTAAACGGAGTTCTTATTGCTAAAGTGCTGAAAAATAGTGCAGCTGAAAAAGCTGGTATAAAAAGCTATGATGTTATCACAGAAATTAATAATAGAAAAATAAATTCTGTGTCACAATTAAATGAAAGCATTATTCAATATGATCCTGGAGACAAAATTATATGTACGATTAATAGAGGAAAGAAAGAATTAGATTTCGAAATATCACTTCAAAACTAAACAAAAAAAAACTCCATAAAAAATGGAGTTTTTCTTTTAGACAAAATTAAGGTTTTATTTAACAAATAAATAACCTCTCATAATTTGAGAATGACCTGGATAACTACAGAAATATTCATAATTACCTTTTTTTGGNGCATCAAATTCAAAAGTTACAGTCTCTCCTGGCTTTGCTAATGCAGAAGCTGCAATTAGTTCAGGATGATCNGGAACAAANGCTTTNTCATTNCCTGCTGTTACAGCTGCTGCTGCAACNTCTTTTCTTTTACCAAAATTTACAAAAAGTATATTGTGAAGCATTGCTTGATCAATTCCTTCNTTAATAAGATTAATCTTAATTTTCACACCCTCTTTTACAGTAATATTTTCGATNTCATATTTCATTTCAGCCATAGTGTTTCCAATAGCTCTAACATCAAACTCTTCTACTTTTTTCTCNACTATCTCTTCTACTTTAGGNTCTANTGTTTCTTTAGNAGTTTCAGAGCCGCAACTAGCTAAAAAANTAATAGCAACAAAAAGTCCAAGNAAATTTTTAATCAAATTCATTTTTNTTATNTTTTTAAGGTTATANNTGCAAAATTAGATTTCAAAACTGAATTAAATCTGTACTTTTGCATAGTAATTTATTATTAAACTTATGCAAAATTAATAAATTATTATTTAAAAATAAAACAAAATCAAGAGTTTGATAAAGTGAAAAGACCACTACCTTTTAAAGAATGTATTGTATGTAAAAGACCCTTTTCCTGGAGAAAAAAATGGGAGAAAGTATGGGATGATGTGAAATATTGTAGTAAGAGGTGTAGATCAAATAAAAAAATTATAAAATAATTTTTTGTTCAACCAAATCGTGAAATGTTAGAATATTCGTTTCATTAATAGTTTTAGAGCTTACTAAATCAAATAAATAAATTGCATGATCTCCATGATTTTTTATACAATCACTTTTCTTTAGTTCAATCAAAGCACAGGAATTATCTAGAACTTCATATTCCTTCCATTTTATAAGATTTTGTTTTCGCAAATATTTATCCTTATTAATTTTTAATCCACTCTTTTTCCCCAGATTTTTAACTAAACCAATATTATCTTTACTNAATATTTGAAGAACTACATTTTCTGAATTTTCTAAATTTTCAAATGTTTTAGTGCCATAATAAACAGCAANTGAATATATTTTTGGCTTCATACTAACAACAGAAACATATGTGCAGATATTCATGTTTAACTTACCATCTTTATCTANAGTCTGTAAACTATAAATAGGTAAGTTNATAATGTTCCAAGGCCTTCTCATATTTTTACTAAATATCTTTGTTAAAAAAACTAAATTTGTAGAGTGAAAAAAATACTACTTTTTTTAATTCTTTTAAACCAATTAATTATTGCTCAAAATTCTGAAATAAATTCTGATTTNGCAAGAACAACAATAACAATCAAAAATGAGTTCAATATTCCTTATCCAAACACAAGAATATTAATTAAAGGATCTACAAAAAATTACACTTTTATTTCAGATNTTCAAGGAAATGGAATTATTGATTTAAAAAAAGGAGAAGAATTTAGAGTGTCTTGTTTTGTTAATGGTGAAGAATTCAAATTTGATGAAGTAATTTACATAGAAAAAAATAAGAACATCATTTCTGCTAATATAGATTTACAATTTGACTTNTATGAATCAATTTTTGAAATAAAAAATCTTAACTTTAAAACAGCAAAATATAATATTGAAGAAAAATATTTTCAAGAATTAGATAATTTAAAATCACTTTTAGTTAATGAAAATNAAATAAAAATTGAAATAGCAGGACATACTGATAACAATGGAAGTGAACTAGCAAATCAATTATTATCTGAAAATAGAGCAAAAAGTGTAAAATCTTATCTTGTAAAAAATGGTATTGATAAACTAAGAATTAATTGTGTTGGATACGGAGAAAAACAACCAATAGCCGATAATAATTCAAAGCAAGGAAGAGAAAAAAATAGAAGAATAGAAATTAGAATTTTAAAATAATTATGAAAAAAATACTACTAAAAACGNTATTAATTATCGTGACCATGCCTTTGTTAATTTCTGCGCAACCNCTAAACTTTGGAAATACATNNACNATAAGNAGNGGAGCTGACGGTTATGGTAGACCTAGAGTGGCCCTAACAAANAATCANCCTATTGTAATTTGGAGAAAAGATAGTACTCCCAAAACTATACGTGCCTCAAAATGGAATGGCACAGGATTTAGCAACCCTTATAACATAACTTTATCCGGTGTATCACCAGATTCCTGGGATGGTCCTGAATTAGCTACAAAAGGAGATACAGTNTATNTNGTCTTTACCTCTACNGCAACNACNCAATCATCAATTATGNTAATCAGATCTTTTNATGGAGGNAATACATTTTCGGATACTATTAGNGTTTCGGAAAATAANCCATCACATAAATTTAGAATGGGAAACATTAAAATTGATCAAAATGGACATCCGATTGTCAGCTATATGCAATATCTTCTTAATTGGACGGAACCAAAACAAATGGTTAATAGATCAATAACTTATGGTGATTCGTTTATTGGAAGTACAGAAGGATCTTTTTCTGCTCCTGGAGAACCCTGTGATTGTTGTAAATCATCTCTAATACTAGATAATAACGACATATATTTACTTTTTAGAAACAATATCAACAATGAAAGAAATAGTTATATATCTAAATCAACAGATGGAGGACAAACTTTTAATCTTGTAGCTGATTTAGATGATTATGACTGGAATGTAAATGGATGTCCAGCTACTGGACCTCTTGGTGTTGTTAATGGTGATTCCTTACTTATTGTAAGAAGAAGTGGTGGTACTGGAAACAATGAAATTGTATATACTAATTCTAATAAATTAGATTTAAATTATTCGTATAATAGNAATATTGATCCTATAGTTGGAAAAATTCAAGACTANCCAGATTTAACACTTAATGGTGATACAATATTTATAGCATGGCAGGACAACAGAAATAATATTCCTGATTGTTTTTTTAGNTATTCTTTAAATGGNATTGAAAATTTAAGTTTAGGAAATACATTTACTGATACTCTTGTNACTGGTGCAAAANTAAATCCTGATTTAGTATTTAAAAATAATGGNATTCACTTAGTATATAATGATAATGGATCTAATAGTATTAAATATGTTAGGGGTTCATTCAATAATACCTCTTACATATACGAACATCAAAATAAACAAGAGCTTTTCTATAATTTTGATTTACTTGGAAGNAAAACAAAGAAACCTTCATTTATATTAAATANATAATTTANNTAAANAAAAAAGCCCACTCAAAATTGAGTGGGCTTTTAAAGTAGTAATAACTTATTTAAATTATGGATTAAATCTTTTTACTACTTTTCCATTNGAATATANATCAAGNANAACNTGNTTACGCTTGCTTCTATTTACTTTTTCNCCTAAAAGATTNANAGAATACATATATTCATNATTANTTACATTATCAATATCNTTAATACCAGTTGNAGAAGGAAGTAATACAGCNTCAATNACATGNACAACACCGTTATCNNCNANGATATCAGCAACNGTAANNANAGCATTATCGATGAATACATCTATTGTTCCTGGTGGTATTTGAACTACTAAATCATCTCCTAACAATGTAGTTACTACTTGATTATTTGATAACGTCCCTGACATTACACTATCTCCTACTACATGATGCAGTAAAATATCAGTTAGTTGTGGAAGATCATTTAATAATGCTGTTAATGTTACAGCTGGCAAAGCATTAAATGCTGCATCTGTTGGAGCAAATACTGTAAATGGTCCAGCTCCTTTCAAAGTTCCTGCTAATCCACAAGTATCGATAGATAAGGTTAAAACAGTATGGTCACTAGATTTACTGATAATATCATAAACAGTGTTAGATGGGGCTGGAGGAAGTAAAACTGCGTCAATTACATGTACAACTCCATTATCAGCCACAATATCAACTACTGTTACCATAGCATTATCTATGTACACTCCCGATGAATTGATTGTTACCGTTACATCTGTTCCAAGTAAAGTTGTAACAACCTGACCATTAGACAGCATCCCTGACATTAAACTATCACTTACTACATGATGTTTTAAAATATTTGTTAATTGTGGTATATCATTTAATAGAGCAAGTAAAGTTACAGGAGGCAAAGAATTAAATGCAGCATCTGTTGGTGCAAATAATGTAAATGGTCCAGGACCTGATAAATAAGCATCAAATCCACATGTATCTAAACCAATTTCAAGGTAACTATGGTCTGGAGAAGTAACTACAACATCATATACTGTATTTGTTGCATAAATACATGAACCATCATCAACTATTGCGTTTGCATCATAGTTTGTTGCTGTTGGGTCTGTACATCCAGGGTTAGGTAATAATACTGCATCTATTACATGTACTACTCCGTTATCCGCTACTACATCTGCTACAGTTACTTGAGCATTATCTATAAAAACTCCTGATGTATTTATTGTAACTGTTACATCTGTTCCAAGTAAAGTTGTAACAACCTGACCATTAGACAACATCCCTGACATTACACTATCTCCTACAACATGATGTAATAAAATATTTGTTAATAATGGTAAATCATTTAAAAGTGCTGCTACAGTTCCCTGTGGTAATGCGTTAAATGCAGCATCTGTTGGTGCAAATAATGTAAATGGACCCGTTCCTGATAAGGTTCCATCTAATGAACAAGTATCAATTGCTACTTCTAGAAGATTGTGGTCTGGAGATGTTACTACAATATCATATACTGTATTTGTTGCATAAATACATGAACCATCATCAACTATTGCGTTTGCATCATAGTTTGTTGCTGTTGGGTC
>NZHS01000030.1 GCA_002689735.1 Flavobacteriales bacterium | reverse complement strand
TTCTCTAACAAGATTATTTTCTAAATCATAAAAGGCAGAATACACCTCCATTCTTCTTGCATCAATCATTGGGCAATAGAGATCTGATTTCAACTTTTTTGTCATACCAAATGCCATAGCTTGTAGTGTGGATACTGCAATTAATGGAATACCTAAAGCATAACAAATTCCTTTGGCAGTTGAAACACCAATTCTTAAGCCTGTGAATGAGCCTGGCCCCATACTTACAGCAACTGCAGCAAGATCAGACATGTTAATTTTTGATTTCTCAATTATTTGAGATATAAATGGTAATAATTTTTCAGAGTGAGAAAAGCCAGAACTAACAATTTCTTTACAATTTATCAAATTACCATTACAGTTTATGGAGACCGAGCATGCTTTAGTAGATGTCTCAATATTTAAAATATAAATATCATCCATTAAAAGTCATAATAGTGATTAAATAAATCAGATCTTAAAGAAAAAGAATAAAACAACGTCTTAGATTCATTCGTTTCACTTTCAAGTATTCTACTTACTAGAGAAAACTCTAACTTTAGATTTGTTGTTGGGTTTAATATATATCCTAAATTAAATTGTGTGAATTTCAAATCAGTTTTATTACCGTTAAACATATCTATACCATAATTTGCAGATCTATCATTATAGTCAGAGTATATATTATTTCCATAAGAAATAGTATCACCTAAATAGTCTGCCCCATANNTAGCTTGAATATATTTTAAATTCGTTGTTATTCTTTTCATTCTATAATTTAATATTANAATATTTTCAATAAAATTTGCGCCTAGNGGGTGAGCTANNTCTTCNTTGTAGTGCCCATAATTTGCANTATTCCANTGAGAGTAGGTAAATGGTCTNGTATAATTTTGTTCTAAATGAATTGTTAAGTTAGGAAGACTTAAGAAATCAAAACATTTGTATCCAATTTGATAACCGTATTTATTAGCCCAGTAACCATTGTTAGCTTTTAGTTCATTAAGTGTAAATTCATCCAAAACTAGCTGACTGAATAAAAATGATTTNGAAGTAAACTTGTATTTAAGATTTAATCCAANTAGCATATTATCAGGGGAATTAATAGAATACTCAACAGGTCTAAAAAATATTATAGGGTTCAAGTAATTAATATCAAAACCGTTTGCACCAAGAGCATGATTATTCTTCCATATTACAGACTCATAAATACCTAAACTTAATTTGGAATTAACTGAAAAGGAGAGAAAATGTGAACTCATATATTTCTTAGCATANCCCATATAATCATANCCATTATCATANGANAAATAATTTTTCATATCCTGCAGCTCNGCATATAAATTGGTGTATTCAAATTTNCCAAAATGTGTTCTTANNCTTAGAAAAGGATAATTAAAGGAATTATCAGAAAGCAATAAAGACCTATACCCATCTCCAATAAAATGCTTACCATGACCAAATTGTATAGTGAANTTTTCAGAAGCCTCAAATGANAGAAATCCCGAGGATTTAGCATAGTCAAAACCATCNTTATAATATGTACGACCTCTTCCTTGTCCNGGTATTACATAATCTTGTGTTGGAGTTCTTATTAAAGAATCAACGTAGTTAGGAAAAACAGATTGGTTTTCTACAAAAGATGTTTGAAATGAGAGCTTATCTCCAATATATCCATCAATTAAAAATCCTCGAGTGTTTGTAAATGTGTTTTTTGAATCGTAAGATTCATAACCAAGAGCAAGATTAGAAATAAGAGAGGCATTTATAAGATAATCCTGTCCTTTAATACGCATCAAGTGTTTATTAAAAAANCGATGACTTAATATCCTATTATCAGAGTAAAAATTAGACTCTATTAATGAATCAATATTTATATTAACGGAATTAGTAATCAAGGGCTTAAAAGAAGTATGATTAATTTTTTGATGAATTTCAGCACCTAAAAAATTATTAAAATTATATCCTAATGGAATATTTGTGTATTGTGAATATGCTTTTAAANCTNANGTTAAAAGTAGAAATAATATTNTCCTGAAAAATATGTTTTTTATCATCNTNTTATTTTGGTAAGCCAATCAAATAAAGTGAATTCANTAGAAACTTTTATTGTTTTTAAACCAAAACTTTNNCCAGCAATAATATCTGAATCTGAGTCCCCAACTAAAAAAGAATTTTCTATTACAATTTCTGGAAAATCTGACTTTGCATTTTCAAGCATTCCTATTTTTGGTTTACGACAATTACAGCTATTACCCTCCAAACATGGACAAAAATAAATCTTATCTATTAAATCAAAATCAACATTTAATTTTCTCTGCATTTGCATATGCAATAAATTAAGATCATCTTCAGTCATAATTCCTTTTCCAATACCCTGTTGATTTGTAACAATAAGAATTCTTTTAAAAATTTTATGAAGTTTACGAATTGCTATGTCAGAATTTTTTACAAATACAAATTCATCAAAATTAGTCACATATCTTCCCTCTAATTTTTTATTAATCACGCCATCTCGATCTAAAAAAAGGGTATCGAACATTATAATTAATCGAAAAGTTGCTCTTCAATAATTTGACAAAATATGTGTCCAACTAAGATATGTGCTTCTTGTACTCTAGCTGTATTTGAAGACGGAATAATAATATTATGCTGACATAAATCCTTGATTTTACCACCCATAGCGCCACTCATACCAACACTTAACATACCAAGACTATTTGCCATCTTTACAGCATTTATTACATTCTCAGAATTTCCAGATGTTGAAAGAGCAATTAATACATCTCCCTTTTTGCCTATTGCCTCAAGCATTCTTGAGTAGGTAGATTCAAATCCATAGTCATTTGAAACAGCAGTCATATATGATGAGTTAACATGTAGTGCTTCCGCATACAATGGTTTTCTTTCTTTAATAAATCTACCACTTAATTCTGCAGCAATATGCTGCGCATCAGAAGCACTTCCTCCATTACCACAAAGAAGCAGCTTATTACCATCTTTAAATGCTTGAATAATTTTTGTTGTAACAATCTCAATTTCTGCAGTTAACCCTTTATCATTAATTATCTTTTGAAGGTTATTAAAAGAGTCATTTAAAATATCAGAAATTTGTTTTTGCATAACTTATTTTTTGCTAAAATAGTTGATTTTTAAATAAGCATCTACTGTCTGCTTGCCAATCGTCTCCCATTTNTAGTCTGAGGCAATTAAGTTATATCCATTTTCTTTGATTTCTTCTAANAATTTTNGGTTATCAAGTGCTTTATTAATTACTCTTGAAAGATCTAAGCTGTTTTCACTTTCAAAGACATAACCTGTTCTATTATCATCAATAATCTCTTTAAAAGATGGTAAGTCCGAAACAACGACAGGCTTTTTGTAAGACAAACTCATCATTAACACACCACTTTGATATATCTTTCNATAAGGTAAAATAACAATGTCAGCNGCAGAATAATAATAAGGAACATCACTATGAGATATAAACTTAATATCCAATTTACAATATTTACTAATAGACAACTCATCAATTAATTTTTGATAATATGAAAAATCATCTTTCCATGGCTTGCCCGCAATCAGTAAAACTAAACTTGAGTGTTTCTCTATAACTTTGGGNAGAGATGATAATAAGATATCTAAACCCTTAACCTTTTTAATCATCCCAAAAAACAATAAAACTTTCTTTTCTTTTTCTATGCCTAATTTTATTCTTGAAGCNTTTTGATCTTCTTTTATTTTTATAAANGGTAAATAGTTGCCATGTGGAATAATAGATGTTTTATGNGAAAGACTNGTATTTTTTTCTATTATTTCTTTAAAGCTNTATTCATTATGAGTAATAATAGTATCTGAAAAAAAATAAATCAATCTTGAGTATAGTTTGAAAGAACTNNCTGANGAAAAACTTTTAACATCGTGAATAGTTATTGTAATCTTTGCAAAAAGCAATTTTGCTAATANCATATTAAACAATACTAAAACACTAGATCCAAAAAGGTGATAATGAAAAATTGTACAATTTTTATATCGTGCATGAAAATGTGATTTAAGAGAGCCTATTAGATAAATAAATAATGATATTATCTTATTTTTTCTATTAAAAATATTGCTATAAAACTGATAAAAAGAAAGATTATCAATACACGGGTTTATAGTATTTGAGTTAGTATATAGATGAACATCTGTATCATTTGCTAATAATCCTTTTGCTTGTCCAAAAAGATAAAAATGATGGGAACTACCATGAGCTCCAAGATGATCTATTATTGCTACTTTCAATNGCATGAATTAAAAAAGTTATAAATATAATGCCTTTTATTAGTTTTTAGTTTTAATTAATACTTTAAAAAATTCTAAATGTAACTCNTTTTCTAGTATTTGTATATTTGTTATATAAACAATCCATCTCTGAAAATAAGATATGCTATTTAATTCGTTACAATTTATTATTTTCTTTCCAATTGTTATCGCATTATATTTTCTGATTCCCTACAAAAAAAGATGGATTCTTCTTTTAGCTGCAAGTTATTATTTTTATATGTGCTGGAAAGTTGACTATATCATACTAATTATGGNCTCAACTATTATTGATTATATCTGCTCAAACAAAATGAGCAAATTAAATAATCAAAAAAGAAAAAAGCCATGGCTTATAGCTAGTATTATNAGTAATTTAAGTATTCTATTTGGATTTAAATATTTTAATTTCTTTAGCGAAAATATTCAGCTGATATTTAATAATTATAATATTTTCTATGAAATGCCCTTTTTTAATGTTTTACTTCCAGTTGGAATTTCTTTTTATACGTTTCAAACTTTAAGTTATACGATTGATGTTTACAACAATAAAACTCCAGCACAAAAACATNTTGGTGTTTTTGCTGTATACGTTTCTTTTTTTCCGCAACTTGTAGCGGGGCCAATTGAAAGATCTAATCATTTACTTCCTCAGTTTTTTAAAGAACANGATTTTTCTTATCAAAGAGTAAGGTCAGGTTTAGAAAAAATGCTTTGGGGATTTTTCAAAAAAATTGTTATTGCCGATAATCTAGCAATTTTAGTTGATGGAATATATAACAATGTGGNTAGTTATTCTGGCATNGCNTTAATNATAGCCACAATATTTTTCACCTTTCAGATTTATTGCGATTTTTCTGGATATTCAGACATTGCAATCGGCACAGCAAAAGTTATGGGTTTTGAATTAAGAGAAAATTTTAAAAGACCCTATTTTTCCAAATCAATACGTGAATTTTGGCAAAGATGGCACATTACATTATCGACATGGTTTAGAGACTATGTGTATATTTCTTTGGGTGGAAACCGAGTAATAAAATGGAGATGGNATTATAATATTTTAATCACTTTTTTACTAAGTGGCCTATGGCACGGAGCAAATTGGACTTTTATTATTTGGGGGGCTTTACATGGTTTTTATTTAATCACTGCATTANTACTNTCAAAGCCAAAGGAAAAAATATTTAAAATCATTAAAAATATTAGCCCACAACTAAATAAAATAATGGATGTGGCTTTAACATTTATACTCGTTGCATTTGCCTGGATATTTTTTAGAGCAAACTCACTAAGTGATGCTATCTATGTGATTACAAATTTATTTGGCGACTATGAATCTATCATGAACATTAATTCCATTAAAATGCAGTTTAGAGGAATCGGTTTATATACCGATGANATAATAAAAAGCTGTATTTTAATTATTATACTTATTACATATAGCTTATATGAAAGAGGCGGAAATGTATGGGAAAAGCTGAGTCAAAAACCAAGATGGTATAGATGGGCAATATACTATATTTTAATATTTGGCATACTTTTTGTTGCCCCTCATTCTGCAGTAAATAACTTTATATATTTCCAGTTTTAAACTATGAATAAAGATTTAAAAAAACTGATTATTAATTGCGGCATATTCTCTATTCCAATAGTGATGTGGATTTTAACATTGTTTGTTGTTGATCCATTTAATTATTTTTCAGACAATAAAGTTATTGATGAACAAACTAAACTTCAATCTGCTAGAAAACTTAATTCATTACTGTATAATACTATTGCTTTTAAAAACAATCCTACTCCAAATATAATAATTGGGGATTCAAGAATAAAGAGACTGCCAATTAAAGAAATAAAAAATATTACTGGTGATGAATATTTTATTCTACATTCAAATGCTGCAAAACTTAATGAGATAATAGATCTNTTTTGGTTATGTANTGATTTCACNAAGCTTGAAAATGTATTACTTGGTGTTAATTTTAATTTATATAATGAGTATGCATACGCCAACAGAGTTNAAGAAGTAAAAGAAATAAACACGAATCCTCTTTTATATATTTTTAATGGAAGTGTNTTAGAAATTACCTCCAAAATAATTTTNAATCATATTACAGATCTTGGCTTCCCTAACATTTCAAGAAATATTATGTTAAAAAAAGNTATGGATGGAAAAAGTACACTTGACAAACAAGCTTGGTGGAATTTTAATATAAATACCGTTGCAAAAAATCAATACTCAAAATATAAATANCCGAAAGAATTAAAAGATCGATTAGAAGAGGTTTCTNTNTATTGTCTNNAAAATAATATNAANCTAACNCTTCTAAANGTTCCTCATCATAAAGATTACAGAAAGAGAATTATTGATTTTCAATTAGAAGAAGAAGAAGCAATTTTTAAAAATGACATAAAAAAAATAGGCAATGTTATAGATTATGATTATGAAAATTCAATCACAGAATGCAAAAAATGTTTTACCGATCCTGTACACACAAATGATTCAATAAATTTAATTATGGCAAAAGAAATTTTTAGAGATTCACTTGTTATTGGTAAAAAGCTATAATCTCCAACCAGCTATATAAGCTTTATTAATCAATATAAATGTCGATAGATTAAATTTAATTCTGGAACTTAATAGAAATCTTGCATTATTTTTTACAAACAAAAAGAGAGAGAAAACAAAAGCGAAAGGCCCGCCAATTTTTCTTAAAAAATAGATGTGGTTTTTAATATTCTGTGTTAGAAAAAAATCACTTCTATAGAGTTTATTGTTTTGTTTTTTCATAAATGATTTTGAAAGACTTCCAACTTTATGATATAATGTAGCACTTGGATTATAAAGCAACTTATGCCTATTATCTTTAAGTACTCTATATAAAAAATCTGTATCATCAAAATAGACAAAATACTTCTCATCCATTAATCCAATATCATCAAAAACTTCTTTTTTAATTAACAAACAACAGGTTGAAGCATATTCTGTAGTTGCTTTTTCATTGAAGTTATCTCCATCTTTACCATTTAAACCAATATGAGAGGGTAAAAATCCATTGTACTTATTAAAAACTCCTCCTGCATACCAAATAATATCTTTATTATCAAAAAAATTTATTTTGGGACTCACCAGGCTATATTTATTAGAGCNGATTGAATTTATCAAAATATAAAATAAATCATCTGTAAACTCAACATCATTATTAAGTAATAAAACATGTGAACAATTATCTTTTAATGCGCTAGCAATGCCTTTATTATTGGCATTTGCCACACCTTTATTAACTGAATTCTTAATTACTTTTGTTCTAGAATCTTTTATTTTATTAATTTTTTCAAGGGAATTATCAGTAGATGCATTATCGACCACATATAATAAAAAATTTGAAAATTTTTGCTTAAACAAGTCTTTAAGAAATTTATCTATCACATCTGANGAGTTATAGGTTACGGTTACAACTCCTATTTTTTCCATGACGATAAATTTATTCCTAACATTTTCTCTAAAAGAATAACATCCTCCTTAAANAAATCATATAACTGATTTTCTAAATTAGTAGGNACATTNGGTAGCTTTTGATCAAATAAGATTTCATCTAACAAAGAAATTATTTTTTTTGGCACAATACTTTTTATTACTTTCCTAAAAATTNTTTTAGAATACAGAAAATTAAAAAATTTAAAACGAAAATNCTTAGCACTATTGTACTTAGATTTAAAATTAATATTTTGACTTTCTTTTAAGCTTAGAAAATTTAAGNCCTTAGCAGTAAACTCTTTATTATTATTTTTTAAATCATCGTAATTCAAAACACAAATATTCTCTGTACCAAAAACATCAATATATTTTTTTACTTGATGATAATAAAAACCTATCTGAACATATTGCTGATAGTATTGATCATGATTTTTAATAGTAGAATCATTTAACACATCAGCTAAATCGTATTTAATAAAACCCAACCTCTTATCCATTTGATAATGAGAAACTGCTCGTTCCACTGGATTTCTTAAAACTATTATAATCTTTGCATTTGGATTATATGAAAATATCCTCTCTGAGACTTTTGGATAAAATAGATATGAAACACTTGCCTCACCAAATAATTGACTCTTTTTCTTCTTAAGAAATAGATTGTGATATTTACCAATATCAGAAATCGGATTAACTTTATAATATAATTTTTGTTTATTTAATTCTAAATGGGAAAAAAAATCTGGCTCTTTTATTGAGCTCATACTAATGCCTTCATGCTGACTCAAATAATTGAACAAAGAAGTGGTAGCTGATTTAGGAGCTCCAACAATAAAGAAATCTACTTTCATTTTGTTTTATGAAATTTAATCATATCAAAAAAAACAGTTAACCTGCCCAAATTTAATAAAAGAGAAGCTAGGATCTTAAAAGGGGCTGTTATAGCATAAAAAATAACTCCTAATGGTGGTAATGGAAATTCCTGCTTTTTATAATGAAATTGTTTCATGAAATCACCAGAAATAAATTGAGCAATATATATCTCAGAATTATTTAACCCACCATTTTTCCATTTATATTTTTTTGATTCATCAATAAATTGTTCATCTGAATCATTTTCTGTTGAAGAGCCAATATTTGCAATTTTTAGCATATCTTCATTAAAGGGGATTTCTAGAAATGTACATAATTCAATAGTTTTTTCTTTAGGAAATGATAAGAAGTCTTCAAATTTAAGAAAAGAGAAAAATGAATTACCATCAAACAAATTAGTTCTATTTATCGAGTTATTCCAAGAATATGATGTGATAAATGGATGATAATTTACTTTTGATCTCAGACTCTCAAAAAAAGGAATGCTTTTAGCACCCAAAAACTTTCTACGCCATTTATTTTTTTGTGATAAAAGAACATCCCTATTATCTCTTATCATATTAATTATTTTAACATGCTTAAATGCGCTTAGAATATCTTGAAGATAAAAAAGATTATTAGGAGTGTGTAAACAAGCTATTTTTTTATTCTTCTCTAACAAAATGTAGTCTATAAATTTTTGAAAAACATCAAAATAAGTATAATCCATATTTACAGATAATATTGAATTTGAAATCTTAGAAAATTTATTTTTATTTTTGTTTTGAAACAAGCCAAACTCTTGCCGCATTAATAAAACATTCATTATTTCAATCGCTTTCTTTGCAGAAATATGATCTTTTTTTCTTGAAGAATAAATTTGACTAAAGAAATGGAGCTCTTTAAAAGTATGCACTAAATGATGTTGATTGAGAACTCTAGAAATCATTGTAGTTCCACTTCGACTTGACCCAACAATAAATATATATTTAGGCTGATTCATTTTACTCAACTAAAGTTAAACTGTATGGTTTAATCAATATTCTTCCCCCCTCAATATTTGATGTTTTATATATTAATCCCTCATTATCACTATTCAAATCAAATAAATATTTTGAGTAATACTCGGTTTTTTTATTAAAACTATTTTTATCTATAAAAAACTCTTCATCATTCCAATTTATTACAATTACTTTTTTTAACTTTTTGTGCACAAAAAAGGAATATTGAAATATATCATCAGTTAATTTCTTGCTAAACACTTTTAATTTTTCAGTAGAAAATATATTACTTAATAGTTGAATGGGGTAAAAAGTAGATTGAATATATGTTTTGTTGTTTTTCATCTGAAAAATAGACCCACCAAAATCTCTTCCAGCCAAATTATGAAAAGTTGTAAGCTCAATACTCTTATAATCATCTTTAGAAATAAGCTCTAAAAAATAATTAGCGACAAATAATCCTTGTAATAGAGTGTTGCCCGTTTTCTTTGAATATTGCAGATTCCACTCTGTTATCCATATTGGTGTATCATCAAAAATTGAATTATAATTTTTAATTTCTTTTGGATAATAATCCTTAAAAAAATCAAGTACTCTCTTCTTATAAATGAGAAAAGAAGATTCTTTTTCTCCTTCATTTTCCTCTAAAATCATCTGACCATATTGATCTTTTCCTTTAACTACCTTTGCATATGAATGAACTATAATAGCATCATAAAATGATAGATGAGATAGCTTCTTATTCCAAATATAATGCCTGTGATTTTTATTTTCTAATAAAGGTGCTGCAACAACAGCAGTCAGAATTTCTGGAAAAGATATCTTAATAGCATTTGAAATTAGTTCTGATTTTTTTATGTAATCATCAATTAATAAGCCTTTATCAAAATAACTTTTATTAGAAAGTTCACTTCCAAGTTCAACACCAATAATTTCAATACCACTATCTTTTATCTTTCGAATCATATTTAAAACATCCTCAGTTTTTTCTGTTAAAACATTTGCAACTAATACCGCCCTTGAATTAGAAAATTTAGCTAAAGCAATAAAATCATCTATATAGTTATTAGCATGTCCTTTTTTCTTAGAATAACTAATTAGTCCACGTGCTCTTTTAGGAAATTTACCTGTAATTAAAGAATCTATTTCCTTAATTTTCATTCCATATGCAGCTTTATCAAAATGATAAAAGTTACCTACTGCTCCTCCGGGAAATCTTAAAACTTGAGGAGATATTTTTTGGACTTTCTCTTTAAAAGTATCAGCTCTAGTATCAAAAAAAGTAAAGGTATTTGAAGTAGCAAATCCGAAGATATTTTTATTATAAACTTCTTGAGTATATAAACTACTTACAATTAAAATATTTAGGCATAATAACCAAAATCTAATCATTTCATAATTCCTTTTTGTATCATTTCTTGAATTGAAGAATCATACTTATCATCTTGTATATCTTGTTTTTTAACCCATTCAACAAAATTTAACAATCCGCTATCAAAAGAAAATTCATTAACAAAACCAAGCTCTTGATTGATTAGAGATAAGTCAGCAAAATTATGCCTAATATCTCCCCTTCTATATTTATTTGATATCGTAATACTAGCTGTAAGATTGTACAATTCCTTTAACTTTTGAGCAACCTTTAAAACAGTTATAGGTTCACCTGAACCAACATTATAAACCTGANTTTTNAGATTACTTTTTTNCAGAACCAANAGCGTAGCATTTACAACATCATCTATATATACAAAGTCGCGGCTTTGCATACCGTCTTCATAAATCTCAATATCGTTACCATTTAGAATTCGTGTAGAAAAAACTGANAGAATTCCTGTATATGGATTAGATAAAGATTGTCCAGGCCCAAAGACATTTTGATATCTTAAAACAGCAACATCTATATTTAAATTATTTGCGGCAAGCAATAAAATTTGTTCTTGATTGTATTTTGTAAGTGCATANATTGATGTAGGTAAAATATGAGAATTTTCTTTTGTAGCTANTGGAATTAATTTTGATTTTGAGTTNTGAGAAATAAAGTCATATTTCCCATCTTGAAGATCTTTATCATTTCTNAAAGATGGATAAATAACGCCTTGATCCTTACATTTATACATCCCTTCACCATAAACTGCTCGAGAGGAAGAAAGAATAATCTTTTTTACAGAATTCTTTGAGTTTGTTAATACATCAAGCATCATAGCAGTTGCACCCACATTNACATTAGTGTAATTATGTATATCATACATAGACTGACCAGTACCAGTTTCTGCGGCTAGATGAATAATNACATCTTGATTACAAATAGCCTTTTCCCAATCTGCTCTATTACAAACATCTCCAATAATAAAATGAGTTATGTCCTTGAGCTTAATATATCTAATATTTGAGGAATGGATTTTCTTAGATAAATTATCTAAAATAGTAACGTTATATCCACTATCAATTANCNTTTTGGTTAAATTAAAACCTATAAAGCCAGCACCACCTGTTATTAAAACATTTTTCATGAAATTTCTACATTGTTACCTGTAAATTTAAGAAAGTAGTGATAAAAACCTGAAATAATAAATACAAAAAAGAAAGGTCTTAAAAAAAGAGGTTCTGCCATCACAGAGGTAAAAACAATAAAGTAAAAAATAAGTCTATGGTCATTGATTATTTTTTGCCTTAAAAACATAAAAACAAATAAAAGACCGGTTGGGAAACCCATAGCAGCNATTAAAAAAGTTATAGAGTTAGCACTTCCAGCACTAGTTCCTGCTGCTTTTAAAGACACTCCTAAAGTTTCATTAATTAACTCTAAACTCTCAGTATCAATATAAAATTCATACCTTAATTTTTGAAATTGATCTAAATCTAAACCAACTCCAGTTAGAGGATGAGAAGCGGCAATAAAGAGAGGTTGAGTAAAATCAAATAATCTTTTTTGAAATGAAAAGACCCTGTTCCCTCTTAACTTCTCTTCAACATTAATAGAAAAAACAAAATAAATTGGAATAAATGAGAGGAAAATAATTGGCAAAAATAGTTTGTTTTCATTAAATCTTTGAATAAACAAATATACAAGCTGACAAATAAGAATTAAAATCCCTGTTGTTGAGTAAGTTCCAAGAATTACAAAGCCGATTAAGAGTAACCACCTATTTTGTTTTAAAATAAATGCTTGTAAAAAGAAAAATAAATTTAAATAAATCTGTAATACACCAGGCTCCCAAAATAAACCTTGGTTTCTACAAAATTCTACCCCAAATAAATTCATTACTGATAAATTTATTTCATCTGAAGCATAGTAAAAAAGATAATTATAAGTCTTACAACTATAGTATTCTGAATTTATTTCAAAAAGCTGATCATTTACAAAAAAATAGGCAATAAAATTAGCTAGGGCATGCAGAAATATAATTTTTAAAATAAAGTTTAAACGCAACAAGAAAATCTGATTCCCCCTATTATTTTTAAAATGTACATAAAATAAAACAGAGGATAAGATTACAGTTAAATAATAAAGATACTTATCTAACGATTGCTCTGAAACAGCAAAAAAGAAATTTATAATAAACAAACTTAAAATA
>NZHS01000029.1 GCA_002689735.1 Flavobacteriales bacterium | reverse complement strand
CTGTACAAACATTCTAATTTATACAAATCTATAATAGATTTTAAAACACTCCAACTATTAATTATGTAAATTTAAGTTTATTTACAACCGATAAAAATTGTTCACACTTATACATTTTCATTTACACTTACTTAATCTCAAACAGATAGTGACTTATCCACTAGTGTAAATTCGAAAAATCACATCCTAATTTATATATAAATGATTTTTTTTAATTTTGATTATGTATTTATTTAACTCTTTTATTATAAAATATTGATGTCTATATTTAGATTCATTTGTTTATTTTCTAAAAAAATCAAACTTATAATATTATCAGTCTTTATACTTTTAAATACTAAGGCTCAAGTATATTATGTGAGTAGCTCTCAGGGAAATGATCTAAATAATGGGTTAAGTATTCAATCCCCATTTCAATCGATTGAAAAGTTGAACTCCATACAGTTCAATGCTGGAGATTCTATTTATTTTAAGTCCGGTGATTACTGGGAGGGTATGTTTTGGTTAAATGGTTCAGGATCATTTACACAACCGATTGTTGTTGATGTTTATGGGGGAAACAACAGGCCAATTATAAATGGATTTGGTTATCAAGCATCTATTTTAATTTTTAATGATCAGCACATTCATATTAATGGCTTGGAGCTCTATAATTCGTCTTATCATCTTGATTCTGCAGCTTCGTCAACGATTTCATCACAAACACCTATCTTGTTTTCAAATGGCCCGAACAGCACTTGGACTAATGTCTATACGGCTTGTGAAATAGGTGACGGAAACAATGGGGCTCTACAAACATTTGTGATGAATGTGACAAACCTTCCTCCACAAGGAGCCAATTACAGAGTAGTAAGGACTGTAGCTAACCAAAATTGGTATTTTGGTCCTCTACAAAACTTATCATTAGGTCTAAATACAATCACAGTTCCTGCTGTTACTTTTGACAGAACTGTGAAATTTCAATTTAGTTCTGGCGACGTAGAATTTGATGCTATCTCGCTAAATGGCGATGTTATATATGCAGGGGCAGTTAAGAAGTTAGCTGGATTTGGAGGAGTCGAAAATTCTTGGGGTTCTGGCAAGAATGTTCGTTTTGGTATTAAAGTAGTTGCATCAACACAAGAACTAGAAAACTTTTCTTTTAACAATCTTTATATTCATGATATTTATCCGACGCCAGATTTAGCTAATAACATTCATTTGGGTTATGGAATTAAGCTAGAAACTCAATCAGATACTATTTCTGGGCTGCTGAATACTATCTCCAATGTAAAATTTATTAATTCAACAATATCGGAGACTGGACATTATGGTTTTTGGATTAAATCTTTAGGCCTTAATGGTATAGATTCTGTAAAGAACAATCAAATTCTTGTTGAGAATTGTGTATTTGAGCATACGGGCGGTTCAGGTTTTGTACCAAACAAGAGTAAAAATGTACTTGTCCAAGATTGTATTTTTAATCATACAGGTTCATCTATTAATAATAGAATGTGGAAAAGAGGGAGTGGTATGTGGCCTTTTGATTGTAAAAATGTAGTTGCACAATACAATAAATTTATGAATGCACATGGCCCCATGGATTCTTATGGCTCGCATATTGATTACGGGAATGAAAATGTAGTTTTTCAGTATAATTATAGCTATAACAATGAAGGAGGCTTTGCAGAGATTTTGGGAGACAATATAAACTGTGGTTATCGCTATAATATTAGTGTAAACGATGGTTATCGGGAAGATCCAAATGGAACGCCTTGGAACAAAAAAGGCAAAATCTTTTGGGTTTCAAATTTTTGCGGTCAAAATCCAATAAGGTGTCCAAGTATTGGCACTTTCATTTATAACAATACTGTTTTTGTAAATGACACTTTAAATCCTGAAATCTATTTTTGGCCAAATGTTGGTGATGTTCACCTTTATAATAACCTAATAGCTGTAGGTCAAAACGGCCAAATTATTCCAACATTACTTGAGAATGATCCTAATGATCTTTATATCAGTCATAATCTTTTTTATGACTCTTCTCGAATTGATATGGACAGTAACTTAGAGAATAATGCCCTTTATGGAGATCCTTTGTTGCTTAATTCAGTCTATTTGGGAACAAATAACCCTGCAGCATATCAAATCCAAAATAATAGTCCTGCTATTGGTAATGGTTTTTTGATTAATGGGAGCACCGATTCAACTAACTATTTAGAGNACAATGGCGGTTTAGACTATTTTGGAAATAGTGTTTCTCATTATTTCCCTTCAAATATTGGCGCGTTCAATGGCTCTGGATCAATGAATATTCTAGAAATAAAAAAAGATGATATAAAACTTTATCCGAGCATAACAGATGATAATGTNAATATATCCATANAGGAATATTCAGGCCATATACAAACAGAAATTTATGCACTTAATGGAGATTTTATGGGCATTCAGAGTGGAAATAAGCTTTCATTTAAAAAATATAAAGCTGGAATTTATTTCTGTTTGGTTATCTATGGAGACAAGAATAAAACTCTGAAGGTGGTGAAGCTATAATTTNGTTATAAAAAACCCATTTTAAGAAATACNGGAAGGTGATCAGAATAACCTCCATACCAATTATTACCACCAAATGATCTGCTGGGATATACTNCCCCCTTTTTATTTGTATACATCATAAAATCTTCTTNAAAAGCACCAAANTTTATTAATTTAAAACTCGAAATTTCTTTCGATATAATTATTTGATCTAACCAATCCCAATTACCTCTGTAATTGTANGANCCTATTCCNGNNACTTGACTACTTGACATCAAATTGAGTAAGTCNTCTTTTACTAAAATTTCATCTANACTTTCATTACTAGGNTAATCATTAAAATCACCCATTATTAAATTTAAATCATTTTGAGATGTATTTTCATCAATATATTTTCTTAAAACTTTTGCAACAAAAACTCTTTTATGATTTGATGCTTCTTGCCCCCCCCATCGAGAAGGCCAATGATTAACAAAAACATTTATGATTTGATTTTTAAATTTTAAGCTAGAGTAAACAATTTCTCTTGTTGTTCTACTTTCATTAGGATTATTTATTTGGATAAAATCATTTTGTAAAACTTCAAACTTACTATTTACTAATAATGCACAATCAATACCTCTTCCATCTGGACTTTGCTTGTGAATAATAGAGTAATTATGATTTTTAAAAACATCAGTTTTTAAAAGATCTTCAATTACAAGCTTATTTTCTACCTCACATAAACCAATTATATCTGGCAAATTCTTTTCATTTTCCTTCTCAATAATTTTATTAAAAACTTTTTCTAATTGTTTAAGCTTGTAATTATATCTATATGAACCCCATTTTTTTTCGCTTAATGGAAGAAACTCTTCGTCTTTTGTATTAGGACTGTCTAATGTGTCAAATAGATTTTCAACATTATAAAACATTAAAAATAATTCATCAGAATTATTGTCAGAATTATTGTTTTGTGAAAAACAAAAGCAAGGAACAATTGCAAGAAAAAAAATAAGTCTTTTCATTATACAAATTTAATGAATAATTTTCTAAAAGAATTCGAAATAAAGATAGAGAGATGCTAAACAAATGAACCAGAAAAAATGAGTGAGTTTTTGTATTTTTACANCAATTAATTTTAGCTATGAATGAAAATANAAANAACCCATTAGGTCTAAAAGAAAAACTATATACTGTTGAAGAATTTGCCTTTGAAATAAGAAATAAATTTGGTGCTNATGATAGTGTTTCAGATATTTTTTTAGCAGAAATATTTTTTAGCTAAATACCCTATGTATTCTTGTAAAATTAAAAAACNAAAAAATCAAGTAGTCAAAGGAAGCTGCAGTTNTTGTTAATGTTTTTAAAAAAATNAATACATGCAGCCAAGTAAAAGAAATAGATTTATACAATAACGATATGGACTTTTTTGATGTTATAAATAAACGAAGATCGGTAAGAAAGTTTTCAGACGCTAAAGTCCCTGAATCTATCATGAGAAAGTGTTTAAAGGCATCTTTACTTGCTCCAAACTCTTCTAATTTGCAGCCGTGGGAATTTTATTGGATAAGAGATAATGAGAAAAAAGATAAAATTGTTGAAGCATGTTTTTCTCAAAATGCGGCAAAAACAGCGCAAGAGATAGTTGTAGCAGTCGCAAGAATAGACACATGGAAAAGAAATAGGAATCTAATTATTGAAGATTACAAAAAACGAAATAAGCTAATTCCTATGGTAGATAAATATTATAACAAAATTATACCATACGCTTACATTCATGACAGATTTGGTATTACAGGATTAATAAAAAGATTCTTTTTTATTTTCTTAAACATAATAGGATATTTTAGGCCTATTATTCGAGGTCCCATTTACAATCATCAAATATTTGAGACTGTAACAAAAACAACAGCTTTAGCTTGCCAAAATTTTATGATGGCTCTAGTTGCAGAAGGTTTTGATTCATGCCCAATGGAAGGTTTTGATGAGAAGAGAGTTAAAAAAATACTTGATTTAAATTGGCAGTGTCGTGTAGTTATGATTTTTGGTGTAGGCGAGGCTGCAAAAGATGGTATTTACTCAGATCGTTTTAGAATTGATGATGATCTTGTAATTAAAGAAATTTAAAATAATAATTATGCAAGCAGTATTATTTGGAGGAACCGGTTTAACTGGAAGCTGTATTTTAGATCTTCTTAATAATGATCCAGATTTTAAAAGCATAATTGTTGTAACTAGAAATATATTTACACATTCAAGTAATAAAATATCTAATAAAGTAATTGATTTTTCAGATCCTGCAGAGATTGAAAGTTGTATAAAACAAGATTCGATTGTTTTTTCATGTGTTGGTACAACTCAAGCACAAGTAAAAGGAGATAAAAATAAATACAGAGCAATTGACTTTGACATAACTCTAAACATTGCAAATGCTTGTGAAAAATTAAATGCTAAAAAATTTCTTTTTGTTTCTTCTGGTGGAGCAAATAGTTCAAGCTCAAATTTTTATTTAAAATTAAAAGGAGAAATTGAAGACGCTGTATTAAAAACAAAACAAAAATCTTTATTCATTTTAAAGCCATCCCTATTAATTGGTAAAAGAAAAAATAGCCGATTTATTGAAAGCATTGGTCAGATTATAATGCCCCTATTTTCAATCTTTCTTCCAGATTCAATAAAAGCTGTTAAAGCAAATACAGTTGCTAAATGTATGCTTGAACTTTCTAAATCTGAATTGAGCAATTTAAATATAATTGAAAATAAAGAAATACTTAGCTACAGATAAAAGTATTTGAAAGACAAAAATTCCCAATTCAAAAAATTAAAAAAATAATTGGGTTTTACTATCTTTGCAAAACAATAATTTAACGATTAACTTTCTATGAAATTCTTAAAACACATCTTCCTATTAACACTTAGTATAACTATTTCTTTATCTAACCTTTTTGCCGAAGATATGGCAAAATCTGATAAAGACAAAAAAGATAATAGCTCCATTTACTCCGGCTTAAAGTTTAGAAGTATTGGTCCTGCTTTAATGTCAGGAAGAATTTCAGATATTGTCATTCATCCAGAAAATGAGAATTTATGGTATGTAACAGCTGGCTCTGGAGGAGTTTGGAAAACAGAAAATTCAGGAACAACTTGGAAGTCAATCTTTGACGGTCAAAAAAGCTTCTCAATTGGATGTATTTCTTTAGATCCACAAAATCCAAATACAATTTGGGTAGGAACTGGTGAAAATGTTGGTGGAAGACATGTTGCCTTTGGTGATGGTATTTACAAAAGTGAAGATGGTGGAAGTTCATGGAAAAATATGGGTCTAAAAAAATCTGAACACCTTTCTAAAATTATAATCCATCCAAATAATTCAGATATTATATGGGTAGCTTCTCAAGGACCATTGTGGAGTATTGGTGGTGAAAGAGGTGTTTACAAATCAACAGATGGGGGAAAATCATGGCGACAAACTCTTGGAGATAGTGAATGGGTTGGGGCAACAGATTTATTAATTGACCCAAGAAATTCAAACTTATTATATGCTGCAACTTGGCAAAGACACAGAACAGTTGCTGGATATTTAGGAGGTGGACCAGGAACGGCTATCTATAAGTCTAATGATGGAGGCGACAATTGGATAAAGCTTAAAAAAGGACTTCCAAAAAGTAACATGGGTAAAATTGGATTAGTTCTATCCCCTCAGAAGCCAGATGTTATATATGCAGCTATTGAATTAGATCGTAGAACTGGTGGAGTTTATAAAAGTGAAAATCAAGGAGCTAGCTGGACAAAAATGAGTGATGCAGTTGCTGGTGGAACTGGACCTCATTACTATCAAGAACTTTATGCTTCACCACATAACTATGATGAAATATATCTTGCTGATAATTATATGCAAGTATCATTTGATGGCGGAAAAACATTTAGTCGTATGAATGAGACTGAAAAGCATGTAGATAATCATGCCGTAGCATTTAAAAGCAGTGATGAAAATTATATACTAGTTGGATGTGATGGGGGATTATATGAAAGCTTTGATAAAACTCAAAATTGGAAATTTATAGATAATTTACCACTAACTCAATTTTATAAAATTGCGGTTGATGATAATAAACCTTTTTATAATGTTTATGGTGGTACTCAAGATAATAATACACAAGGAGCTCCATCAAGAACTGATAATATACATGGAATTAGAAATTCTGATTGGTTTATTATTTTAGGTGGTGACGGGCATCAGCCTGCAACTGAACCTGGCAACCCAAATATTGTTTATGCGCAATGGCAAAGGGGTAATTTAAATAGACACGATAGACTAACAGGAGAAAACATAAATATTAAACCTCAGCCTGAATTTGGTGAGAAAACTGAAAGATTTAACTGGGATGCGCCTATTTTAGTTAGCCCACATAATCCTAAACGACTATATTTTGCATCTCAAAGAGTTTGGAAGTCTGAAGACAGAGGTGATTCATGGGAAACAATTTCTGAAGACTTAACAAATAATATTGAAAGAATATCAACTCCATTTTATGGTAGCAAACAAAAATGGAATAATGCATGGGATGTACGTGCAATGTCTAATTATAGCACTATAACTTCATTATCTGAATCTCCAATTCAAGAGGGACTGATATACGCTGGAACTGATGATGGAATTATTCAGATAACAGAAAATGGTGGTGAATCTTGGAAAAAAATNAACTATAAAAAAATTAGTGGCCTGCCAGAGACTGCATTTGTAAATGATATTAAAGCCGATTTATATGATAAAAANACAGTATATGCTGTGTTTGATAATCATAAATATGGCGATTATAACCCCTATATCTATAAAAGTAAAAACAAAGGTTTTACTTGGCAAAAATTAACAAATAATCTTCCTGAAAANACAATCTTATGGCGTTTAGTTCAGGATCATGAAAATAAAAANCTTCTCTTTTTAGGAACTGAATTTGGAGTGTATTTTANTAATAACGGAGGTNATGAATGGATGAAATTAAAAGGTGGNNTGCCAAATATTTCNGTAAGAGATATTGCAATTCAAAAGAATGAGAATGACCTTGTTCTTGGAACTTTTGGGCGAGGCATATATGTTTTAGATGATTATTCTTCTTTAAGAACATTTAATACTAAAGCTATGAATTCTGAACTATTTACCCCAAGAGATGGTTATTGGTATAAACAAAAAAGAATTTTAGGTGGTGGAAGAAAAGCTTCTCANGGCGATAATTATTTTGTTGCAGATAATCCACCTTTTGGTGTAGAATTCACATATTACTTAAATGAAAAAATTCTTTCAAAAAAGAAATTAAGAGANAANCAAGAAAAAAAGGCTAAAAAAGAAAANAAAATAATTGAAGTACCTNATTGGGAAATTTTAGAGAGTGAAAAAAAGGAAATTAATCCAGCAATTTGGATTTTNATNTACTCNNATAATAAAATAATTAAAAAAGTAAAAGCAAAAAACAAAAAAGGATTATCTAGAGCAAGTTGGAATTTNTCTTCTGAATCNCAATCTACTATNTCAGAAAAGAACTTTAATAAAGAAGCATCAGGAAGTATGGTTAACCCAGGAGAATATTCTGCACAATTATTTAAGCAAATTGAAGGTAAATATATTTCTATTTCAGACAAAAGGACTTTTAAAGTAAATCAAATTTCTAAGGGAGCTATTGAAGGTGTCTCAATTGAACAAATTTCACAATTTAGAGACAAACTTAATAATTTAAGAAATGACGGAAATAATTTATCTAATGATATAAAAGATTTGAAAGTTAAAATAAATATGATGTTAAAAGCCTACAAAAGAGCGGCATTATTAGATGAAGATTTACATGCTATTTTATTAGAAAATAGGATAAAGGTTATGGTGCTTCTAGAAAAGCTTGGAGGCAGTCAAGCTCGAAAAGAAATTGGTGAAGAAAATGAATTCCCTTCAATGTGGTCTTATTTATGGTCTGCAAGAAGCGGGGCAAATTCTACATATGGTCCAACAAAAACTCATGAAAAAAGTTTAGAAACAGCTAATAAAATATTTATCGATATTAAAAATGATTATAATGAAATTGATTTGGCTATAAAACCGCTTAATATTCAATTAGAGAAAATTGAAGCACCAGAAATCAAAAAATAATAACTCTTTTTTCTACAGTACCATCATCATAATGATAAAGTATTATTTCATTTTTACGTTTTGTTGTATTACTACCCAATAAATTTGAAACTCTTACAATTTCTTTAGTTTGTATATTATTTAA
>NZHS01000028.1 GCA_002689735.1 Flavobacteriales bacterium | reverse complement strand
TGTTTTGCTAATTTAACGAAAAATTTGCAAAGAAATTGCACATGCTTTTAACGTTATTTCAAAAAATTTTCTTGAAAATCAGTCAAAACAACTTTAATGTTATCAATATCACATATATATCGTAAAAATATATCATAATCCTTATTTAAAAATATTTTTTAAAAACAGGCTTAAAGATATTAAAACATTTAGTTTTGTATTGTCTAGTATCTATTAATTGATATAATAGGGAAAGAGGTGAAAAGCCTCTACTTTACCAGAAGCTGTAAAGTCCATAATATTTAGATTCCAGTGTGCCACTGTTTTAAATGGGAAGGCCAATCTAAAGGACTGAGTCAGAAGACCTGCTAGAAAATATAAACCTAATCGTTTCTGGAAAAAAACGAACGGTATTATGAAATATATTTTTACCTACATATTAATATTATGTTGTGTATTTAATCTACATAGTGATAACCATATAGATACAATACATTTAAATGAGTTTATTTATAATGAAAGTAAGATTATAGATAATCAAATTGGGGTAAATCTTCAGATTTTCAATCCCTCTTTAATTGGTCAAACAAGATCAAACACCTTCTCTGATTTTCTAAAATTGAACTCTTCGTATTACATTAAAGAGTATGGTGCACTTGCTACCCCATCATTTAGAGGAACTTCAAGCTCTCATTCAATAATTTTATGGAACGATATTCCAATAAATTCATTTGCTAATGGAATAATTGATTTTTCTTCAATTAGGATTGATAATTCTGAACAAATCATATTAGTTTCAGGAGGAAATAGCTCATTGCAAGGAAGTGGTTCAATTGGAGGAAGCATTCATATTAACTCATCATTTAAAAAAATAAAATCTGAAAATGAAATTTCTCTCATTAGAGAATTAGGAAGTTTTGGTTTGAGATCTAGTAGTATTAAGTTTAAAAAAAACTATAATAAATTATTGATTTCTTCAAGTTTTATGAAATTGATAGACAATAATAGATTTAAATATAAAAACACTGCAGCCTTTGACTCTCCTATACAAACAAACAATTATGGGAAAATAGTGCACGAAGAAGTTAAATTTAATGCACTTTATAATGTAAATTCATATAATAAATTACAATTTCATTCATGGATAAATTTATTAGACAGAGAAGTTCCTCAAAATCTAACTACAATAAATTCTGACGCAAAACAATACGACAAAAACTATAGGTTTTTGTTAAAATCACAACATCAAATTGATAAATTAAAAATAGTACTAAAGCAAGCTTTCTTAAAAGAAGATTTTAGATACACAGAATTATCTAAAAATATTGATAGCGAGTTTATTGTCAAATCTAGAGTTACTGATTTAAAATTAAAATATTTATATCAAAAATATTCTTTTAATATAAATTCATCTTATAANATACATGAGATAAAAAACAACAATTATTTGGAGAGAAGTTTCACTGAAGATAATAGCGCAATTTTTANTTCTATAAATTATATTGACAAACTATTTAAATCAAATGTTTCATTAAGAAAAGAGTGGAATAAGAATTTTAATGTACCGCTTCTACCCTCTTTAGCTGCTGAAATAAAATTAAGCAACTATACTTTTAAATTAAAATTTAATAAAAACTTTAGAGCACCAACATTTAATGACAGATACTGGTACGGATCTAATTCTCAAGGAAATCTTGATTTAAAGAGTGAAAAGGCAAATAATTATGAATGCAGTGTTAAATATCAAAAAAATAATATAACAATAGATATCACTGGATATTCTCTTACTGTAAAAAACTGGATTAATTGGCAAGAAAACAATAATCTCTGGAAACCTGAAAATATAAAAGAAGTATGGTGCAGAGGAATAGAATCTAGATTAAATTTTAATTATAAAAATTCAACTATATCTGCAAATTATGCTTTTTCAAAGTCAACTTCTGAGAAAAAAACAAATGCTATTGATCAATCCTACAAACAACAACTTAGTTATGTGCCGCTTCACAAAGCTAATGCAACATATAGTTTTGCAAAAAATCAATTTCAATATTTTATAATAGCACTATATAATGGTGAAGTAATTACAAATTATGGAAATCCAAATAATACACTTCAAGACTTCATGCTTTTTGACTTTGCAATAAAATACTTTTTTAAATATCCACTAGAGATGGAAATTAAAATTAAAAATTTTGCAGACAAACAATACCAAACATATCAAAACTACCCTTCCCCTGGAAGAGAATTATTGATGACGATTAACTATACTATTAACTAAATGAAAATGAAAACAAACAATTTACTAACTATAATTTTATGTGCAATTTTATTTGCCTCTTGTCAAAATGACTCCATAAGCCCAAATAACTTACCTGGACTATATGAAAATGGATATTTTGTAACAAATGAAGGGAATTTTGGCACAGGAAATGGATCAATTTCTTATGTTTCAGAAAATGGAAATGTAGAAAATAATATTTTCTCACAAATAAATTCTTTTCAACTTGGTGATGTTGTTCAGTCAATGAATATAATAGATGAAAAAGCATATATAGTTGTAAATAACTCTTCAAAAATAGAGGTAGCAAGTATTGATTCAATGAATTCTATTGCAACTATTCAGGGCTTAATATCTCCAAGATATATCAAAAAAGTTGCTGACAATAAAGCTTATGTTACAGATTGGGGAATTAATGGAATCCAAGTAATTGACCTAACTTCAAATACTATTATATCAACAATTTCAACTGGAACTGGTCCTGAAGAACTTGTAGTAACTAACGAATATGCATATGTATGTAATGTTGGTGGATGGGGACTAGATAATACTGTATCTATAATTGATATAAATTCAGACATGGTAGTTTCAACTTTAGAAATTGGAGATAAACCAAACTCAGCNGTTGTTGATGCTAATGGNGATGTNTGGGTNCTCACAGGTGGATATACTGAATATGATGCTAACTGGAATNTTGTTTCAGAAACTTCAGGCGTANTNGCAAAAATCAATTCATACAACAACTCTGTAGAAGTTTCTTATGATTTTGAAGTTGGAGATCATCCTGAAGACTTAACAATTAACAACACAGGTGACAAACTATTTTTCAGTAATGGGAGTTGGAGTAAATCTGTGTTTGCATTTAATATTAATGATACACAACTACCATCTANTTCATTAATTAGTAAGAGCTTTTATAANATAGCTTCAAACAATGGATATATATATGGTTCTGATGCTCTAGATTATGTTCAAAATGGCTTATCTTATCAGTATAATACAAATGGAGATCTATTAGATTCTATTCAAGTTGGAATTATNCCNGGTGGATATTGCTTTAACTAAGCTTTAATAATTCAGGANTTGTANCATTTTAGTTACAATTCCTGAATTTCAAATTTNGGATAGCCTTTTTCNCCTAGATTATTNTAAAAGTCAATAAAATGTAATTTGTAATATTTATCATTTTTGTCTTGNATAATATAATTNATATTAGAAAAAACGGTGTATTCTCCAGCACTTAAATCATATTCTTTCCAATTATACCCCACCATATCATTATTATTTTTAAAATAATAATCACCAATCATTTCATAAGTGATTTCATTAAAATTATTATTGATATCTACAGCAATATTTAAATTATTACTTAAAATACCAGTGACTAAATAAGAAGGTTGAGTAGTATCAGAGAAAAGGTGTGTATACTGAGTGAAAATTAAGTCCCATTCAGTTAATGGTGGTTCAATATCAATAATTGAATTTTTAGAAAATGAAAAACAACTATATCTAAAGCTATTATCCTTATTTATTTGAATGGTATTAATTTCAGANTTATCAAGATTAGAATAAGTTATTGTATAAAATTGTGAATTTACACTATCAATTTTAAGCTTTTTAAAACCNCTTTGANTTCCCTGNANNTCAAANCCTCTGTCAATAACAAAAAAGCCNCTGAGAAGNCTATAATCTCCAAATGCAGTNCTNTCAAGACTACCATTNGGNTTATCCCANGACCAAATAAGATTATTTGAAGATATAATATCATCAAANTGTTGATTNTCAATNTATGATAATCCGCTGTAAGTNGAAGAGTTTAGAANAATATGAAAACCACTTGNAGTATTTTCAAAGCCTANATCCCAATCTGTTTTAAGATTTTCAGAAACAATNTCATTATTTTCTAAATTATAAAATACTTGATATCTATAGTCTTGNAGCATTTCAATTTGTTGAACTAAAACATCNCCTGTTTGATGTGGTGATATTGGTAATTCCTCTTGCTCACAAGAAATAGTAAATATGAAAAAAAAGATGTATGGATAATATTTCATTTAAAAATCAAAATTTAATGAAGTAAAAATAGTTCTTCCATAGGAAACTGATTGAGTGCTATTAGAAGATGAATGAATAGAATTATCTGAGAAACTAGAAATATTTTGGATATCAAATAAATTTTTAATACCTATTTTCAACTTTAATCTATCATTAAGCAAGGCTTTATTTATAATAAAGTCAAGTATGTGATAAGAGTCAATAATAGACTCGACAAGTTGATTGTTATCATTATAAAAAACTGGCAGTTTACCAGTAAACTTATAGAAGGCTGATAAAGATAATTTCTTGGTTTTAAAAAAATATGTGAGACTGGAACTTAAAGAATGAGAATAATTATATTTCTGACTCTCAAAAGTTGAAGACAGGTTATTATACCTACCTGTGTAGTTAGATCCCACACTAAAATTAAATTTTTTAGTAAAAACTTTTAATCTATTTGAGATGCCTTTTGTTTTATATTTTCCAATATTAAAATAACTATACTGGATAGAATTAGGAGATTGGGATAGTGTGATTAAATTATTAATATCGTTAAAAAAAATATTAGAACTAAAGTCAAAAGATAATTTGTCAATATATTTCTTAAGATCAACACTTATCTGAAAGTTATTAGAATTCTCAGATCCTAGATCTTTATTTCCAATAATATTATGATTTATATCTACAAATTCAAAGTATAATTCTTTTAAACTTGGGGCTCTAAATCCTCTTGCATAAGACATTCTAACACCTATTTCCTTTATATCTATTAGCGCATTAAAAGAAGGAATTAATGGAACTTTAAACTTAGAGTTGTAAGTAGCTCTAAAGGCAGGTCTAAGAACTAAGAATTCATTTACTTTCAATTCTGCAGTTGTAAAAAATGCATGATCAGCAAGAATTTTAGAATTTCCTTCTATTCTTACACCCTTTGCATTTTCAACTTTAGAATCAAAACCTATTTGAAATCCTAAATTATTAAATCTTGTAGAGGAAAATACAAGTTTATTCATAATCATATTAAAATTTGAAGTATCCTGATCGCTAATATTTGAACTTAAAACTTGATTTAGATTGGTTAAATCTTTAAAATATGTATTCTTCTTTCTATCGTATTTATTAAATGACGATAATAACTTAAAATTAGTTTTATTATTGAGTGAAAAATCAATATCTAAACCTAAATTATTTCTTTTAGTAAAGTAGTAATCATCAAACGCATTTTCATAGTAAGGTAGTCGAGGAAACCCAAGGTTAGTGATTTTTTCATCAAAAAAGTCATAATATGCTCGAGCTTTAAAATTTGCAAAAAATTTTTGAAATTGAATTTTAGCAAAAAACTGTTCCTTTGGATTCCATAATTTAACTCTATTTGTATCCGCTAATTGAGCAGTTGGAATAAATCTAAACTTATCCCCAACCGACCAGCCATCAAAATAGTTTCTGCCTCCGCTAACTGACAAAAGATTATTATTCTTTTTAAATGAAAAATTAATATCAGAATTGTAATGACCTACTGTTTCATAATATAAATTTAATCTAGGTGAGAATTTATCATCTTCACTTTTATTAGTTATTAAATTTATAGTTCCAGCTAATGCATCCGTACCAAAATCAACTGATAATGGACCTTCAATGATTTCAACTCTATCTGTGTTATTTAAATTTATCTGACTAAGATCTATATTTCCATTAAGCCTACCAATAACAGGAATACCATCAATCAAAATCTTAATATTTTGCCCAGAGATACCTTGCATAGCAATACTACTTCCTAAAACATTATCATTACTTACTCTCATGTTAAGTTGATTATCTAACAATTCGCGTAAATTATTAGCTCCCTGCCTATCAATCTCTACTCTGTCAATAATCTTAGACTTATGAACTACATTTGATGGGTTTTTAGGCGTTATTTGGGCAGTTATAAAAACTTGATCAAGTAATATGTTTTTTTTGTTTAAAGATATTATAGTATCATTTTTATGTATAGTATGTTTAGAAGTTATAAATGAAATATGAGAGGTTTGGAAAGTAATAGTCTGATTTAATCCAAAAGCTGACTCATCAAGATAAATTTCACCTAAATAATTACTAGTGTAAAGAGATTTTGATTTGGCCTCTTTTAAATCAATTGAAACATTTTCTATAGGAAGTAATCCACTATCAACAAATTTTAGAGTTTGACTATTGACAATAAAAAAACAAAGACAAAATAGTATAGAGAAAATATTTCTCATAAAACATTTAAAAAAGCTTAATTAGAAAGCTAATCAATGATAAGCTTCTTCTGCAAGTAATCACCATTTGAATTAATTTTCACAATATAAATACCTTTATCAAGATTACTAGTAGATATATTTTTTGCAGAAAATCCTGAATTTAATGAGGAATGATTAAAAACTAATTTACCATTAATATCTATTATACTTATTTCAATATTATTTGATTTTGTATCATATATTACTGTTACATCATTATTATTAGATGGATTTGGGTAAAGCTCAAATGAAGAAAAAGAAGAATTAAAAAATTCATTAGATGTAGAGCTTGAAACTTCTTCAGTATTAAATTCAATAATTCCAGTTGAACTTCCTTCAAATGAAGTAAATATTATTCTCCATATCTTATCGTTATAATCTTTGAGAAAATAACATCTGTATGGATCTAATACATAACTGAACGAAGACATATCAAATGATTTCCAATCATATCCAATTGTATTCATTTCAGAGTGTAAAATATGTTGCGTGTAATCTGTGTAAGAATTAGGATCAGGTAGATTTTCTACTAAACAAGCTTTAATACCATCATTCATGAGAACTCCAGTAACTCCGTATGCCATTCCCTGAACAGGAGTAATGTATTTTGAAAAGGTAATATCCCAATCCTGAGTTAATGGCTCTCTGTCTAAGGAAGTGTTTTGATCAAGAGAATAATATGCAAAATTCTTTCCAGCAAAAGAAGATTGATTTACAACAGCATTAACTTCATTAGACCCATCAAGATCAGCATATTTGAATGAATACTCTCCATTAGCCAACTTCTCAATCCATAACTTTTTCCAATTACCATTAACAGTTTTTATAGCATAAAGTGAGTCCCCAGTAACAAAATGTGTAACCATGTTATATATTCCCCATCCCATATCAAACATAGAGGTACTATTTTTATCAAAGGCACCAATAAACCAATTTGTATCAGAATTATGAATAGGTTGCCAATTAGATATGTTTGATGAATTAAACGTATTCCAATCAGTAGTATCTCCTAATGGGTAAGAATATAATTCTGTACCCATACCCCCATTTATTCTAATAGATGAAGACATTGTAGAAGTAGAAAAGGCTAAATCCCAATCAGCATTAAAAGTATTTAAAATCTCTCCATTTTCTAAACTAAAAAAGCTTTGGTTTGTGTATGATGGTTGTAAATTAACAGTTTGTGTTTGAGAAATTCCATCTAAGTTAGAATTTAAAAAGATGATAATAAAGAGGAAATATTTTTTCATTTTAATTAATTTTTATGCAAAAGTAGAGTTGAATTCTGAACTAATTCTGTATAAAAAAAAATGCTTAATTA
>NZHS01000027.1 GCA_002689735.1 Flavobacteriales bacterium | reverse complement strand
TTTTCAAATAACTTAAAAAAAACAACTAATAAATTAAATAATAGAATTGATATTGCAATATAAATCATCTTTTATAAACTTCTAATTTGTCATTATTTATTATGCTAGTTTCAATCAAATTAATATCTGGTAATTCTGGTGAATTAATACCATTTTTTAAAAGTTTATCTGCTGTAAATACTCTAATTTCATCGTAAAGATTTCTTTCAATAAAACTATTAATTGTTATTGCACCACCTTCAACTATTAATGATAAGATATTTCTATTGTATAATTGATTTAAAATATCTTCATTAAGGTTATTAAAGTCTCCTTTTAAATAAGTTGTTTTATCTATTGTTGTTGATTTTATATTATTAAAAACTATTGTGTCAGCTTGATTATCAAAAACATTACTTTTTATATCCAATAATAACTCTTTATCAATGATTATTCTTTTTGGGTTTTTTCCTTTACTCNTTCTAACAGTTAAAAAAGGATTATCAGCTACTACAGTNTTTCTTCCAACAAGGATTGCGTCTTCTTCTGCACGCCAGCTATGAACTAATTTTTTAGATTTTTCGCTAGTCATCCAAAAGGGTTTTTCTTGATTAATNGGAGCTATAAAATTATCTTTACTCTTNGCCCACTTTAAAATTATATAAGGTCTTTTTTTTATGTGGTAGCAAAAAAATCTTTTATTTAATTCAACACAATCTTTTTCTAAAACTCCATAAATTACATCNACTGAATTATCTTTTAATTTCTTAATTCCTTTTCCGGAAACTTTAGAAAAAGTGTCTTTACAGCCAATAACAACTTTTTGAATATTATATTTNATAATTAAGTCTGTACAAGGAGGGGTTTTTCCATGATGACAACAAGGTTCAAGATTAACATATAGTNTTGANTTTCTAAGTGCAGATTTATCTTTAACTGAATTAATTGCATTTACTTCAGCATGATTTTTTCCAAATTCCTTGTGATATCCCTNTCCAATAATTTCTCCATCATTAACAATAACACATCCAACCATTGGGTTAGGCGAAACATCTAATGCTCCTTTTCTTGCGAGACTGATGCATTTATGAATAAAATACTCATGAGTTTTCATTTTTCAAAAATAGCTATTTATATATTTGTATGATGAATAAATTAGTTAATATCATACCAAAATTTTTAAGTGAAATAAATAATTTTTCTAGAAGAGAAGTGGAATCATTTGCGTACCTATCTATTGAAAAAATTTTAGGATATTCAAAATCAGATTGTATAATTCATTCTAATCAGGAATTATCTAATAACAATATTATTTCTCTTGAAAATATTATTAATGATATCAAACAAAATATTCCTATTCAATATATTTTAGGCGAAGCTCATTTTTATGATCTTAAATTTAAAGTTAATTCTTCAACATTAATTCCAAGAGGAGAAACAGAAGAGCTTGTTCAATATATTTTATNACATGATTTTATTTCGGTACTAGAAATTGGAACCGGNTCNGGTTGTATTGCTGTNTCTATTGCAAAAAATTCTAACGCTAAAATTACTGCNATTGATAATAGTATAGGAGCTTTAGAAATTGCTAAATCTAATGCAGTACTTAATTCAGTTGAAATAAATTTTNAGTTAAGAGATGTTTTTAATTTTTCAGATATAAAAAAATATGATTTAATTGTAAGCAANCCTCCATATGTNTTAGAATCAGAAAAAAAGCTAATGGATAAAAATGTTCTTGATTACGAACCTCATAATGCATTATTTGTAAGCGATAATGACCCATTAGCTTATTACAAAGAGATTGCAAAGATTGCAACAAATAATTTGAATAAAAATGGCTTATTATTTTTTGAAATAAATGAAAAGTATTCTAATCAAATTATTGAACTATTATCTAATTTAAATTTTGTTGATATAGAGTTGAAAAAAGATATAAATGGTAGGGATAGAATTATAAAATCTATCTTTAAATAGTTATCTTTGATATATCTTAAACATATTTAATATGATAAAAGAAGAGGANGTTATTAGCGCTCAAAAAAATTGGTCTGATGGTCTTATTAAAATTTCAAATAATCATAAGAATAATCTTGACTACATTTCACAAGCAATTAATCATATAGATAGATTATATGATTATTCTTTTGGTAAAGTATTGTTTAAACCAACTTTAGCAAGAGATATTCAATTTAGAAACACAAAAGAAGGGGCTCTTTCGTATTTTGTTGCTAANAATGATGATTTTCCTGAAGATGATGGATTTGCATTAAAAGGTTGGACTGATGTTAGATGGGAAAANTCAGGAATTCAAGTTTTTAAAAATATAGCTATTGCTATGGGAAATTATTTTTTTACTAATAATGATGGAACTATAATGGTTGAATTTTCTTTTGTTTACAGAAAAGATGATCAAGGAAATTTAAAAATAATTTTACACGACTCACATTTTCCTTATCAAAAATAAATGAATGATATTGAACGCATAAATTCATTAAGAACAGAACTGGATTACCATAATCACTGNTATTACGTTAAAGATTTACCTGAAATTTCTGATTTTGAATTTGATTCTTTACTAAATGAATTGATTAATTTAGAACAAAGATATCCTGAANATTTTGATGTTAATTCTCCAACCCAAAGAGTTGGTTCTTCCTTAGTTGATGGATTTGAGACTATTGAACATAAATATCCAATGTTATCNCTTGGTAATACATATTCTGAAGAAGATTTAATAGATTTTGACAATAGAATAAATAAATTAATTNCTACTGATTTTGAGTATGNATGTGAATTAAAGTATGATGGTGTTTCTATTAGTCTTAACTATAAAAATGGAAAATTAGTATCTGCAATTACTAGAGGAGACGGTAAAAAAGGAGATAATGTTATTTCTAATGTAAGAACAATAAAATCTATACCATTAAACCTAAAAGGAGATTATCCCTCTAATTTTGAAATAAGAGGNGAGATTTTTATTCCTTTAAAGGAGTTTAATGAGCTTAATATGCAGAGAGGAAAAGAAAACCTTGAATCTTTTTCTAATCCAAGAAATACTGCTTCAGGTTCTCTGAAAATGTTAGATAGTTCTGATGTTGCTAGAAGACCCCTAGATTGTTATTTATATCATGTTATTGGAGAAAAGCTACCTTCAAATTTACATTATGAAAATCTTCAACATGCTAAAAATTGGGGTTTTAAAATTTCTTCAAACACTAAAATTTGTAAAAATATTTCTGATGTAATTGACTTTGTTAATCTTTGGGATACAAAAAGAGATAATTTGCCTTTTGAAATTGATGGTTTAGTTATCAAAGTAAATAATATCGATTTACAAGAAAAGCTTGGTTTTACTGCAAAATCACCAAGATGGGCAATCTCATACAAGTTTAAAGCATTACAAGCCAAAACAAAATTAAAAGGAATAACCTATCAAGTTGGAAGAACCGGAGCAATTACTCCAGTAGCCGACTTAGAGCCTGTTCAATTAGCAGGTACTTTAGTTAAAAGAGCTTCTTTACATAATGAAGATCAAATAAATAAACTTGGAATTCAAATTAATGATTATGTTTTTGTGGAAAAAGGAGGAGAGATTATTCCAAAGATTGTTTCTGTATCTTTAAAAGATCGTGACTTGTTTAATATTCCTATAGATTATATTAAGAATTGTCCAGAGTGTGATTCAAAACTAATTAGGCTAGATGAAGATGCTAAACATTACTGCGTGAATACATCTAATTGTTTACCCCAGATAAAAGGAAAATTTGAACATTTTATTTCAAAAAAGGCAATGAATATTGAAGAACTTGGACCAAAAACAATTGACCTACTATTTGACAATAATTTAATTCAAAATATTCATGATCTTTATTCTTTAAAATATGAGGATTTACTTCCTTTTAAAAAGGATGGAAGAAAATGGGCAAGTAATGTTATCGAAGGAATTGAAAAATCTAAGACCATACCTTTTGAGAAAGTTTTATTTGGATTAGGAATTAGATATGTTGGAGAAACTGTTTCTTTAAAATTATGTAAAAACCTAAATAATATTGATAATATTATTTCCTCATCATATGAAGAATTAATAAACATTGACGAAATAGGTGAAAGAATTGCTAAAAGTGTAATTGATTTTTTTAATAAGAATGATAATCTTTTACAGATAGATAAATTAAAAAATTATGGTTTGCAGTTTAATTATAAAAATAATGTTTCATCCGATTTATTAAAAGATGAAAATATTGTTATTTCTGGAAAATTTAAAGGATATTCTCGTGAGGAATTAAAAAAGTTGGTTGAAAAGCATAACGGTAAAAATCTATCTAGCATTTCTAAAAAAACTACATTTGTTTTAGCAGGAGAAAATATTGGTCCAAGCAAGTTGAAAAAAGCAAATCTTCTTAATATAGAAATAATTAATATTAATCAATTTTTAGAAAAAATAAGTAAATGAGTTATTTAGAAGATTTTAAAACTAAAATTGGTCAAATTGTTTTTCAAAACCAACTTAAAAAAAANAAACGTATTAAAGAAGTATGTAATCTTGAGAATGCAAAATCTATAGGTATTTTATATGATGCTACAAATGAATCTCAAATTAATCAAATCCAACCTTTTGTATCCTATTTTTTCGATTTAAAAAAAGATGTAAAAGCTTTAGGTTATGTAAATTCCAAGAAACTATCATACTGTCATACTCCAAAACTTCAATATGATTTTTTTTATCTTAAAGATTTGAATTGGTATAAAAAACCTGAAAATTATATTATTGATAATTTTATTAAAAAGGAATATGATATATTAATTAATTTATGTGATAGCTCCTGTATTCCAATAAAATATTTGGTTGCTAGCTCAATCGCTAGATTTAAAATTGGTCAATATGAAGACGGATATGAAATTTATGACTTAATGATATCCTTAAAAAAAGATAAATCTTTAGATAAATTAATGTCTGAAATAAAACACTATCTTCAATTAATAAATAAATAAAGATGAATAAATTTTCTGGAACTGGCGTTGCTCTTATTACACCATTTAATAATGATATGAGTATTGATTTTAATTCCCTTGAAAAATTAGTTGAATTTGTCATTAATGGGGGAGTAGACTTTTTAGTTGTTTTAGGAACAACAGGGGAGACCACTTCATTAAACGATAAGGAACAAAATGATGTTATAAATTGTATTAAAAAAACAAATAATTCTCGCTTACCAATGATTTTAGGAATTGGTGGAAATAATACATCAAATGTTCTTGAAAAAATTATTTCTACCGATCTTTCATTCTTTGAAGCTATTTTAAGTGTTACTCCATACTATAACAAACCTACTCAAGAAGGATTATATCAACATTATAAAGCTATTTCTTCTATTTCGCCAATACCTATTATTCTTTATAATGTTCCTTCAAGAACTAGTGTTAATTTATCTGCAGAAACCACACTTAGATTAGCAAATGATTTTTCTAATATTGTTGCAATAAAAGAAGCCTCTGGAGATTTAGATCAAATTAAAAATATTTTACAAAATAAATCATCTAACTTTTATGTTTTATCGGGTGACGACGGATTAACATATGAAATGATTAAAAATGGAGCTTCTGGCGTTATTTCAGTAATTGGCCAATCACATCCAAAAGAATTTTCTTCAATGGTCAGCCTAAGCTTAAAAAAGAATTTTGAAAAAGCTGAGATTATTCACAATAAATTATTTGGTTATTATCACTATTTATATTCTGAAGGTAATCCATCAGGAATTAAAGCTTTACTATCTTTGTTTAAAATTTCAAAAAATGTATTAAGACTTCCTTTAGTGCCAATCAGTAATTCCTTATTTAATAATCTAAATCACTTCTTTAAAGATGAATCTTTATAAAATTTTAATAATTATGTTTTCTTTTTTTTGTTCAAATTCAATTTCTCAAAATTCATTAACATCATTTTATGATCTTGAAATTAAATCTATAGAGGGAAAAGAAATCGATTTTAACACGTTTAAAGGAAAAAAAGTTTTAATTGTTAATGTTGCTTCATATTGTGGATTTACTGGGCAATATAGTGCCCTAGAAGAGCTTTATGAGAGTTTTAAAGATGATTTAGTTGTTATCGGTGCGCCTTGCAATCAGTTTGGAGGTCAAGAACCAAATTCTGAAAAAGAAATTATGGATTTTTGCTCCTCTAATTTTGGTGTTTCTTTTTTAATGACTGAAAAATTAAATGTTAGAGGTGATACTCAACATCCATTATATTCTTGGTTAACTAAAAAAGAATTAAATGGAAAGATTCAAAGTTCTGTTAAATGGAATTTTCAGAAATATTTAATTGATGAGAATGGTGAGCTTCTTAATTATTTTCTTTCTACTACTTCACCAACATCGTCTAAAATTGTTTCATTAATTGAACAATAATTAGTGTTTATCTCTGTTTACTAGATATAAAAATAATTTAGGAATATTCAAATATTGAATCTAAATTTGTCAAAATTATTTTAATGAAACATTTTTTAACTTACTCACTTATTGTTTTAACTTTTTACTCTTGTGGTAAATATCAAAAGATATTAAAAAGTGATGATGTTAATTTCAAATATTCTGAAGCAGTAAAATATTATAAGAATTCAGAATTTAATAAGGCTCTACCAATTTTTAATGAATTACTTCCAGTTTTTAAAGGTACATCAAAGTCTGAAGAAATATCATATTATTTTGCATATACTAATTATTCTATTGGAGATTTCTTAATGGCCTCATACCTATTTGAAAGGTTTTTAATTAATTTTCCTAGAAGTATCCATGCTCAGGAAAGTAAATTTATGATTGCATACTGCCATTACCAAGAAGCTCCTGAGTATTCCTTGGATGCTACTAATACCATCTTAGCTATTGATAAGTTTCAAGATTTTATTGATAAATATCCAATGAGTGATAGTATAAATAGATGCAATGTTTTAATGGATGAACTAAGATTAAATTTATCTAGAAAAGCTTTTGCAAATGCAAAACAGTATCATACAACAGAAGAATATAGAGCTGCTATTATTGCACTTGATAATGTATTAATAGATTTTCCAAGTGTTATAAATAGAGAAGAAATTTATTACCTAATTTTAGAATCTTCTTACTTTTTAGCAATTAATAGCATTCAAACAAAGAAGCTTGATAGATTAAACAAAACTATTGACTATTACAATCAGTTTAATGATAATTTTCCTGATAGTAGTTATAATGAAGAAGTAAAAAAAATACAATCAAATACCATAAAAACAATTGACGAATTAAAATCAAATAAAAATGAAATTTAAAAAAACAGGTGCTGAAAAGTCTACAATTACTAGAGAAGTAAATGATTTAACTGAAAAGACAGGTAATGTCTTTAAGGCAGTTTCTATACTTGCAAGTAGGAGTAAGCAAATAAATGAAAAAATGAAAGAAGAGCTGCTTTCTAAACTTGAAGAGTTTTCTTTAGATCAAGAACAACTTGATGAAGTTTTTGAAAATCAAGAACAAATCGCTGTTTCTAGATTCTACGAAAGCTTACCTAAACCTTGGGCTATTGCTATGCAAGAATTAATGAAGGACGAGATTTATGTTCGTCAGATTGATGAAACTGAAGAAAATGATGCTGAATAATTAGCATATTATGCTAAATGGAAAAAATGTTCTTCTTGGAGTTACTGCTAGTATTGCTGCTTACAAAGCTGCTAATCTTGTTAGGTTGTTAAAAAAGTCCGGGGCCAATGTTCAGGTGATACAGACGCCAAAATCTTTAGAATTTATTACCCCCTTAACTCTATCTACTCTTTCAGAGAATCCTGTATCAACTAAGATGGTTAATGATGAGGACAAAACTTGGAATAATCATGTGAAATTAGGCTTATGGGCTGATATTATGATTATTGCACCTGCATCTGCCAAAACTTTATCAAAAATGGTTAATGGCGATTGTGATAATCTTTTAATTGCAACTTATTTGTCTTCAAAATGTCCTGTTTATTTTGCTCCCGCTATGGACTTAGATATGTTTAAACATAATTCTACAAAAGAAAATATTAAAAAATTAGAGGAAAATTTAAATATTCTTATTCCACCAACAAGTGGTGAGTTGGCAAGTGGCTTATTAGGAGTTGGAAGAATGGAAGAACCTGAAAATATTATTTCCTTTATTAATAACCATTTAAGCNTAAATCTTCCTTTAAGTTCAAAAAAAGTATTGATNACTGCTGGCCCAACTCAAGAAAAGATTGATGAAGTAAGATATATATCTAATTATTCTTCTGGAAAAATGGGTATATCTCTANCTAGAGTTGCNGCTGAGCTAGGNGCNAATGTTAAGTTAATAATTGGACCAACAAATCAGAATATTAATCATCCTAACATTGAAATTATTAATGTGATTTCTGCTGACCAGATGTATGATAATGTTTTAGAAAATTTTTCTTCTACAGATATTACNATTTGTTCTGCAGCTGTTTCAGATTTTAAACCTAAGAATCCTGTAAATAAAAAAATAAAGAAAGAAANAGGTTTTAATAATATNGAATTAATACCCAACAAAGATATTTTATTGGAAATATCAAAAACAAAATCTTTATACCAAACTCTTGTTGGTTTTGCACTAGAATCAGATAATGAACGTAATAATGCTATCTCAAAATTAACAACTAAAAATCTTGATTTAGTTGTATTAAATTCTTTAAATGATAAAGATGCTGGATTTGGGATTGATATAAATAAAGTTACACTTATTGATTCAGATAGAAATATTGAAGAATTTGATAGTAAAAGTAAATATTATGTAGCTAAAGATATATTTAATAAAATATTAAAAATTAAAAAATGAAATTACTTCAAATAATATTTTTGATGCTTATATCACAATTTTCTTTTTCTCAGGAGTTAATTTGTAATATAATGGTTAATTCTAATCAAGTACAAACAAGTGATAGACAAATTTTTCAATCATTACAAAAGTCGCTTTATGAGTTTGTTAATAATACAAAATGGACAGATACAAAAATTGAAAATGAAGAAAGAATTGATTGTTCAATTATGATTAATATAAGCAAAATGATTTCTAATGATGTTTTTGAAGGCACATTGCAAATACAAAGTAAAAGACCTATTTATGGAACTTCCTACCAGTCTACTATTTTAAATTATCAAGATCAAAATTTTAAATTCCAATTTCAAGAATTTCAACCTCTTGAATTTACTCTNAATACNCATTTANNTANTCTNACNTCTNNTATTGCNTTTTATATCAATATNNTNNTNGCTTTAGATTTNTCTTCNTTTTCTGAAGANGGAGGNATGGAATACATTGGNAANGCNCAAAANATNGTNAATAANGCNCAAAATGCNCCTGANAANGGNTGGAAAGCNTTTGAAAGTGATNGAAATAGATATTGGCTAGCNTATGATTTNGCNGANCCAAGATATTCANCNTTNCAAAGNNGTNTATATGCNTATCATAGANTNGGTTTAGATAAATTATCNGAAGAGCCAGATGATGCTAGATTTGANATNACTGAAGCNCTTGAGTCANTNAAANNTATNTATAGAGAAAATCCNTCNNCNTTCNTANTNAAATTATTTTTTGATGCTAAATCTGATGAAATAGTAAAAATATACTCAGAAGCTTTTCCAAACGAAAAAGCAAGAATTGTAAAAACTCTAGTTGAGATNGATCCAACTAATTCAAGTAAATATCAAAAAATTAATGAATCTAATCAGGGCAGATAAATGTTATTGAATTTAAAAATATCTAACTATGCACTTATCGATAATTTAGATGTTGATTTCACGAATGAATTTACTGTTATTTCCGGCGATACTGGCTCTGGAAAATCAATTATTTTAGATGCTATAAATCTCATATTGGGTAAAAGAATTGATAAGAAAAAATTAAATTCTAAAAAATGCATTGTAGAAGCATCATTTGAAATAAATGACAAGCATTTAGCTTTTTTTAATGAGAACGATCTTGATTTTGAAATTATAACATTGATCAGAAGAGAAATTAATATTAATGGTAAGATTAGAAACTTTATTAACGATACTCCTGTCTCTGCAAATATTTTATCAAAATTCTCTTCTTTAATTATCGAAGTACATGTACAACATGAAAATTTATTGATTAAAAACAAAAATGAACAATTAAATTTAATAGATAAAGTTGCTGATAACTCTCATGTTTTAAAAGATTTTCAAAATTATTTTAATGAGTATAATTCCTTAAAAGATAGTTTAAATAGATTTTTGGATAAAAGACTTTTAAATGATGATGAATATAATCTCTATAAATTTCATTACAATGAAATAATAGACTCTAAAATACGAATTAACGAAGATATAGAACTGGAAAAAGAGATTGGTTTTTATGAAAATTTAAGTCATAATTTAGAGATTATTAAAAAATCTAATCATCTAATTTCTGAAGAAAATTTAATTCTAGATAATCTTAATCTTATAAAAAACTATTTGTCAAAATCGGATAGATTTAAAGAGCTAGAGATCAGAATTTCATCAGCTATAATAGATTTAAATGATGTTTCTAATGAATTACAAATCTTAAGTGAAGATTTAATTTCTAGTAATACGAATATCCAAGAGTTAAATCAACGTTTTGATTTGATAAATGGTTTAATGAAAAAACATAATGTTAACACAATTTTAGAGTTATTTGAAATTCAAGATAATATTAAATCTAGCATTGACAAATATGAAAACTTTGAAAATGAAAAGAATATTATTACTAATAAGATAAATATATCTTTTAATAATCTTGAAAAAGCAGCAAATAAATTATCAAAATCAAGGTCAGCTGTTATTTTAAATTTTGAAAAGCAGATTAAAGAAACTCTTAAAACTCTTGGAATGCCTCATGCTGTTTTTAAAGTTTGTTTAGAAAAGACAAATAACTTTAATATTAAAGGCAGTGATAATATAATTTTCAAATTTAGTTCNAACCCAGGAGTGAATGAGCAAGAAATTAGTAAAGTAGCATCTGGCGGAGAAATATCAAGACTAGTTTTAGCCTTAAAACATATTATATCTAGTAAAGTTGGTATAAAAACATTGATTTTTGATGAAATCGATACAGGAGTTTCTGGTAAAATTGCAAGTTANATGGGTGATTTNATGCGTTCTATTAGTAGAAATACTCAATTGATATCGATTACTCATCTTCCTCAAATTGCTTCAAAATCTNAGAAGCACATAAAAGTTTATAAAGAGGTCATAAATAGTTCAACAAGAACAAGAATTAAGATTTTAAATAAAGAAGAAAGAATTGTCGAAATCGCAAGATTACTTAGCGGAAAANATATCTCTGAAGCAGCAATAACTAATGCTATAGAATTGTTAAATCAATAATCCTATATTTGTAAAAACTTTTTTTATGAATAATAATTTATTAAAGGGAAAAAGAGGCATAATTTTTGGAGCTTTAGATAACAAATCTATAGCCTGGAAAGTTGCACTACATGCTCACTCTGAAGGAGCAAAATTTGTTTTAACAAATGCCCCTATTGCATTAAGAATGGGCTCAATAGATCAATTGGCAGAAGAAACTAATTCTAGAGTCATAGCTGCTGATGCTACTAATATGGAAGATTTAAACAATCTTTTTGCTGAATCTGTTAAAGAGTTAGGGGGTAAGATTGACTTTGTCTTACATTCAATTGGAATGTCTGTAAATGTTAGAAAAGGCAATCAATATTATGAGCAAAACTATGACTATACAATGAAAGGCTTTGATGTTTCTGCTTTATCATTTCATAAGGTTATGCAAGCCGCATGGGATTTAGATGCAATGAATGAATGGGGTTCTATTGTTGGGCTTTCGTATATAGCAGCTCAAAGAGTATTTCATACATATAACGATATGGCTGATAATAAAGCAGTTTTAGAATCTATAGCACGTAGTTTTGGATATCATTATGGGGTTCGTAGAAATGTCAGAGTAAATACAATATCACAATCTCCTACAGAAACTACTGCTGGAAGTGGGGTAAAGGGATTTGATATTTTTTATAGATTCGCTGATGATTTAGCACCACTAGGTAATGCTTCTGCTGATGAATGTGCTGCATATACAATTTCATTGTTTTCAGATTATACAAAAAAAGTAACAATGCAAAACTTATTTCATGATGGAGGTTTCTCATATATGGGCATGAGTGAAGAAACTATGTCAAATTATTTAAATGATTCTAAAAAATAATTTTGTTTTATAAAGTTATTTTTTTTTTAGTTAATCTTTTTCCAAATATTAAAAAGTATTGCTGGAAATTATGGTATAATTTTATTTCAAATAGATTTAAAGATGATTATTTTAAATTTATGAATTATGGTTATTATAATGAAGATCTAGATATTTCTTTACAAAAAAATGATGAAATTGAACGATATCCAATTCAATTATACCACCATTTATGTATACAGACAGAATTAAAAGATAAAATCATTGTTGAAGTTGGTAGTGGTAGAGGTGGAGGGGCAAATTTCATTGCTAGATACCATAGTCCAAAATTAATAACAGGTGTTGATCTATCTCCTAATGCAATTAGTTTATGTAAGAATAATTATAATTTAAATAACTTAAACTTTATTATTGGTGACTCAGCTAATCTTCCTTTTGATAATAATAGTGTTGAAGTTGTTGTAAATGTAGAATCTTCTCATTGTTATCCTTCTATTCCAGATTTTATATCTGAAGTTTGTCGAGTTTTAAAGCCAGGAGGTCATTTTTTATATTGTGATTTAGTAATTGAATCTACTTTAGATGATCATCTTAATAAATTGAAAAACAATAGTTTAAAAGATTTTAAACATGTTGATATTACAGAAAATATTATTAAAGCTTCTGAATTAATGACTGATGATAGGAATAAAATTATTAATAAAGTTAATTCTAGTTTTCTAAGAAAGGTACTAAAATCCTTTGCATCTGTAAAGGGAAGTAAAATCTATAAATCCTTTGTTGATAGACACTATAGGTATGTTAGTTTAGTAGCAGAAAAGAAATAGCTATTTCTTATGTTTAAAAGAAAGTTGTTTTTTATCTTTTGTTACTGATACATTAATTGTTTCCCCTTTAATAATTTTGGAATCAATAATTAGTTCTGATATCGGATCTTCAAATAAGCGTTGTATAGCCCTTTTTAAAGGTCTTACTCCATTTTTCCTATCAAAACCCTCTTCCGCTATATAAACTTTAGCAGACTTTGAAATTTTAGCTGTATAGCCCAAATCTTTGATTCTTTTTATTATGAGATTAATTTCAAGATCAATAATTTTTAATATATCATCTTTATTTAAAGATTTAAATAAAATAGTTTCATCTATTCTGTTTAGAAATTCAGGACTAAATTGTTTTTTTAATGCTTTTTCAATAATTGATTTCGATTCATCATCAAAGTTATTTTCTTTTGTTGATGTATTAAATCCTATTCCATTACCATATTCTTTTATTTGTCTAGATCCAATGTTAGATGTCATGATAATTATTGTATTTCTAAAATCAATTGTTCTTCCAAGACTATCTGTTATTTTTCCTTCATCTAATATTTGTAGAAGTAGGTTTGAAATATCAGGATGTGCTTTTTCAATTTCATCTAATAGAACAACAGAATATGGTCTCCTTCTAACTTTTTCAGTAAGCTGTCCCCCTTCCTCATAGCCTACATATCCTGGAGGAGCACCAATTAATCTTGAAATAGCAAATTTTTCCATATACTCACTCATATCAATTCTAATAAGAGCATCTTCAGAATCAAACATTTCTAGCGACAAAGCTTTAGTTAAATGCGTTTTTCCAACTCCAGTTGGGCCTATAAACATAAATGAGCCAATAGGTTTATTAGGATCTTTCAATCCAGCACGATTTCTTCTTATAGCATTAACAACTTTTTTTACTGCTTCATTTTGGCCTATAATTGATTTATTAATCTTATTTGCCATGTTTGATAATACTTTCTTTTCCTTTGATGCTATTGACTGTACAGTAATTCCAGTCATTATGCTCACAACATCTTCAATGTTTTTTTCTGTAACAACTTCTCTTTTACTCTTTGTTGTTTTTTCCCATTTTCTTTTTTCCTTCTCTAGAGTTTGAATAAGAAGCTTTTCTTCATCTCTTAATTTTGCAGCAATTTCAAATCTTTGCTGTTTTATAGAATTAATTTTATTGGTAGTTGTTTCATTAATTTTAATTTCCAAATCTGTAATTTTCTTGGAAACTTTAATGTTTGTAATATGTACTCTGGAACCTGCTTCATCTAAAGCATCAATAGCTTTATCTGGAAAAAATCTATCACTTATATATCTATTTGTAAGATGAACACATGATTTGATAGCATCTTCAGTATAAGTTACATTATGATGATCTTCATATTTATGCTTGATGTTCATTAAAATTTCAATAGTCTCATTTACACTTGCTGGGTTAACTATAATTTTTTGAAATCTTCTTTCTAATGCACCATCTTTTTCAATATGTTGTCTATACTCATTAAGAGTTGTAGCGCCTATACACTGAACTTCACCTCTTGCTAAGGCAGGTTTAAACATATTTGATGCGTCTAGCGATCCAGAAGCACCTCCAGCCCCGACTAAGGTGTGTATTTCATCAATAAATAAGATTATATCTTTATTGTTTTCAAGTTCAGTAATAATACTCTTTAACCTTTCTTCAAATTGTCCTCGGTATTTTGTTCCGGCAACAATAGCTGCTAAATCAAGCATTATTATCCTTTTATTGAATAAATTTCTAGATACTTTTCTATCTACAATTCTTAGGGCAAGTCCTTCAGCAATTGCTGATTTTCCAACTCCAGGTTCTCCAACAAGAATTGGGTTATTTTTCTTTCTTCTACTAAGAATTTGTGAAACTCTTTCTATTTCCTTGTTTCTTCCAACTATTGGATCAAGTTTTCCCTCCTTAGCATATAATGTTAAATCTCTACCAAAATTATCTAAAACAGGCGTAGTTGACTTAGGGGAATGTTTTTTTGTTTGTGGTTCACTACTACTTGGTCCAAAAATATCATCATCATTAAGGTCTTCTTCACTATATGGGTTTTTATCTTCAGATGTTATATTAATATTTAAAGATTGATATTCCTCTAAGATAATATCATAATCTAAGTGTAAATGTTTTAATGTAGTAGTCACAATATTGTTGTCATCAAGTAAAATTGACAGTAAGACATGAATTGTTTTTATTTCATCTTCAACAAGATTTTTTCTTTCTAAAATAGATTTTTTCAAAACACGTTCAGCTTGNTTGCTAAATGAAATTTCATTAGAGTTAACATTTTGATCAACTACGCTGGTTTTTATAGTGTTTTCAATAATGATTTTAAGATCTTGNGGGTCAACGTCAAGATTTTTCAATACCATAATAGCTGAACCACCTCCATCTCTTAAGATTCCTAAAAAAAGATGTTCTACNCTNATTGAGCTGTGTCTNAGCCTTATNACTTCTTCTCTTACAAAGGTAAAAACGTCCTTCATTCTATTTGAAAATCCTGTCTTCATTTTAATAATTTTTTTACANCTGCAAGATACTTGAAAAAATCGAGTTTTTAATCAGTAAATACTCACTATTTTCTTAACAGAAATTGTTCATAACTTAACAACGAAAAACTANNANTTTTATTACCNNAAAGAGNGTNATTTTATTTAATTTGTTAAACATAATTTTAAACACTATATCTACATGTTAGAAGGAGAAAAAATCATTGCAATAAATATTGAGGAAGAAATGAAATCTAAATACATTGATTACTCAATGTCTGTAATCGTTTCTAGGGCTTTACCNGATGTAAGAGATGGATTAAAACCTGTTCATAGAAGAATTCTTTTTGGTATGCATGAGTTGGGAATAAGATCTAATACAGCATATAAAAAATCTGCAAGAATTGTAGGGGAAGTTCTTGGAAAGTTTCATCCTCATGGAGATACTGCTGTTTATGATGCTATGGTAAGAATGGCACAAGAGTGGAGTTTNAGGTATATGATGGTTGATGGTCAAGGAAATTTTGGTTCAATNGATGGGGATAATCCTGCTGCAATGAGATATACAGAAGCTAGAATGAGAAAGACTACTGAGGATATGCTTCTTGATATAGATAAGGAAACAATTGATTGGAATGATAATTTTGACGATACTCTTAAAGAACCTTCTGTTCTTCCNGCAAGACTTCCTAACTTATTATTAAATGGTACTACAGGTATTGCAGTTGGAATGGCAACAAATATGCCTCCTCATAATTTAACTGAAATAGTTAATGGTACAATAGCNTANATAGAAAAAAGAGGTGATATAGAAATTTCAGAAATAATGGACCATGTTAAGGCTCCAGATTTTCCAACAGGAGGAACAATTTATGGTGTAGATGGAGTTAAGTCTGCTTTCGAAACAGGTAGAGGAAGAATTGTTGTTAGGGGTAAAGTTAGGTTTGAAGAAAATAATGGAAGAGAATGTATNATNGTNGAAGAGATTCCNTACATGGTTAATAAATCTAACTTGATTAAACAAACTGCTGATCTTGTCAATAGTAAAAAGTTAGAAGGCATCTCTGACATTAGAGATGAGTCTGATAGAAATGGTATGAGAATTGTCTATGACTTAAAAAGAGATTGCATTCCCAATATTGTGCTTAATAAGCTTTATAAATTTACTTCATTACAATCTTCTTTCAGTGTAAATAATATTGCTTTAGTAGCAGGAAGACCAAGATTATTAAATCTAAAAGAATTAATTCAATATTTTGTAGAACATAGACACGATGTTTTAGTTAGGAAAACAAATTTTGAATTAAAACAAGCAGAGAAAAGAGCTCATATTTTAGAGGGTTTACTGATTGCACTTGATAATCTTGATGCAATTATTAAGCTGATAAGATCTTCTAGAACGCCTGAGGATGCAAGAAATGGTTTAATTTCAAACTTTTCATTATCTGAAATCCAAGCTAAAGCAATTTTAGATCTTAGACTGCAAAAACTTACTGGTCTTGAAATGGACAAGATCAAAACAGAGCATGAGGAAATTATGAGAAGAATTGAAAGATTTAAAGAAATTCTTTCTGATGAAAATTTAAGATACACTCTTTTAGTTGACGATTTAAAAGAAGTTAAGGAAAAGTATGGTGATGAAAGAAGATCAAATATTGAATTTTCTTCATCAGAAGTTAGTATTGAGGATATGATTCCAAATGATGAAGTTCTTATCACCATCTCTCACCTTGGTTATATTAAAAGAACAACTCTTTCTGAATATAGAGCTCAAGGCAGAGGAGGTGTCGGTTCAAAAGGAGCAACAACAAGAGATGAAGACTTTGTGGAGGAAATGGTAATGGCAAATAATCATGATTANATGTTATTCTTCTCAGAGCAAGGAAAGTGCTTTTGGCTAAAGGTTTATGAGATTCCTGAAGGAAGTAAGACCTCAAAAGGTAGAGCNATTCAAAATATCATCAATTTACCNAAAGATGATAAAATTATGGCTTATATAAANACNAAAGANCTNAANGACGAAGAATATATTAACTCCCANTTCATTATGATGTGTACTAANAAGGGNGTTGTCAAGAAAACTTCTTTAGAAGCATATTCAAGACCAAGAACTAACGGAATTAACGCAATAACAATTAGAGAAGGAGATCAATTATTGGAAGCAAAAATGACAACTGGTAATTCTCATATAATGATGGCAGTAAAATCTGGAAAGGCAATTCATTTTGAAGAAGAGAAAGTTAGATCTATGGGAAGGACAGCAGCTGGAGTAAGAGGTATTCGCTTAGCCAATGATACCGATGAAGTTGTTGGAATGATTTGTATTGAAGATACAACTTCAAGCGTATTAGTTGTTGCGGAAAATGGATATGGTAAAAGATCTGCTGTGGAGGACTACAGAATAACAAATAGAGGTGGTAAAGGTGTAAAAACAATAAATATTACAGATAAAACTGGTCCTTTAATCTCACTAAAAAATGTTTCGGATGTTGATGATTTAATGGTAATAAATAAATCTGGAGTTACAATAAGAATTGGAGTTGATACTCTTAGAGTAATGGGAAGAGCAACTCAAGGAGTAAAATTAATTCGTTTAAGAGACGATGATTCTATAGCATCTGTTGCAAAAGTTTCAAAATTTGAAGCAGACGAAGAAGAATTAGATACATTAGAAACTGATGGAAATATTAATTCTGAACAATCAGAAAATGAAGAGCTAGGTTCAAGCTTAAATGATTCTGATAAAGAGAATTCTAATGACTCAGAGCTTGATGAAAATTCTAATGTAGATGATAAATCAGAATCTGAAAACACAAAAAAAGAGGACGAAGATCCTCCTAATTTGTTTTCAGATATATAATTATCAGATAAATTCTTTTCTAATACACTAGAAAAATATTTTTTTTAATATATTTTTGTTGTCCTTTAAACAAAATATATTCAAGATGTCAAAATTTAATTTTTTTCTTATTACATTCTTATTTGCTAGTTTTAATCTTATATCTACAAATGATAATGAGCCAGTATTATTAAAAAGTGCTAGTACTAATCCTATTGATATTCCTTTTGAGAAATGGCAATTTCCTAACGGATTAAAAGTATTAATACACGAAGATAATTCTGATCCTCTAGTTCATGTTCATGTTACTTATCATGTAGGTTCTAATAGAGAAACAGCTGGAAAATCTGGTTTTGCACATTTTTTCGAACACATGATGTTTCAGGGCTCAGAAAACGTACCTGATGAAAAACATTTTAAGATTATTAATGATGCAGGAGGTAATATGAATGGTAATACAACTTCAGATAGGACAGTTTATTTTCAGACAGTACCATCAAATTATCTTGAAACAGCACTTTGGTTAGAAGCTGACAGAATGGGCTTCTTATTAAACGCTGTAACTCCAGAAAAATTTGAAAACCAAAGGGATGCTGTAAAAAACGAAAAATATCAAAACCAAATAAGTCAACAATATGGAATGAGCTATGAGATTTTAGGTCAAAACTTATACCCACCATCACATCCTTATAATTGGCCTGTTATTGGTTATGTTGATGATTTAGATAGAGCAACGCTTGAAGACCTTAAAAATTTCTTTTTACGATGGTACGGTCCAAATAACGCAATATTAACAATAACAGGAGATGTTAAAAGTGAAGAAGCTCTTCCTCTAGTACAAAAATATTTTGGTTCCATTCCAAGAGGAGCAGAAGTAAGAAAACTTGGCTCTATGGTTCCTAGACTGTCGTCAGATATATATTCTGGCTATACGGATAATGTTTATTTGCCTTTAACAGACATTGTATTTCCAACTGTTCCTAATTATCATAAAGATGAAGCTCCACTTGACATGCTTGCAGCATTGATGGGAGAGGGTAAAAAATCAATATTTTATAAAAACTTTGTTAAATCTGAAAAAGCTATACAAGCTAGCGTTGGTCATCCTTGTAGAGAGCTTTCTGGGGAATTTCATTTTA
>NZHS01000026.1 GCA_002689735.1 Flavobacteriales bacterium | reverse complement strand
ACAATGAGGCACGAACAGCCGCAAGTGATAAAATTGGTGGATTACTTAATTGCCAACCCTCCGCAGTATTAATTGGAATAAATTTATCTGGCATTTTAAACCTACTATCTTTTTCATGCCCCCACCATCCAGCAAATCTTGGGGTCTCTTTATCATGATGGCTCTCATGTATAAATACCCCGCCCACAGAGCCAGGGCCAGAATTTAAATATTTGTAAGAACACCATACAGCGAAATCAACACCCCATTCATGTAATAACAACTCAACATTACCTATTGCATGAGCTAAATCAAAACCAACTACAACTCCATTTTCTTTTGCTACGCTTGTAATTTTTTGCATGTCAAAAACCTGTCCAGTATAATAATTTACACCCCCTAACATTATTAATGCAATATCTTCTGAATTATTTCTTAAATAATCAAGAATATCATCAGTTCTAAGTGCAGCCTCTCCATTACGAGGTTTTAATTTTATAAGAACCTTATCTGGATCTAAACCATGATGACTAATATGAGATTCAACAGCATAAATATCTGAGGGAAATGCATCGTCTTCAATTATAATTTTTGAGCGTTTTTCACTTGGTCGATAAAAAGAAACAAGCATTAAGTGTAAATTAACAGATAATGTATTCATTGCAACAACTTCGGAAGTTTTTGCTCCTATAATTTTAGAATAACTTTCCGATAAAAATTCATGATAGGGAAGCCATGGATTTCTAGCGTGAAAATGCCCCTCAACGCCTAAAGTCTTCCAATCTTCTAATTCTTGATTAACAAAATCAGAAGTTTTTTTACTTTGTAGTCCAAGAGAATTTCCGCATAGATAAATATGTTTTTTTCCATTACTTTGATATGGAAAATGAAATTGACCTTGATAAGATGCTAATGGGTCTTCCCTATCTAGTATTTCTGCAAATTCTTTAGTTTTTTTATAATTCATTTATACTGAAAATTATTGGACGACTTGGGGCGGCATCGGAATTAAAAGCCGGGATTTGTAAGTTTGTAAAGTAAGAGCCGTCGCAAATATTATTATTTACATAAATCATTTCTGTAATTGTAAAATGAATTGTAGCTGTATTTAATTTTTTAGATGTTGTATCCCAAAAAATATTATGACAACTAAGGTGTCCGTCATCAAACAATCTATCTACTGATGGAGTGTCTACCATTAAATGCTTAACGCCCCTACTTCTTATATATTTCATAGCTTCTAAAGTGAAAAATGAAGGTGACTGTTTCATATAATCAATAGATTTCTTTGACTCAAGATTTGGTAAAGTTCTGATAATTAAACCTTCTAAAAAAGAATCTGATACGTCGTTTAATTTTTTTTCTAAACTTTCCTTTGTGATTAAAAAATCATTAGCTTCAATTTTAGGAACATATGATTCTTGATTTGATTTAGGAGTAATACTAATTAGAGTACTTGGGAATAAAACTGAATTTAAGGAAGATAAAATAGAAATTCTTTCGTCAGTAATATGTCCAATACATTCTGTATGTGTGCCATTACAGTGAGGAGTGATAGAATATGTTTCAAAATTACATGGACCTCCTTTTCTCGTGTCGCCAATAAATTTACCATCTTCATAAGCAGATGATATCGCTTTATCTACACCATAAGTATTAGGCTGTTTACCATTAAAGTTTATTGGAATAGATAAATCATTAAAGCTTGAAAAATCAACTGAATAGCTTATATTGTCAATTAAGAATTTTGCATCCATTATTTTAAATCTTCTTGCTTTATATTCAGCCAATCCAATACATTTTTATGCCATATATCTTTACCCTGCTGCTCTGATAAAACACCAATTTCTACAGCATAATCCAAAACTCTTCCAGGGTAAGAAGTCCCCACACCTTCCATCTCACCTAAAGGAAAGGGATCATCTAAACCCATTATAATCTGACTAGATCCAACGCGTTTTTGTAGTAGATCTAAGGTATGAGAATCGTGCACTAAAGTATCAAAATACAAGTTCTTATGCCCTAATGTTTTTCTAGGATCTTGTAATTCTTCAAAGATATCAGGGCGTCCATCAAATCCCTGAATTCTTCTTCCATAATTAGCCATACCTAACATTCCTCCATGCGCAAAACATGTTCTTAAACCTGAATATTTATTTGGTAAATCTCTAAGAGTAAAAAGATGAAGAGTATCAGCACATTGAGCCATCATCCAAATCAAATGAAATCTCCAGTATGCATTTTTCAAAGCAATCATTTTCTCACCATCATATGGGTGAATTTGAATTGCTAATTTATATTTATTTGCTAATTCAAAAATTGGATCAACATCAGATTCAGCAACTGATAACCACTCTCCTTTTGAGTTTAAAAAATGAGTTGGCAAACAAAGTAATTTCAATCCAAGCTCATTAACACATCTATCAATTTCCTTTAAAGCATTATCCATATATAAAGGTTGAACAACAAAACCGCATGTAAACTTTTGTGGATAATTACTTTGAATAGACGCATTAAAATCATTTTGAAAGCGAATTGCATCAGCACAATCTTGTTTCCCCCAACCGTTACAGTACATTTGAGAAAGGCATAACATTACAGCGTGGTCAATATTGTTCAGCTTCATCCATTTAATTTTTTCTTTTAAGAAAAAACCAGAACCATTAATAGGTCTTGACCAATCACCCTGTCTCATGAACTTTTTATCGTCATCAATCCAAAACAGTCTCTTGTCCTTTAAAAACGCAGGGATTTGAGATGGCTCGGGTAGTACATGACCATGACCATTTATTCTCATATTGAAAAAATTATTTACCTATATATCTCTCGTCAGCCTCCATTACCTCTCCTGTTTTTGGACAAGTTCTAAGCTTTTCATCTGAATAGAATCTCTTAAAAACCGGAAAAAAGTCCTTTTCCACATTAGTTAATTTAAAATACTCTTCATATAATAATTCATTGGCAGTATCTGAAAACCACATCAAACCATCTTTATCATTTTCCTTTCTTTTTCTTTCTATAACCAGTCCAATTGATCCTGCTGACCTAACAGGAGAATGTGGTACTTTTGGTGGTAAAAGGAACATTTCTCCTTCACTAATTGGATATTCCACCAACTTACCATTTTGTTGTGTTTTCACAACAATATCTCCTTCAATTTGATAAAACAACTCTTCTGTTTCATTATAGTGGTAGTCTTTTCTAGCATTAGGGCCAGCCACAATCATTACAATATAATCCTCTGACTCTACATATAAATTTTTATTTCCTACAGGGGGTTTTAATAAGTGTCTGTTATCATCAATCCATTTCTGTAAGTTAAAAGGTGTTTTTATTTTACTCATAATTTTTAAATTTTAAATTGTTGCTATTATTTTTAATTCAATTGCAATTGGAGTTGGCAGTGCATTTATCTCAATAGTCGTTCTGCAAGGCTGATTCTCTTTAAAGTATTCAGCATATATTTTATTATATATTTTAAAATCATCCTTCATATTTGTTAAGAAAACCTGAACATCTATAATATTGTCCCATGACGAACCAGCATCTTCTAAAATATATTTCACATTCTTAAATACAGAGTGGCATTGTTTTGCTATATCATAACTTGCTATGCCACCGTCTTTATTTAATTCAACACCCGGTATTTTATCTTCATTCAAAACTCTAGGGCCTACTCCTGAAAGAAACAAAAGATTGTCAACTTTTCGGGCGTGTGGATATAGGCCTACTGCTTGTGGGGCTCTTTTGCTATTATATTTTTCTCCGTTCATATTTTAAATTTTAATACAAACATTTTTTGGTTCGGTAAAAAATTGTAATGATTTAAATCCTCCTTCTCTACCAACTCCAGATTGTTTCATACCACCAAATGGAATACGTAAATCTCTTAAGAGCCAAGTATTAATCCAGACAACACCTGATTTAATAGCAGCAGCTACTCTATGACCTTTGCTTATATTTTCAGTAAATATACTAGCTGAAAGACCATATTTTGTTGAATTTGCCATATTAATAACCTCTTCTTCATCCTTAAATGGAATCAAAGTTAGAACAGGGCCAAAAATCTCTTCTTGGTTAACTTCACAGTCAAATGGCAGATTTTCAATAACGGTTGGCTCAATATAATAACCATTTAATAAATCACCCTCTATTAATTTACGATTTCCTCCAGTTAAAATATTCCCGCCTATTTTTTTTGCTTGAGTAATTTTTGATAATACTTTGTTCATATGTTCCTCGGAAACCACAGCGCCTAAATCCATGCCATCGTCTTGTGGATCACCAACTTTTAATTTTGACACCTTTTCAAGCAATGCTTTTTTAAATTTTTCATAAATTTCATCTTGAATAAACAATCTTGAACCGCATAAGCAAATTTGCCCCTGATTAGAAAAACCAGCTTTTACAGCCATTGTAACTGCTTTGTCAAAATTTGCATCAGCAAAAACAATATTGGGGTTTTTACCCCCTAGTTCTAAAGAAATTTTTTTGAACATCGGGGAGGCAATTCCCGCGATATGTCTACCTGTTTGTGTTCCTCCTGTAAAGGAAACTATTGGAGTATCTTCATGACCTGTAAGAAAGTCTCCAATCTTACTACCTATCCCATGAACAATATTTAAGACTCCTGGCGGAAAATCTATCTCCGCACATATCTTACTTAAAATATATGCAGTCATTGGAGTGACCTCAGAGGGCTTTGCGACTACAGTATTTCCAGCTGCTAAGGCAGGAGCTATCTTCCATGTTAATAAATAAAGAGGTAAATTCCAAGGAGAAATACATGCAGCAACGCCAATAGGTTCTCGTAATGTATAATTAAGAGCTTTACCATCCATATCATGTAATTCTGAAGAAAAGTGTAAAATCGCAGTCGCAAAAAATCTGAAATTTTCTGATGCTCTTGGAATATCAACTAAGCGAGCTAAAGCTTCAGGCTTTCCATTATCTCTACTTTCGGCAATAATAAGCTCCTCAGAATACTCTTCTATTTTTGACGCAAGACGCATTAAAAGATCAGATCTATATTTCTTAGATGTTTTGCTCCAACTCTGGAAAGCTGTATTAGCTGCTAATACTGCAGCGTTAATATCATCTTCATTACTGTCGGGAACTAAGGAATAAACTTTTCCTGAAGCAGGATTATAGTTATCAATATAATTTCCTGAACTGGACTCAACTAACTTTCCATTAATATAATTTTTTATTTTTTCCATTTCTATAAACTTGCTGTTCTACCACCATCAACAGGTAAGTTTATTCCGTTTATATAGCTTGCTTTTGTTGAACTTAGAAATACAACAGCACTAGCTACCTCATTAGAACTACCGAACCTATTCATTGGTACAGATTTTTTCATTTGAGATGCTACCTCATCAATAGGTTTCCCCTGCACCTCTGATTTCTTATTTATTAAAGAATTTAGTCTAGTAGTATTTGTAAAACCTGGCAATACATTATTTACAGTAATTCCGTAGATGCCTAATTCTAAGGAAAGTGTTTTAGCCCAGTTTGCTACTGCAGCCCTAATAGTGTTAGAAACTCCAAGACCAGGAATTGGAGCTTTTACAGAAGTAGAGATAATATTTATTATCCTACCAAAAGAATTTCTCTTCATTCCCTCAACAACTTTTTTAACTAAAATTTGATTATTTAATAAATGCATTTTAAATGCATTTTCAAAATCTTCTGGCTGAGCATCAGTAATAGGTCCAGAAGCTGGACCTCCAGTATTATTAATTAATATGTCATAATCCTGACTTAAAGAATCTATTCTTTCTGAAAAGTTATTTGCAGAAAAATCAACACATAAGAAATTATGTTTTTGCCCTAAAGACACGTCTAATGACGCTGCAACTTCTTTAAGAGCATCTTCATTTCTTGCAATTAAAGTAATACCTACACCTTCTAAAGCTAACTCCTCAGCAATAGCTTTTCCAATTCCTTGCGTACTACCACAAACAATAGCTTTCTTATTTCTTAATCCTAAATTCATATTTTTTTATTAGTAAAATTAAAGCTCAATTTTTGTTTAATATTTTTTGGTAGCTCAGGAAGGTATTCTCTAGAAATCATAAGGGTAGCAATATTTGCTATGTCCTCAAAAAGTCTATGCTGGTCAACAGTTTTCTTTAAATACCCCTGCCCAGATGAACCGCCTGTTCCAATTTTTTGGCCCAACATCTTTTCAACCATCTGAACATGTCTAAATCTCCACAATGAAATCTTATGATCGGTTTCAACAAGTTGACGTAAAAACTTGTACGGCAATTGCAGGATTGGCTGTTCACGGTATAGGTTGATTAATAATGCAGACATAGTAGCCTTATATGATAGTTTAGTCAATCCATCTTCAATTGATTTTAAATGATTCTTTTCATCAAAAATATTGTCAAAATACTTCCTGTTCTCTTCTATCATTTTAATCCTAATCGTTTTATCGCTATCACTTAGTATCGAGGAATTAATTACAGCAATTTCATTTTTGAGCATTTCGACAACGGAAGATTTATACTGATCAATAAAATCATACCCCTCCATATTTAAAAAGGGTATTCTTTCCAACCATTTCTCAACTAAAGTGAAAAGAGAAGTATCCTTTTCAATCTCAAGTATTTCCTCTTTCTTTTCTCCAGTAAATTGATCATGATATGGGCATCCTCCAAATTGATGGCGCTTATTAATTTTAAGGCCCAACATCACTTCAATTTTTCGAAACTGATGAGATTGAAAACCAGATGCAGGAGACAAATAATTTCTAAAATCTAAAAAATCAAGAGCGGTCATAGTCTCTAAAATATCTAACTGCTTAACCAAAACTTCTAATATTTTATTTACCCTATCAAATCTACCAACTACCAAACCAACATTTTCCTCATCCATTTTCTGTCTACTTAGTAAAGCCATGACAGAATCTATTTCATGAATAATTTGTTTAAACCATAACTCATAAGTTTGATGAATAATAATAAAAAGCATTTCTTCATGAGCCTCATTATTTCCAGCCTTACTTAGTGGGGTTTGAGCATCAAGAATTTTATCCAGATCCAAATACTCATTATAGTGAACAGAAGAGTTTTTCTTAGACATCTATAGTGTTTTAACTGAAGTAAATATAGTAAGATATTTTATAACAAGATTGATGTAATTATTAAAAAAACTAAAAGTGAAATTGAACATGATTCAAGCCAAAATGAGTAGTAATAATCACTATTGTTGTTATTAAGCTGACTAATAATAAAGAAGGAGTATAAAAAACATAAGCTTGCAGAGATAATAAAATTTAAAGCAAAAACCTCAAGATTCAAATAACACTCGATACATAAATAAATTACTAAAAAAGTTAAAGCAACTTTTTTAGCAACACCTACTCCAAAAACTAAAGGAATAGTATTAATTTTAAGGTGGTCATGCTTAATATCTCTTATATCAAAAGGTATTGTAATTCCAAGTATGAAGAATATACGAGAAATAATAGATAGTTTATAATTCTGATTAAAATCTAAATTGTTTTCAAAATAAATTAATGCAACTGTTGAATATGCCCAAGAAAAAGAAATAAGTAATATTTTTAAAAAAGGTATTTTCCTTAGTACTGGATAAAATAAAGAAACTGATGAAAGTAAAATTACCATTAACTTAGTGATGGTTTTAAGCTGAAAAAAACAACACAAGAATAATATTCCAGCCATAGCTATTAAAAAAATTAATTTCTTATTTCCAAAAAACCACGAAATAGAGTGTTTTTTTTTTAGCTTAATATGAAAGATAATTCTTTGATAATTATAAGACAAAAATGTTCCGAAAAAAAGTAAGAAAAGTAAATTTAAATTATACTCTCCAATCATAAATTGAGTTGATAAAGCAAGGCAAAAAACACAAAGAGAAATAAAAATCTTACTTTTTAATAAAAAATTTATTAGATGGTTCAATTCAAAAAATTAAATTACAATATTGATTATTTTTTTTGGAACAATTATTATTCGTTTAGGTTCTGCAGAAGAAAGATAATGAATTGTCTTTTCGTGCTTTAANATATATANTTCAATNTCTTTAATAGANATTGANGCAGGTAAACTNACCTTAAACCTCATCTTTCCGTTAAATGATACAGGGTANTTTATTTCATTTTCAATTAGATATTCTAATTTATAATCTGGAAACTTAACAGTTGATAAAGATGANGTGTTANCCATCTTTTGCCAAATTTCTTCAGCAAAATGAGGTGCATATGGAGATANAAGAATAATAAAATCTGAAAATATTTCTTTGTTTTTACATTTTTGATCTATTAGTTCATTTAAACATATCATCATAGTACTAACAACAGTATTNAAAGAAAATCTTTGAATATCNTCGTCAACTTTNTTAATTGTTTTATGAAGTGTTTTCAAAGAGGCTTCGCTTGGTAAATCAGAATTTAAAGAAATTTGATTTTCANCATTATGTAAGTGCCTCCATATTTTTCTTAAAAAATTATGAACTCCACTNATTCCATTAACATCCCAAGGCTTAAACTGCTCTAACGGACCTAAAAACATTTCATATAATCTTAATGTNTCAGCACCATACTTTTCAACNAACACATCCGGAGTTTGAGTATTGTATTTTGATTTAGACATTTTTTCAACTTCAAAACTACACTGATACCTACCATCTTCCTCTAAAATAAATTTAGCATCTGAAAACTCATTACGCCATTTTTTAAATCTTTTAATATCTAAATAATCATTTTCAACCAAATCAATATCTACATGCATTCTAGAAGTATCATAATTGCTTTTTTGTGAATTAGTAACAAAAGTGTTGGAGCCNTTAATCCTATAAACAAAATTAGATCTACCTAAAATCATTCCCTGATTTATTAACTTTTTAAATGGCTCGTCAAATGAAATAAACTGCCTATCAAACANAAATTTTGTCCAAAACCTGGAGTATAATAAATGACCAACCGCATGTTCAGCTCCACCAATATACAAATCCACCTGTCCCCAGTAATCAGATTTTTTTCTAGAAACAAATTCATTTTNATTATTTGCATCCATGAATCTCAAAAAATACCANGATGAACCAGCCCAACCAGGCATAATATTTGTATCCATTCTATCACCTTCAAAAATATTCCAATCTGTTTTTTTTGCTCTAGCAAGAGGAGGGTCGCCAGTTTCAGTTGGCAAATACTTATCAATTTCAGGTAAGNTTACAGNATCATCANNTTTTACAAGATNTGGGATGTTGTTTTTGTAATAAACNGGAAATGGCTCTCCCCAATATCTCTGTCTTGAAAAGACAGNATCCCTTANCCTGTAGTTTGTTTTTTCTTCACCAATTCCTAACTTTACTATTTTAGAAATTGATAAATCTATNGCTTCAAGACAGTTTAAACCATCTAAGAATTCAGAATTACAGATAACAGCATCTTTGCCTTCATAAGCTGCTTTAGAAATATCTGTTTCTTTAAAAATATTTAAAATTTCAATATTATAGTGCTTGGCAAATAGCCAATCTCTTTGGTCTCCACAAGGAACAGCCATAACAGCGCCGGTTCCGTATGAAGCGAGNACATAATCTGCAATCCAAATTTCAACTTTACTTTTAGTAAATGGATGGTTTGCATAGCTTCCGGTAAAGACTCCGCTAATTTTTTTNTCTGATTGTCTTTCTCTTTCAGATTTTAATTTTGAAATAGATAAATAAGTAGCAACATCTTTTTCTTGTTCTTTTGAAACAAGGGAGTCAACTAGTTTGTGCTCAGGAGATAAGACAATAAAACTAACTCCGTAAAGTGTATCAGGACGTGTTGTAAAAACCTCAATCAACTCATTATTTTCAGTTGAAAAACCCATTGTGACTCCTTTTGACTTACCAATCCAGTTCCTTTGCATTTCTTTTAGTGAATCAGACCAGTCAAGTTGGTTTAAATCTTCATTTAGTCTGTCAGCATAGGCAGTTATTCTAAGAGACCATTGCTTCATTTTTTTTTGCTCAACTAGAAAACCCCCTCGCTCTGAACGACCCTCCTTAACCTCATCATTAGCTAGTACTGTACCTAATTCAGGGCACCAATTAACCATGCTTTCCGACAGATAAGCCAATCTGTATGACAGTAGTATTTCTTGTTTTGTTTCGTGAGAAAAATCTAACCATTCTAAAGAGGAAAAAGAAGCAGTATTATCGCTAGATTTAACATTAACAGCAGAATTTCCATTTCTTTCAAATTCCTTAATTAATTTAGTTATAGGAAGAGCCTTGTCTTCTAGATTGCAGTAATAAGAATTAAATAATTGTTTAAAAATCCATTGTGTCCATTTGTAATAATCAGGATTAGATGTTTTGATTTCTCTACTCCAATCAAATGAAAAGCCTAGTTTATCTAATTGTTCTCTATATCGGTTGGAGTTTTTTTCAGTGGCAGTTTTGGGGTGGATTCCTGTTTCAATAGCATACTGTTCTGTAGGTAATCCAAAAGAATCATAACCCATTGGATGTAAAACATTAAANCCCTTATGTTTTTTATATCTAGCATATATATCTGAAGCAATGTAACCTAATGGATGTCCAACATGCAATCCCGACCCCGATGGATAAGGGAACATGTCTAAAACATAGAATTTTTCCTTGTTTTTATCTTCAAAAACTTGGAAAGTCTTGTCTTTAGCCCAAAATTCTTGCCATTTTTTTTCTATGTCTATAAAGTTGTATTGCATTTGATATATGATATAGTCTACAAAGTTAATTAATCCCAACTAATCTTTATAGTATTTTTATATTTTAGCGTTAATTATGAGAAATAAAAAAAACAAATCACTTAATAAAAAAATAGTTTCATCTTCAGTGTCAGTTATAATAAGTCTTTCTTTGGTTCTTTTTGTTGTTGGACTACTTTCTCTTGTATTGATAAATGCTCAAAAACTATCTAATTATGTAAAGGAAAATATTGGTTTTTCTATCATGATAAAAGAAGATATTAAAGAAATTGAATTAATTGAATTTAACAAAATATTAGATGCTGAAGATTTCACAAAGAGTACTAGATTTATTTCAAAAGAACAGGCTACAAAAGAATTAGAAAAAGACTTAGGAGAAGATTTTGTCAGCTTTCTTGGATATAATCCAATTATGGCTTCAATAGATGTAAAGCTTAACTCTTCATATGCAAATAATGATAGCCTACAGAATATTAGCTCAAGGCTTGAAAAAAGTGATATTGTTTATGAGGTTTTTTATCAAAAAAATTTAATAAAAAAACTTAATAGCAATGTTGGTAAAATTTCGTTTTTTTTAATATGTATAAGCTTAGTCTTATTTTTCATTGCGTTTGCACTTATAAACAATACGATAAGACTATCTGTCTATTCAAAAAGATTTATCATCAAAACAATGAGATTAGTTGGNGCTGAGAACTCATTTATTCAAAAACCNTTTCTAATNACAGGAGTTTATCAGGGGCTGTATAGTGCTATTTTTGCAATATTTATGCTAATTGGTTCAATACAATTAATCCAAAGTGAAACAGCAAGTATTTTAAATATAAATGATTTACAAATTATTGGTTTAGTTTTTATTGTTTTATTTTGTTCTGGAATAATAATAAGTGGAACCTCAACATTTTTTGCTGTAAGAAAATTTATATANTTAAATGAAGGGGAATTATATAATTAACTAAAATTACATAAAATGGATTTTGTNTTTAAGAAAAAAAACTATATGATACTCATTGCTGGCCTGGTATCAATTTTGTTAGGAATTACTCTAATGATTGGTGGGGGTTCTGAAGATCCCACAAAATTTTCTGAAGAAATTTTTAACTTTCAAAGATTAACGTTAGCNCCTATTCTCATTGTTTCTGGATTTGTTATGGGANTTTTTGCTATTATGATCAAGTCTAAAAAATAAGTGGATGTAATTAACGCTATAATTCTTGGTATTATTCAGGGTTTAACAGAGTTTCTTCCTGTTAGTAGTAGTGGTCATCTAGAAATCTTCAAGGTAATACTTGGAGAGGATAAGCTAGCAAATGAAAGCTTGTTGATGACGGTGATCTTACACTTTGCTACCGCATGCAGTACTATTGTAATTTTTAAAGATGAGATTAAACAAATAATATTAGACTTAATTAGCTTTAAAAAGAATGAAAGTTTTTGGTTTTCTTTAAAAATTGTAATTTCAATGATACCCGCTGCTTTTGTTGGTTTCTTTCTTGAATCTGAGGTAGAAAGCCTATTCACCGGAAATTTAGTCAGTGTTGGTGCAATGCTGATAATAACTGGCCTACTATTATTATTAGCTGATAAAGCAAGACCAACAGAAAAACGCATTAATATTAAATCTGCTATTATAATTGGTTTATCTCAAGCAATAGCAATTATACCTGGAATATCAAGATCAGGAGCAACTATTTCAACAGCTGTTTTATTAGGAATAGACAAAGAAAATTCTGCAAAATTTTCTTTCTTAATGGTTGTTCCTCTGATTTTTGGTAAAGTTTTAAAAGACCTTATTTCTATTGACACATTAAGCTACGGCGAATCCTTTTTACCTCTAACAGTCGGGTTTATTTGCGCATTTTTTACTGGAATTTTGGCTTGTAATTGGATGATTAAGTTAGTTAAAAACAGTCAGCTTAAATACTTTTCATTTTACTGCTTCATAATTGGGATAATTTCAATAGTTTTTAGTCTTTAAGATATACATGCAAGCAAATACTTTTTCAAAACAAAATTTTGAGGATGGGAAAATATTGTTGTTGCATAAAGAAATTGGTTGGACATCTTTTGATGTTGTAAAAAAAGTCAAGAATCTAATTCGTCAAGCATATCAAATAAAAAAAATTAAAGTAGGACATGCTGGAACTCTTGATCCGTTGGCTAGTGGTTTATTAATTATTTGTACTGGTAAATTCACAAAAAAAATCTCTGAGATTCAAAGTAAAAGAAAGGTTTACACTGGACAAATTACCTTAGGTTCTACAACGCCTTCTTATGACCTTGAAACTTCCGTTGATAAAATTTTTGATATTTCAAATATTTCAAAAACAGATATTCTAGAAACAGCAAATAAATTTATTGGAGTAATTCAACAGAAACCTCCTATATATTCAGCAATAAAAGTAAAAGGAGAAAGGTTATATGAAAAAGCAAGAAGAGGAGAGTCAATTGATATTAAAAGTAGAGAAACTACTATTTTTTCATTTGAGATTAAAGACATTGACTTACCTCATTTTAAATTTCAAATAGAGTGTAGTAAGGGTACTTATATTCGTTCAATTGCGGATGATTTTGGGAAATATCTAAAAAATGGTGCGCACCTATCACAGTTAACCAGAAATCAAATTGGAGATTATGATTTATCTAGAGCTTTCACTATTGATGAATTTAAAAAACAACTTAATTTATAAAACCTATTGACAAGGGAAGCCCAATGCATTATATTTGCAGACCTTAAAATTTAATTCTATGAAATATAAATTATCAATGTTTAATTTTGATCTACCTGAAAAGTTGATCACGGATACTCCAGCAAAAAATAGAGATGATGCAAAGCTTATGGTTTTACATAGGGATTCTGGAGAAATTGAACACAAAAAAGTCTCAGATCTTATTGATTATTTTGATGATGGAGATGTAGTTTGCATAAATAATACTAAGGTATTTCCCGCCAGACTATATGCAAATAAAGAAAAAACAGGTGCTAGAATTGAAGTCTTTTTGCTAAGGGAATTAAATAAAAAAAATAGGCTTTGGGATGTACTAGTTGATCCTGCAAGAAAAATTAGAATTGGAAACAAACTTTTTTTTGGTGAAAATGATGAACTAATNGCAGANGTTATTGANAANACNACNTCAAGAGGTAGAACNTTAAGGTTTTTATATGACGGGACTCACGAAGAGTTCAAAGAAACACTGAATTCATTAGGTCAAACTCCTCTACCAAGATTCATAAAAAGAGAACCAACACCAAATGACACTGAAAGATATCAAACAGTATTTGCTAAAAATGAAGGAGCAGTGGCAGCTCCAACTGCTGGNCTGCATCTTAGTAAGACTCAAATGCTAAAAATGCAAATTAAAGGAATTGAATTTGCGGAAACAACTCTTCATGTTGGCCTTGGAACTTTTAGCCCAATTATGGTTGAAGATCTATCAAAACACAAAATGGAATCTGAGCAGATGATNATCAATTCAACTGCATCAACAATAATAAACAATGCTCTTGTTAATAGAAAAAAAGTCTGTGCAGTTGGTACTACTGTGATGAGGAGTCTTGAAACATCTGTTTCAACAAAAAATATGGTTATCCCATATGACGGGTGGACAAATATTTTTATTTTCCCACCATATGATTTTAAGATTGGATCTTGTATGCTAACAAACTTTCATCTACCAAAATCATCTTTAATGATGCAAGTTTCTGCTTTTTCTGGATATGACTTACTCATGAAAGCCTATAAGGAGGCTGTTAAGAAAAAGTATAAGTTTCATACTTTTGGAGATGCTATGTTAATCATATAATAATGGAAAAATCTGCATTAATTGTTGCTGGAGGNGTTGGTAAGCGGTTAAATAGTAACACACCAAAACAATTTTTAATTTTAGGAGATAAGCCTATTTTAATGCACACGNTAAGTAAATTTTCTCACTTAGACAAAATTTATTTAGTATTACCNANAAAATATTTTAATGACTGGAGAGAACTATGTGANAAATATAATTTTGATTTAGAGCATGTTTTAGTTGAAGGTGGTGACAATAGATTTTGTTCTGTAAAAAATGGGTTAAATGCTATTAATNNTACAGATATTATTCTTATACATGACGGGGCAAGACCTTTTGTTAAAAAAGAATTAATAACAACTTTAATTAATAAAGTATCTAGTGGTTTTGGCATTATCCCTACTATTACTGCTACTGACTCAATACGAATAAAAGAAGGTGATTTTTCGAGGATAGTAAACAGAGATACTATTTATCATGTTCAGACTCCACAATGCTTTATATTTAATGAAATCTTCAATTCTTATAACATAGATTATAATTCTTCTTTTACAGATGATGCCTCAGTATTTGAGGCTAAAAAAGGAAAAATAAAGCATGTAATTGGAAACTATAATAATATGAAAATTACTACCCCTTTAGATTTAGANTTAGCACAAGTTTTAATAAAAAAGTNATTTAAGCTATTCTTTTAACTTTTGAATTAGCTAANCCAAATTCAGAGCCAGTAATTAAATTAATTCCAGGAGTCTTTCCAACTTCAATAGTCCCATACTTATAAAAACCTAGCGCATTNGCTCCATTTTTACAACCTATTTTCAATAATTCTTCTAATGAAAAGTTTGAATTCTCTTGAATTAAAGCTAATTCTTTTATTATAGAAAGTTGATTATTTGATGCTAGACTATCTGTCCCAACACATAAATTATCACTATTAAAAATTGAATAATTGGGTAATTTATTTTCTATAAATAAGTTTGCACATGGGCAAGTACAATAATATTTATCTTTCAAATCTGCAGAAGAAGAATATGTGTTATGGACAAGTATAATTCTTTTAGGCCGAAGTTCATCTAAAACAGTATAGCTTGAGGACCTATCATTCCAAATTTCAGCAGATGCATTTAGAGATTTTAACCAATTATGAAATTTTCCTTTTTTATTCTTGAATAAAATATTCTCTTCTTCTGTTTCCTGATTATGCATGCTAAAAGTGTAGTCAAATTCATCAGAAACATTAGCAATTAATTTCATTAAATCTGGGGTGACACTNTATGGTGAGTGAGGAGTTATTGTAGCTTTTAAATTATTATTTCTAAAGGCGTCTCTAATTAATAATGCTTTTGCAATTGCATTGCTAGACTTTTTACTACTTACTTCAAATGCTTCTATAAAATTATAGTAATATAATTTTTTATTTTTCTTTATTTCTAGAGTGTCTGTAGTATTACANATATCACCAACAGCGACAATACCATTTTTTATCATTTGATCTTCAGCACTTTNAATTGCCCGAGTAATAAAAGCTTGGGAATANTTNTCTCTTTTTTTAACTATTTTTAAAAATTCTGAAAACCCATTTACACTTTTAGAAATATTATGTAAGTGTGAGAGCTCAAGATGGCAATGAGCATTTATAAAACCAGGGCATAATATTCCATTAAAAAACTCAATATTTTGGTTAGGTATTTCTGNTTTATTTTTAAATATATTTGTTATTTCCCCAAAATTATTTANCTGCAAAACTCCATTTTTTATAGGTTTTAANTCTAGTGTATATAAATAATCCGCCGATATAAATCTCATTCATCAAAAGTAAGTATATCTTTGTAAATAGATGATTACTAAGAAAAACATACGTGAACTTAAACTAGAAGAATTAATTGATTTTCTTAAAAATCAAAACATACCTTCATACCGGGCAAAACANATACACGAATGGTTATGGAAAAAAAGAGCAATAAGTTTTAATGAAATGACATCCTTATCGTTATCGCTAAGAGAGTTATTAGAACAAAACTTCTGTTTAAATGCAGTAAAAATTCATAAAGCTGAAAAAAGTAGTGATGGTACAATAAAATACAGCTTAAAGTTATATGACAATAAGTTAGTAGAAGGAGTGTTAATACCTTCTAAAAAGAGATTAACTGCATGTATCTCCTCTCAAGTAGGCTGTAGTTTATCTTGTACCTTTTGTGCAACAGGAACNTTAAAACTTGAAAGAAATTTAAATTATGCAGAAATATATGATCAAATTTTTATTCTAAATGAAGAGGCCTTGCTAAATTTTGGAAAACCGCTTTCAAATATTGTATATATGGGAATGGGCGAGCCCTTATTAAATTATGAAAATTTACTTAAAAGCATTGAACTTGTTTCAAGTAAAACCGGCCTTTCAATGTCTCCTAAGAGAATAACTGTTTCAACTGCTGGAATTGCAAAAATGATTAAAAAACTTGCAGATGATGATGTTAGATTTAATCTTGCAATTAGTTTACATACAAGTGATGATAAAAAGAGAGAAGAAATAATGCCAATAAATAAATCAATAAACTTAGAAGAACTAAAAGAGTCTATTAAATACTTTTTTGAAAAAACAGGTACAAGAATTACTTATGAATATATCTTATTTAAAGACATAAACGATAGCTTGGATGATGCGCATGAGCTAGTTAAGTTTTGTAAATCAACGCCATGTAAAGTGAATCTTATTGAATATAACAGTGTAGATAATATTCCATTTCAAAAAGCATCTAATAATAAGACTGAAAAATTCATAAACTTTCTAAATGAAAAAAATGTTATTGTAAACTTAAGAAGAAGTAAAGGAAAAGATATTAATGCTGCGTGTGGCCAGCTTGTTAACAAACTAAAATAAGAAAAACTACATCTACTCTAGATGATTAAGTTTGTATATTAGCTTAATAATTTATTTTAAATTTTGTTAAAAATTAAGGACATCAAACAACCTGTTTCTAAAGAAATGGCGCTTTTTGAAAGCAAGTTCAAGAACTCGCTAAAAACAAGTGTTCCATTATTAGATAAGATTATGCACTATATTATTAAAAGAAAGGGCAAGCAGATGAGACCACTATTTGTATTCCTAACAGCTAAGCTATTTAATAATGTTAATGAAAGTACATATACAGCAGCTAGTCTAATAGAATTACTACATACTGCAACTTTAGTACATGACGATATTATTGATGAAGCAAACTTCAGAAGAGGTGTTTTTTCAATAAATGCGATTTGGAAAAATAAAATTTCTGTTTTGGTTGGAGATTTTCTTTTATCACGTGGGTTATTGTTAGCCGTTGAAAACGAACAATTTCAACTATTAAAAATAATGAGTACAGCTGTCAAAGAAATGAGTGAAGGAGAACTATTACAAATTGAAAAAACTAGAAGATTAGATATCACAGAAAAAGTTTATTTTGAAATTATTAAAAAAAAGACTGCTGCTTTAATCTCAGCATGTTGTGAGGCAGGAGCAGCATCAACAAATACACATAAAAATGATATTTTGAAAATGAGAAATTTTGGAGAAAAAGTAGGCATTGCTTTTCAAATTAAAGATGATCTGTTTGATTACACCCAAAACCCTTTAATTGGGAAGCCAACAGGAATAGATATTAGAGAGAAAAAAATGACGCTACCTTTAATATATACTCTTAATAATTCCGATAAAAAAACAAAAGCATTTATTATAAATACTATTAAGAATGACAGTAAAAACTCAATAAAAGTTGAGCAGATTATTAATCTTGTCAAAGAAAAAAAAGGCTTAGAGTACGCAAAAAACAAAATGAATATTTTTGTTAATGAGGCCTTAGAAATTCTGAAAGAATTTAAAAATAATGAATCAAAATCTTCTTTAATAAATCTAGTTAAATACGTTGTGAAGAGAGAAAAATGATCCCAAAAAATACAATTGATGAAATTTTTGAAACCGTAAAAATTGAAGAGGTTATTTCTGATTTTATTACTTTAAAAAAACGCGGTGTTAATCTTCTAGGCCTATGTCCTTTTCACAATGAAAAAACTCCATCATTTACAGTATCTCCAGCAAAAGGGATATATAAGTGTTTTGGGTGTGGAGAGGGGGGGAATAGTGTCAGCTTTTTAATGGATAAAGAACACTATACGTATCCTGAAGCACTAAAATATCTTGCGAAAAAATATAATATTGAAATAGTTGAAGAAGAAATGACTGTTGAGCAAGCCAAAGCTGCTAATGAGAAAGATAGTCTGTATATTCTCTCAGGCTTTGCTAATGATTTTTTTATAGAAAAACTATGGAAATCCAATGAAGGCAAAACAATTGGTTTAAATTATTTTAAAGAACGAGGATATAACGAAGAAATCATAAAGAAGTTTGAGCTTGGATATAGCCCTAAGCAAAAAGATTCTTTTACTAATACTGCTTTAAATAAATTATATTCTGAAGATTATATTTTAAAATCTGGTTTAGGCTTTAAAATTGAAAATACTGGCGTTGTTGACAGATTTAGGGAGAGAGTGATGTTTCCAATACATAGTTTCTCTGGCAGAATTTTAGGTTTTGGCGGTAGAGCACTCAACCCAAATGCAAAGGCAAAATATCAGAATTCACCAGAATCACCAATTTATAACAAAAGTAAAGTTCTTTATGGTATTTTCTTTGCAAAAAACTCAATTAGTAAAAAAAATAATTGTTTTCTTGTTGAAGGATATACGGATGTAATTTCTTTACATCAAAAAGGTGTTGAAAATGTTGTTTCAGCATCTGGCACTTCGCTAACAATTGAGCAGATAAAGCTTATTAACAGATTTACCAAAAACATAACTATTCTTTTTGATGGAGATAGTGCTGGAATAAAAGCCTCTTTTAGGGGTGTAGACATGATTTTAAAAGAAGGTATGAATGTAAAGGTTGTNCCATTTCCTGAGAATGAAGATCCTGACTCATTTGCTCAAAAAAGTTCTGAAGAAGAATTAAGCAATTTTCTCGATGAAAAAGCAATTGATTTCATTACATATAAAACAAATATTCTTAATGCAGAAAGTGAAAAAGATCCAATAAAAAGAGTAGCTATAATCAAGGATATTATAAGATCAATTGCTTTAATTCCTGATTACTTAACTCGAACAGAATATTGTAAAGTTTGTAGCAAATTACTTGATGTGAAAGAAAATGTACTACTTAGAGATATTGATCAAGAAAGAAAAAAAATAAATCTATCACAAAATATTAAAAAAGAAGTTCCTAAAGAAAAACCTAAAAAAATATCTGGAGACTTAAAACTTAAAAAATACGAAGAAGAAATAATAAGAATTATTCTGAATTATGGAAATGAATATATCAACTTTGACCAAGAGGAGATTAATATTTGTGAATTTATTATTTCTGAACTTGAATCTGATAAAATTGAAATAACAAATGACCCGCATAATAAAATATTTGCTGAAGTCAAAAACTTAAACAAATCAAAATCAAAGATAAATCAATCTTTTTTTGTCTCTCACAGTAACGTCGAGATAAACAAACTTGCAGTAGATTTACTTTCTAGTGAACATGTTATAAGTGATAATTGGGCCTTAAAACATAAAATTTATACTGGTAGTGAAAGTCACAACCTAAAAAAAACTACAGAAAAAGCAGTACTAATGTTAAAGTTACAACACGTTGATGAAAAAATTCAAAAAATCCAAAATAAGATTCAAAATAGTTCCATTCAAAAAACTGATTTTGTTTTATTAAATAATTTAATAAAAATTAAAAATAAAATTTCCATTCTTGTAGGTAGAACTAGTTTTTAAAAAACGTCTTTAATATTTAATTGAATTGTTGTTTTATTATTCCAATGATTCTCATTTAAAGTATAACACAAATCAATTTTCTGTTTTTTTAAACTTTTAAACTTTGATGCAATTCCAAAGCCAATAGCATTTATTTTAGATGATTTAGTATTAAATTCTAATTTCACGTGTGACTGATCTTCACCAATAAAACGTAAAGGACCATGAATATTTAAATTTTCAGTAGAAAAAATTGGATTTAAATTATCTGGTCCAAAAGGCTCAAATTGTTTTAAAATTCTGTAGAAACGTCCATCTATTGAATTAAGATCAATCTCTAAATCAACATCAATTACATTAATTTTTTGCTCTGGATGTATTTTTTTTCTTACAATATTTTCAAATTTTATTTTAAACAACTCAAAATTTTCTGATTTAATTGTTAAACCAGCAGCATACATATGACCGCCAAACTTTTCACAAAGATCTTCGCATTCTTTAATAGCTTCATAGATATTAAAGCCTCTAACAGATCTTGCTGAACCCGTCAAAAAACCATCCTTCTCAACAAAAACAATAGTCGGCTTATAATACTTTTCTAATAGTTTAGAAGCAACAATACCAACTACACCTTTGTGCCAATTAGGTGAAGAAACAACTGATGTATACCTTTTATTATCAATCATTTCAAATGCCTCGTTTGTTATTTCTTTTTCAACCTTCCTTCTATCATTATTATTCTCTAATAATATTTTTGCATATACTTCAGCATTATCTGAATCAGATTCAATTAAAAGTTTAACAGCATTAGAAGCATGAGACATACGTCCTGCGGCATTAATTAAAGGAGCTATTCCAAATGAAATGTCAGAAGATTTAATTAAATTATTTTTTGATGATAAATTAATTAAAGCCTCTAAGCCTACGCAGGGGTTATGATTTATTCTTTTTAAGCCATAGTAGGTATAAATTCTATTCTCACCAGTTAAACTCATTATATCAGCAATGAGGCTTAAGGCTAGTAAGTCAATATATTTATATGCTTCCTCCTGATTAATATTATTGTTTTTACAATAGGCTGATATAAACTTAAAACCTACTCCACAACCAGAAAGATTTTTATTCGGATACAAACAGTCTGGTTGTTTGGGATTTAATATAGAAATAGCATTGGGCAAATCTTCTGCAACGTTATGATGATCACAAATAATGACATCAATATTTTTATTGTTAGCATATGCAGTTTGTTTGACTGCTCGAATTCCACAATCAAGAGTAATAATTAGGCTGATTTTATGATTAACAGCATAGTCAATTCCTTGCTTTGAAAATCCATATCCCTCACTGTATCTATCTGGAATATAATAACTAACGTTAATATTCTGATCTTCAAAAAACATATACATCATTGAGACAGCAGAGGTACCATCAACATCATAATCACCAAAAAGTAAAACCCTTTCATTTTGTAATTTAGCTCTATTAATTCGATCAACTGCTTCTTCCATTCCTTTCATAAGAAAAGGGTCATGAACATTTTTTAAATCTGGTCTGAAGAAATTCTTTGCAGCAACAAAACTATCAACTCCTCTAAGAATTAAGAGTTTAGCAATATGTGTTGACACATTTAATTCATTGGCTAACTTATTTGTTAACGCATCATCAACAGTCTTTAGTTTCCAATTTCTCATTTATTTCCCTCAATCACAATCACAAACTCTCCTTTTAGTTTTTTATTATTGAAATAATCTAATATCTCAGCAAGTTCCCCTCTAATAGTTTCCTCATAAATTTTAGTTAATTCTCTACTAACACTGATTCTTCTTTTGGATCCCAGAGTATGTATTAAATCATTTATTGTTTTAATAAGTTTGTGAGGTGATTCGTACAAAATTATTGTTCTTGTTTCATCTTTTAAAGAATCCAACCTTTTTACACGTCCTTTTTTGATTGGCAAAAAGCCTTCAAAAATGAATCTTTCACTTGAAAAAGAAGAATTAATAAGTGAGGGGATTAAAGCAGTTGGTCCTGGTAAAGTTTCAAAGTTAATTTTATTTTTAACACATTCTCTTACTAATAGAAAACCAGGGTCAGAAATTGACGGAGTACCTGCATCTGAAATTAATGCCAATGTTTTTCCAGACTTTAATTTATGAATGATACTATCAAGTTTTTTATGCTCATTATGCTGATGATATGATGACATAGGTGTGATAATATCAAAATGACTTAAAAGCTTAATACTTTTTCGAGTATCTTCTGCTAAAATTAAATCTACTTCTTTTAATATTTCAATTGCTCTTATAGTAATATCTTTTAAATTACCTATCGGGGTTGGAATAATGTATAGTTTAGACATAGTTTATTACATAAAAAATGGGAAGAAATTAATTTTTGGAAAAAACTGAATTGTAGGAGCTGGCAACTTATAATATTTTAAAATAAATTTAATCTTTTTAGCAAGAGGAGTATTCCATTTTTTTAAAATTTGATTAGTATCATAATCTAATGCAATATATAATTCCTGATTACCTCCCATTTTAGTACCACTACTTAAATATTGAGTGTCGTCAAGACCAAAACCTACAGCAATATCCATCCATTTTGGAAGTAAATTGTTATTTGCTAATTTATCTAAATCTAATGTCATCCAATATGTTTGGTTTGGGTAATCATCAAACCATGAAAATTTGCTAGGATTTTTACCTCTTTGAGCCTCAAGATCCCAATAAATATTTGAACGTTTTAAATAAGAAAATTTAAAATTTACTGCTTTTAATGGATTATAATAATTCTGAAGCACTGGCCATAGTGCCCCCGCAGATCCAAGGCCAAGATCCCATTTACTAAACCCCCAATATGGAGCATAAGCATCTTTAAATTCTATTGCAAGTTGAATACCAATTCCAAAAGCTGCTCCATACCACTTTGATCTTGTTTCTCCAACACCAGCCCATCTGTATGATGAAGAAAACAAATCAGATGCATATACTCCGCCGAAAAAATGCGCAGCCTTGTCTACATTTAATGCATAAACTAAATCATTGCCTGGGTCAAAATGAAATTCTTCTGAAATATCTCCCCACCATGCATTTTGAACATAGAGATAAGAAGCAGTAAAATATAGCCCCAAGGAACCGGATACTATTGCAACTCTTTTTTTATTAGTTTTAACAGAATCTAAAATAGATGCATTAGTGTTAAAAACAAATAATATAATGAAGAACAAAATAGATAAGGACTTAAATTTCATAAAATACCCTGCGAGTTTTTTTATTTTTGCTAACAAACATAACTAAATACTAATATATTGATTAAGTCGAAACCTCAAAGTTCTGCGCCAAAAAAAGGTATTGAAGTTATATGTGGTTCAATGTTTTCTGGAAAAACAAAATTACTAATAGAAAAAATAAAACATTTCAAAGAGAATAATTATAGTGTGAGAGTATTTAAACCAGAATTTGATATTAGATATGGCAACAAAAAAATTGTCTCACACGATAACAAAGAAACATATGCAATACCTGTAAAAAAATCACACGATATTATTACAACGTCTAAATCTAGCGATATTATAGCAATTGATGAGGCTCAATTCTTTGATGAAGATATTATTAAAGTTTGTAAAAGCTTGTCAAAAGAAAAATTGATAATTATTGCTGGTTTAGATATGGATTTTTTAGGAAATGGATTTGGTCCAATGCCAAGTTTAATGAATATTGCAAATAAGATTACAAGATTACATGCAATATGTGATATATGCAGTGGAAAGGCTTATCACACTTATAGAAAATCATCAGTTAAAAATAAAATATTGTTAGGAGAGAAAGAAGATTATTTAGCTCTTTGTAAAAAATGTTTTAATAAAAATACGACAAAAAATGTCTAATATACATGAGTCTATATTTGAAATAAATCTTGAGTTAATCAAGCAAAATATTAATTATTTAAAAAAAAAATTAAACTCAAACACTCAAATTATTGCTGTTATAAAGGCATATGCATATGGGCATGGTGATATAAAAATCTCTAAATATTTAGAAAAAATAAATATTGATTCCTTTTGGGTTGCAGATTTTGAAGAAGGCATAATTCTTAGAAAAAATGGGATAATTAAGCCCATTATTGTCGCTAATGCTAGCCCGAAATCAATTAACCAAATAATAAAATATAAGCTTGATGTTGTTGTTTATAACTTTAGACTTTTAGATATTTTGATTAAATCCTCTGAAAAAATCAATATTCATCTAAAATTTAATTGTGGAATGAACCGTTTTGGATTTTCTATTAATGATATAAAAAAAATAAAGGANTACACTGAAAAGTATAAACACCTCAAAGTAAGATCTATTTGCTCTCACCTNTCTTCAGCTAATGATAAAAAAAGAGATGCTATAACACAAAAAGAATTTTCAATATTTGATCAAATATGCGAAAGATTTGGNACAAAGATCTATAAGCATATTTTAAATACAAACGGGATCNTTAGGTTTCCTCAAAAACAATATGATGCGGTNAGNGTAGGNATAGGAATTTTAGGNATTAANCAACAACCTAGACTTAAACAAATAGGAAAACTTACTACAACNATNAGTCAAATTAGGACTATTAAAAAAAACGANTATATAGGATATGGGGGGAGATTTAAATCTACTAAAANAATGAAAATAGGAATTATTCCTTTTGGCTATGCAGATGGCTTAGATAAAAAATTAGGCAATCAAAATGGCCAACTATATGCCGATGGGAAAAAATGTAATATTTTAGGTGAAATAAGCATGGACTCCTGTGTTATTGATTTAACAAACACTAAAGTTAAGGAGGGGGATAGAGTCGANGTTTTTGGGCCTAATAATAGTATTGTGGATATCTGTAAAAAAATCAACTCTACACCTTATGAGTTTCTTTCTAGTATCAATCGAAGAATTAAAAGAATATATATTTAATCTACTGTTGTAAGAACTGATTGATATAAGTCTTTATCATTTAAATACTTAATTGCTTCATTAACATCTTTATCAAAAAGAATTGATGTNTTAATTCTTCCTTCTTGAAAAGCATATCTNGANGCAATCTCNTCACTTAATATTTCATTTATCATTTTCTCATTTCTTTCAAGATCATTTTTTTTATTTAATTCAAATTCNCTAAAAAGAGTATTAAATTCATTTTCAATAGAAACAAAATAATTTTCANTTTCNGATTTTTTCTTTAAAANATCAAATGCTTTCTCTGTTTCAGTTTTNTAATCATATGATTTATCACTTAANAATTCTTTAAATAAATNAAAGGCNGAGTCAGGTATTACGAAAACACTATCNTCATTAAAGGATTGGTTTTGATACTTATAAAGTGTNGCAAAATCAAAAAATAATCGCTCGCGAACTAAAGATATAATTAGNTTATTAACNTCTTCTTGTTCNACTTCAANATCTGGCATTATACCACCTCCATCATAAACNGTTCTTCCNTTTTTAGTTTGAAATGCNGTCATTAAAGAGTCAGGAATTTTTCCAACACTACCATCATCATTTCTATTTGAATAATCTAAAGCTTGAATACATCTTCCGCTAGGTATATAATATTTTGCAACAGTTAACTTTAATTGTGAATTATAACTTAGCTTTTTAGTTTGTTGAACTAAGCCTTTACCGTAACTCCTTTGCCCTATAACTACTCCTCTATCAAGATCTTGAATTGCTCCGGCAACAATCTCAGATGCTGAAGCTGAACTTTGATTAATTAAAACAATAATTGGGGTAGATAAGTCTATTGGTGATTTAGAAGCTTTGTAAATCTTATCCCATGATTCTATTTTTCCTCTAGTACTAACCACCTCTTGACCTTTTTCAACAAAAAGATTTACGATATTAACAGACTCGTTTAGCAAGCCACCTGGATTACTTCTCAAGTCTAAAATCACACCCTTTAATTCACCTTCTTTTTTCAAATCTAAAAGTGCATTTTTCACATCATTACTACAATCACGAGTGAAGCTTCTGAGTTTGATATAACCTATTCCTTCTTTAACATATGAATAAAAAGGAACACTTTTAACCGAAATTTTTTCTCTTTTAAAGCTAACTTCAAAAGGGTTGTCTTCATATGGCCTTTCTATTAACAATTTCACTGTAGTATTTGGCTGGCCTTTCAACGCCTTACTAACATCTTCAGTACTTTTTCCTTTAGCACCCACACCGTCAATTTCTAGTATTTTATCTCCTGCTATTAAACCGGCTTTCTGTGCGGGAAAGTCCTTGTACGGCTCATTTATAAAAACATAATCTTTTCTTTTTGTTATTACCGCTCCAATACCCCCATATTGCCCTGTAGTC
>NZHS01000025.1 GCA_002689735.1 Flavobacteriales bacterium | reverse complement strand
TGCTTTATGTGCAGACCTTACTGGCTCATTAAAAATGAATAACTTTAAGGATAATCATCCAGATCGTTTTTTCCAAATTGGTATTGCAGAAGCAAATATGATTGGAATAGCAGCTGGAATGACAATTGGTGGTAAAATACCATTTACAGGTACATTTGCTAACTTTTCTACTTCTAGAGTTTATGATCAAATTCGTCAATCTGTCGCATACTCTAATAAGAACGTTAAAATATGTGCATCTCACGCAGGTTTAACTCTTGGAGAAGATGGTGCTACTCATCAAGTTTTAGAAGATATTGGAATGATGAAAATGTTACCACATATGACTGTAATAAACACTTGTGACTTTAATCAAACAAAAGCTGCTACTATAGCTATTGCTGAACATGTTGGCCCAGTATATTTAAGATTTGGAAGACCTAAGGTGCCAAATTTTACTGATGAAAATCAAAAATTTGAAATTGGAAAAGCAATAACTTTAGAAGAAGGAAATGATCTTACAATTATTGCTACAGGTCATCTTGTATGGGAAGCTATAGAAGCTTGCAAAGCACTCAAAGAAATAAATATAAATGCTGAAGTGATAAATATTCATACTATCAAACCTTTAGACAGAGATGCTATTATTAAATCTGTTAAAAAAACNAAGTGTGTCGTAACTGCAGAAGAACATATGCTAAATGGTGGTCTTGGGGAAAGTATTGCCCAATTACTTTCTAGAGAATTACCAACCCCATTAGAAATGGTTGGAGTTAATGATACTTTTGGAGAAAGTGGTACGCCTAGACAATTAATGGAAAAATATGGACTAACTTCATCGGATATTGTTAAAGCATCTAAAAAGGTAGTTTCTAGAAAATAATTACTGTATGACTGATATTACGAATATCTATAAAAAGTATCAGGCACAAACTTTTCCAAGCCCTTCCCTATTACATGTTAAATCAGCTAGTGGCTCTTATATAAAAGACTATGATGATAAAGAATACCTTGATTTTGTAGCAGGAGTCTCAGCCTGTTCTATTGGACATTGCAACAAGCAAGTGACTACAGCTGTAAAAAATCAAATCAACAAGTATTCACATGTTATGGTTTATGGTGAGTATATTCAAGACCCACAGTACAAACTTGCAAAGTTATTAGCCGATAATTTACCTGAATCTTTGTCTACATCATATTTCACTAATTCTGGAGCTGAGGCAATTGAAGGAGCAATTAAATTAGCAAAGAGAATTAACAAAAGATCAGAAATTATTTATTGTAAAGATTCATACCATGGATCTACTCATGGTGCACTGAGTGTTATGGGAAATGAAGAATATAAATCAAATTATAGACCTCTTATACCTGATTGTAAGCAAATCATATATAACAAGCTTGAAAGTTTAGAAAAAATTACAGATAAAACATCTGCGGTTATAGTTGAGACTATTCAAGGAGCTAGTGGTTTTATAGAAGCATCACAAGATTTTCTTAATCAGCTTAAAAAGAAATGTATTGTAAATAATGTTTTAATAATATTTGATGAAATACAGACTTGTTTTGGAAGAACTGGAAAACTATTTGGATTTGAACATACTAAAATTGTTCCTGATATTTTGTGTATTGCAAAAGGTATGGGTGGTGGTTATCCAATTGGAGCATTTATCTCATCATGGGAAAATATGAATAAATTGACTCATAACCCAAAATTAGGTCACATAACAACATTTGGTGGACACCCTATTGGATGTACTGCAAGTTATGCTACATTAAACTATATTTTAAATAATAATATTATTGACAGTATTAATGAAAAAGAAGAATTATTCAGAAAACTACTAGTACACAAAAAAATTAAAAGTATAAGTGGAAAGGGCCTTATGCTATCATTAGATTTACATGATAGCATAGAAACGATAAGAGTTGTGGAAAGTTGTATGAAAGATGGTTTACTACTTTTTTATTTTTTGTTTAATGATTCTTCAGTAAGAATAACTCCTCCATTAACTATCACTAATAAAGAGATAGAGAAAGGATGTAAAATATTATTAAAAAATCTAGACTAAATAATAGACCTTGGTTAAGATTTTTTAATAAAACAAGTTTTTAAAACAATTTGAGATTTTCCAACTTTACATTCAATATTATTCAAGTCACTAATAAGACGAATATTTTTTATTTTATCTCCTCTTTTAAGAGTTTTAGACATCCCTTTAATTTTTAATGTTTTAGTTAAAACAATTGTGTCTCCATTATTAAGAATATTTCCTACAGAATCTTTAATTTCCATTTTGTTTGTCGTTTAACATAGGAACAAAAGAAAATTCACCATGTGTAGTTATTTTAGTTTCAGTTTCAGATATCTTTTCAATTAAGTGCATAATCTGAATATCTCCATCTCCAATTGGAGCAACCATCCTTCCACCAATTTTTAATTGATCTATTAATGATTGAGGTATCTGTGGTGCACCGCATGTTATTATAATTCTGTCAAAGGGAGCAAATTTTTCTAAACCCTTATAACCATCACCATAAAAGAAATTACATTGATAGCCAATTGAAGGGAGAAATCCTTTTGTTTTCTTAAATAAGTCTTTTTGACGTTCTATAGTATAAACATGAGTATTGAGTTCATTTAAAACTGCAGCTTGATAGCCAGATCCAGTTCCAATTTCTAAAATTTTCTGATAAGGCTTTATATCTAGCAATTGTGTCTGAAAAGCAACTGTGTACGGCTGAGAAATGGTTTGTCCCGAACCAATAGGGAAAGCTTTATCTTGATATGCAAAATTTACAAATGCATTATCCATAAATAGATGCCGAGGCACATTATTTATAGCATCCAAAACATCGGTATTATTAATACCTTTTTCAGACAAATGCTCTACCAACTTATTTCTTAATCCTTTATGTAAAAAAGTATCCTTCAATTGATTTTAATAATATTAGTTTAAAATGTATTTTTGAAAATATTAATACAAAAAAAATGTATTAATCTTTTTNATAGAAGAATAAACAAATTTATAATACACAATCGATTGTTAAAACATANTTTCCNTTATTTTTTCTTATTAATTTTAATTTGTTTTTCATGNAATAAAGAAGAAGAAANACCTTCATTTATTGAAATTAATGAAATTAATTTAACTTCAAATTCATCATTTGGAGAAGACACAGAAAATATAACTGATATATGGATATACATAGATGAAAATCTTCAAGGAGTTTATGAAATACCAGCTACTTTTCCAGTTTTAAATAAAGGATTACAAAACATAAGAATTAAGGCTGGTGTGAAGGCAAACGGTATTGCTTCAACAAGAATTCAATACCCATTTTATACAAGCTATCTAGATACAGTTGAATTAATTGAAAATGAAACAATTAATATTTCACCTTCATTTGCATACAACAGTTCATTTGATGCTATNGTAGAAGATTTTGAAAGTTCTGGAACTATAATTGATTCTACAATTAATAGTGAAATTGACTTCACTGTTCAACAAAATAATGGTAATCAGTATGGATATGCCTTAATTGAAGATCCTAATATTAATTTTGAGATTTCTACTCAAGAGTTAATACTTCCTCANCAAGGAGCTCCTGTATACTTAGAGCTAGACTATAGCTCTANCACTGAATTTTTGGTTGGAATGTATATTAATTATTCTCAAGACGTAGTAAGAAGAGATCTTATTTGGGTAACTCCAAAGCAAGAATGGAATAAAATTTATATNAATCTTACTCAAACTGTAAGTGAAAGTCTTGGTGCAGAATCTTTTAAGATCTTTTTAAATATGAGAAGAACTGATCCAAGTTTATCTGAAGAAATAAATTTTGACAACATAAAAATATTATACTAAAAANTAAAAAATGAAAAATATAACAATTATCGGTGCGGGTACAATGGGAAATGGAATTGCACATGCCTTTGCGCAAAAGGAATATAAAGTTACTATTGTAGATATTTCTAATGAAAGCNTAGAAAAAGCAATAGTTACAATAACAAAAAATTTGGATAGAATGCTTANNAAGGAAAAGATAANTGANCAAGANAAAAACGATACTNTAGCAAATATTAATACTACAACTGATTTCCAAACTGGAGTTGAAAAAAGTGATTTAGTGGTTGAAGCTGCTACTGAAAATGTAGACCTAAAGCTTANAATTTTTAAAGATTTAGATGAAATTTGTCAAGAACATACTATACTAGCTACAAACACTTCTTCAATCTCAATAACTCAAATTGCTAATCAGACAAACAGAAAAGATAAAATNATTGGNATGCATTTTATGAATCCAGTACCCATTATGAAATTAGTAGANGTAATTCGTGGAAAAGAAACCTCNANTGAGGTTACTTCTCAAATAATGGATTTAAGCAAAAAATTANATAAAATACCAGTAGAAGTAAATGATGCTCCAGGATTTGTTGCAAATAGAATATTAATGCCAATGATAAATGAAGCAATACACACTTTAAAAGAAAATGTTTCTGGAGTAGAAGAAATTGATACAGTAATGATTCTAGGTATGTCACATCCAATGGGACCACTTCATCTTGCTGATTTTATTGGTTTAGACGTTTGTTTATCTATTTTAGAAGTTATGTATAATGGTTTTGAGAATGACAAGTACAAGCCCTGTTCATTATTAGTTGATATGGTAAATAATGGAAACTTAGGCATAAAATCTGGAAAAGGGTTTTACGATTATTCAGAAGGACCAAGAAATAAAAAGATATCTTCAGAGTTTATAAGATAAAATGGCAAATAACGCCCAAAATAAGGCCTTAGCGCCATTTAGTTGTCAATTTACTCCACAAGTACCNGAACTACTTCAAAAGCTNAANTGTAGTATTGCAATATCTACTTACCAAGCTGGAAAATTAGTATTTATCTCAGCAAAAGATGAAAATTCTTTAACGCAATTACCAAGAAACTTTCATAAAGCTATGGGAATAGCTGAAGATTTTGAAAATCAGAAATTAGCTTTAGCTTGTAAGGATGAGATAATAATATTTAAAAATTCGCCAGAACTAGCAAATTACTATCCTAAGTCTCCAAATAAATATGACGCTNTTTATATGCCTAGAGCTACATTTCATACTGGAACTATAGATATNCATGATCTTTCATTTGGAAATGATGGTANTCTNTATGCTGTTAACACTCTTTTTTCGTCTATAGTAAAAATTGATACAGATTATAATTTNACNCCATTTTGGACACCACCTCAAATTGATAAGATAACTTCTGAAGATAGATGTCANCTAAATGGAATGGCAATGCAAGATGGATCNCCTAAGTATGCTACAGCATTTAATAATGGNAATTCTCCTCAGAGTTGGAGAGAAAACATAACTAACTCTGGAGTCGTTTATGATATTGNNGAAAATAAAATAATAGCGGAAGGNCTAGCTATGCCTCACACTCCAAGAATATANAATGGTGAATTATATGTTTTACTCTCTGCTACTGGAGAATTAATTAAAATTAACTCTNGNGATGGGTCTTATGAAGTTATTGTAAANATTGAGGGATTTGTAAGGGGAATGTGTCTNCATANAGACTATNTGTTTATAGGTCTTTCAAAACTAAGAGAAAANTCATCAACTTTTGGAAAACTTCCTTTTGCCAAAAATGCAAACNAAGCAGGAATAGTTATTGTTCATTTACCCACCAAAAGTATTTCTGGAAAAATAACATATCTNTCNTCNCTAGATGAGATATATGATGTTCATGTATTAGCTGATAAAATTCGTCCAAATATTTTAAATACTCTNAACGATGATTATAAAGAAGGTTTATCTATTCCAGGCTCTACATTTTGGAAAAGAAAGAAAGAATAACTAATCTTGCATTAATAATATTTTATGAATAATAATCATTTTTCTAGAAAAGAGAGGCAGCTAAAAAATCATATTTTAAAACTTGACACTTTAATTAAAAAAAGTAGTGGATTATTTTCAAATGAAATAAAATCTTTAGTTCATAAAATAAATGAACTAATAAGCCAATTATCTTCTTTCCTATCATCGAAAAGAATTCTTAGAATTGTNGGTTCTTTTGCAATTTTATTCGGCTTAAGTAACAACAAAGAAATTAATGCACAGTCTTTTAATTCTCCTACCATTAATCCCTTTGGATTAACTCTAAATAGTAATATAACTGGCAGTAATTATTACACCGGCAAAGCACAATTTATTGATATTGATAATGATGGAGACTATGATTTGTTTTATGAAACTCTAGAAGTTGATACTAGCTATTATTCTTATTATCAAGATAATATCTTTATTTATCATGAAAATATTGGGTCAACTACTAATCCTCAATTTTCTGTAGGAATTAAAAATCCTTTTAATTTAACAACTCCTCAAAACTTTACACTTGGAACTTCAATTCTTTCTCATAATTTAGTTGATTTAGATGGTGATGGTGATTATGATATTTTAGCTACTTACTCTGGTTTATATGAATCTTATAACTATCAAACCTATACGTATTCATATAGTACAAATACTAAATTTAAATACTATCAAAATATTGGAAATCCTACTATGCCATTATTTGCTGCTCAACAAACTAATCCTTTTGGATTAGATGTTGATTCGATTATAGCTATTTCAGATGTTGTTGATATAGATGGTGATGGTGATTATGATGTCATCTGCTCTTCTTCAAGTTTTGGAAATCAGGGATATATTCAAAATCAAGATATGATATTCCTTGAAAATATAGGAACTTCAACAAATCCTCAATTTTCAGCTGCTCAACCAAATCAAATTGGAATAAGTTTTCCTACTTCATCTTATCCAGTAATTCCTTCATTTGGAGATATTGATATGGATGGNGATTATGATCTACTTACTACTCCATATCAAGATTATAGTAACACAGAATATGATTTTTTATATCAACAAAATAAAGGTTCAGCAACAAATCCANTAATGTCACTNCAANCTCAAAANCCTTTTGGNTTAAGTCCAGACACNAGCTNTGNAGGANNTNTANTNAATTCAGAAATGNTTGATNTAGATGGAGATGGTGATTTAGATATNATTACNTCNGGATTTTANGGTNATAACTTTTTATATTTTGAAAATGGATCNTCTTCCACAGATATTNATGAAGTTTTAGAATCAATAAAAATATTTCCAAANCCTACAGCAAATANTTTAAATATTAGTAGTAATCTAAAATTTGATAAAATTGAAATTATTGATCAGCTTGGAAAAGTTTATCACTTTAATAATACCNGTAATAANTTGATTTTAAATGAATTAGTTAAGGGTATCTATATCATTAATTTATATTATAAAGAAGCTATTTATTCTAAGAAATTNACTAAATTATAGATTGGTAAACATTCCTTCCCTTTTTGCTTGTTCTAATATTTTNTCAATAAACATATCTTCTCTATTATTAACTGGATCAAAAGTTGATTTTAAATCATGATCGTACATTTTTGCAAATGTTTGCCACATTGTAGCACTCCACCANCCTCTGTATTCTCTCAGNAAACGATAAGTACTTATACCTGTTTCTCTNTAAATTAATTTNATCAGTATCCTTCCTTCTTTCATAGATAGATTTTTTAAAGCAGTTGCATATTGCTTTTTAATAATTTTAGCAACACTTCTTATATGCTTACGTTTTTTTCTTTTTTTGCCTATTGAATCAAGAGCGAAATTCAATGAATCTACTTTAAATTTAGTTTGTAAGGCATATGGATAAACTTTTAAAACTCTTCTTTTTAATTTATAAAAGCGTCTCCTCTCAGCATTATCAATGAATTCAATTATATCTAGCTGAGGAATATTTGAGGTAATTATCTTTTCACCATCAACAGTAATAAAAGGAGAAACNAANATNNTATCTTGAGAATAAGAATTNAGANAAAGTAATATAAAANCTAAAAAGNATAAAAANGAGTTANTCATAATTCAAAACTAAAATTTTTAAAAAATTTAGAATATAAAAGTTGAATAAAATTATAAACCACTAGATTTAAAAAATGCATTATGTAANTTTACAATAATGATAAAAACAGTCCAAATTCAAGTTAGCCCAGAGCAGGCTCAAAAGAAAGTCTTACTTAAAAAAAAGGTTTCTAATGATTTTAACATTAGCAAAGAAGATATTAAACATATTGAAATTATTAAACGATCTATTGATGCTAGACAAAGAAAAATAAAGATTAATTTAAAATTAGACATCTATATTAATCAAAATTTTTCAGAANTAAAAGACACTAAAAACTACAAAAAAGTTAAAGCAAATAAAGAAGTTGTTATTATAGGAGCTGGTCCTGCTGGATTATTTGCAGCATTACAACTTATCGAAAATGGAATNAAACCAATAATTATTGAAAGAGGAANAAAAGTAAGAAATAGAAGAAGGGATTTAGCTTTACTTACCAAAAATCATATTGTAAATAAAGACTCTAATTATTGTTTTGGTGAAGGTGGAGCAGGAACATTTTCTGATGGAAAACTTTATACAAGATCTAAAAAAAGAGGTGATGTAAATAAAATTTTAGATATACTAGTAGATCANGGTGCAACAAAAGAAATTAAAATTGAAGCTCACCCTCATATTGGAACAAATAAACTTCCAAAAATTATTGAAAACATAAGGAATACTATAATTGATAGTGGAGGCGAAATACATTTTAANTCTCGATTAACGGACATAATANTAAAGCAAAATCAAGTAAATGGAATTAAGATAAATGATTCTTTAATCATTGATTGCAAAAAATTAATTCTTGCAACTGGACATTCAGCTAGAGATATATTTGAATTACTTGAAAATAAAGGCNTCTCAATGGAAGNAAAATCATTTGCTTTGGGNGTAAGAGTGGAGCATACACAAGAACTAATAGATCAAATTCAATATAANTGTACTNCTAGAGGAGAGTACNTACCTCCAGCCCCATATTCNATTGCACGACAAATAAATGGAAGAGGAATATATTCATTTTGTATGTGTCCAGGAGGAATAATTGCTCCNTGTGCAACATCCCAAAATGAAGTTGTAACTAATGGCTGGTCTCCATCAAAAAGAGATTACCCTAGCTCAAACTCTGGTATCGTTGTTGAACTAAAACTTGAGGACTTTAAAAATTATTCTTCATCTGGAGTTTTTGCCGGATTAGAGTTTCAAAAAAATATTGAAAAAAAGGCATGGGAAATGGGGGGTAAAACNCAGAAAGTACCTGCTCAAAGATTAGTTGATTTTGTAAATGGAAAAATGTCTAAAGACGTTCCTCAAACGTCTTATCTTCCTGGAGTTGAATCTGCTAATNTAAAAGAATTATTTCCNGANTTTATATTAAAAAATCTNCAAAAAGGATTCTTAGAATTTGGTAAACATATGAAAGGATACTTTACNAATGAGGCNGTNGTACATGCTCCAGAAAGCAGAACCTCCTCTCCTNTTAGAATNCCAAGAAATCCAACAACTTTAGAACATATAAAAGTAAAAGGATTATATCCTTGTGGTGANGGAGCTGGNTATGCTGGAGGAATAATTTCTGCAGCTATAGATGGNCAAAAATGTGCTNATAGNTGTAACTAAGAAACNNCTTCTGCCACCTTGTCTGCAGCTNCTTGTAAAAGGATAACAGACTCAACTTTCAAACCACTTTCATCTATTAATTTCTTTGCTTCNGCAGCATTTGTNCCTTGCAATCTAACAATTAATGGAATTCCAATCTCTCCAATATTTTTGTATGCATCTACAATACCCTGGGCAACTCTGTCACATCTAACGATACCACCAAATATATTAACCAAGATAGCTTTAACATTTTTATCTTTTAAAATAATTCTAAAAGCCTGCTCAACTCTTTTAGCATCAGCAGTTCCACCAACATCTAAAAAGTTAGCAGGATTACCTCCAGCCATCTTAATAATATCCATAGTTGCCATAGCAAGACCAGCACCATTTACCATACAGCCAACATTTCCATCTAGTTTTACAAAGTTCAAGCCGTATTCTCCAGCTTCAACCTCTGTTGGATCTTCTTCTCTTTTATCTCTTAGTTCAGCATAATCTTTATGTCTGTATAAAGCATTATCATCTAAGGAAACTTTTGAGTCAACAGCCATTATTTTATTATCTGAAGTTTTTAAAACAGGATTAATTTCAAACAAAGATGAATCTGNNTTGTCGTATGCTTTGTACAAAGCATAAACAAACTTTGTCATCTCTTTAAANGCAAGTCCTGAGAGACCNAGATTGAAAGCTATTTTTCTGCACTGAAATCCTTGTAATCCTGTGGATGGATCAACCTCCTCAGTAAAGATTAAATGTGGCGTTTTTTCAGCTACAGTTTCAATATCCATTCCNCCTTCAGTAGAATACATAATCATATTTCTACCAGTAGATCTATTAAGTAAGACAGACATGTAATACTCTTCTGTTTCTGACTCACCAGGATAGTAAACATCTTCAGCAATTAATANTTGATTAACAAGTTTTCCTTCANTGGATGTTTGAGGNGTAATTAAATGCATNCCCAATATATCATTTGAAATAGATCTTACTTCTTCTAAAGACTTAGCTAATTTGACACCGCCTCCTTTACCCCTTCCACCAGCATGAATTTGCGCTTTAACCACCCACCAACTCGTACCGGTATCCTCATTTAATTTTTCGGCTGCAGAAACAGCTTCTTCTACTGTGGAAGCTACAATACCTCTTTGTATTCTCACTCCAAAAGTGCTTAGTAATTCTTTTCCTTGATATTCGTGTAAATTCATCTTATTATTTTAGAGCTGTAAAAATATATTATTGAATTCAAATACAATAATCTATCAAGAATTAATTCTATTTTTGCAGATATTTTTTTGAGCATGAAAATAAAATTCATATTACCTTTTATATTACTACCTTTTTTAGCTGTCTCACAATTTGCTCAAAAGAAAGTTTACGATATAAAAAAAACTAATATTAAGCCAAAAATTGATGGAGTTATTAATGATTTGGTTTGGAAAAACCTAAAGTCAGCCAATAATTTCACCCAATTTAAGCCAAATAATGGCTTATTAGAGCGTCCTACCCACAAAACTGAGGTTAAGATATGCTATGACAACCAAAACATCTATTTTGGACTTATAGCATATGATAACGCTCCCGATAGTATTTTAAAAGAATTAGGAAAGAGAGATGATGATAGGAAAAATTACGATTTATTTGGAATAATATTAGATCCATTTAATAACACGCAAGTAGAATATAACTTTATTATTACCGCATCAGGAGTTCAGATTGATAAAAAAATGTCTAAAGATGGTGGTGATAAATCTTGGAATGCTGTTTGGAAATCTGCTGTTGATATAAATGATCGTGGATGGTCTGCTGAAATTGCTATTCCTCTTTCTCAAATAAGATTTCCTGATAATAATCAACCATGGGCATTAAATATGACAAGAAATATACGTCGATACAGAGAAGAATATTCTTGGAATCCTATAGATGTAAAGTTTGAGAACTATGCTTTACAATCTGGAATATTAGATGGAATTAAAAACGTTGATAGTCCAATAAGATTATCTTTTATGCCTTATGCTTCCATATATGCGGATTCTTACGATGGAGAAACTAATTTTCCTTATAACTATGGAATGGATCTTAAGTATGGTATAAATGAAAGCTTCACTTTAGATATGACCTTAATTCCAGATTTTGGACAAGTTGCTTCAGATGCTATGGTATTAAATCTTTCACCTTTTGAAGTAAAATACGAAGAAAACAGACAATTCTTTAATGAAGGTATTGAACTCTTTAATAAAGGTGGAGAAATGTTTTACAGTAGAAGATTAGAAAATGATCTTATAAATGCCACTAAAATAACGGGTAGAACTAAAAATGGTTTAGGAATTGCCGCGCTAAATGCAATTACCAATAAAACCGAAGAAAACCCATTAACAAACTACAATGTATTTATTATTGACAAAGCATTAGAAAATAGTTCTTCTATTAGCCTTATGAATACCAACATGATAAATACAAATAACAGTAAAGATGCTAATGTTACTGGATTATTTGCTAGAATAAATAATACTAAAAACACACATGTTTTTGATGCGAAATTTAAAATGAGTAATGAGTTGTATATAGATAGTACTATTAGTGGTTTTTCTGGCCAACTTTCTGCAACAAAAAATAGTGGAAATTACAGATATAAATTATACACATTTTTTGAAGATGAAAATTACAATCCAAATGATTTAGGATTTCTTTACTCTAACAATGAAATTATGAATGGGATTGATATTGGGTATGAGCAGCTAAATGAAAATGATAAATTTATTTTTTCTAAATATTATCTTTTTATAAAACACCAAAGCCTTTTTACAGACAATAAATTTGTTAATCTTGAAATTGAAGGAGAAACTAAATTTATGCTTAAAAACTATCTTTTTTTAATGTTTAAAACGATCATTAATCCTTATGAAATAAATGATTACTACGAAGCAAGAACAGACGACTTAAATAGTCCTGTTACAAGGTCTAAGAAATATAGACTAAGTGGATATCTATCAAGTGACTATAGAAACAAATTTGCTCTAGATTTTGGTGGAGGAATAGTTCATGAACCATTATATTCAGCAAGAGAATTTAGATGGAGAATATCTCCAAGATTTAGATTTAACGATAAAATATCAATGAAATATGTTTTATCAGTCAGAGATAGATATAATGAAATAGGTTATGTAGATGACATAGCTATAAATGATGAGGAGTTAGCAGAACCAATTCTTTCTTTAAGAAATACATATATGATTACAAATGTGCTTTCTGGAGAATATATAATTAACAATAAGATAGATTTTTCATTTAAGCTAAGATACCATATTGATCAAGTGGAAAATTTAGAATATCAGAGACTTCAAAACAATGGATATTTAACACCTATAGACGGCCTGAGTATTACAGATGTAAGTTCTTATGACATAAACTACTCTACATGGACTTCAGACATTGGATTAAGCTGGTGGTTTG
>NZHS01000024.1 GCA_002689735.1 Flavobacteriales bacterium | reverse complement strand
TGGGTGGAGATGGTTTAAGTGGAATGGGATATATGAACGACGGAAGAGAACTTGTAGCATTAAGAGGATATTCTAACAATTCTCTCTCTCCGCAAACAGGAGCTACAATTTACAATAAATACACTGCTGAAATTAGATATGCATTAAGTTTAAATCCAACATCAACTATGTACGCACTAGCGTTTTTAGAAGCTGGAAATGCTTGGGAGAACTTTGATAATTTCAATCCTTTTGGAATTAAAAGGAGTGTAGGTATTGGAGTTAAAATAATGCTTCCAATGATCGGAATGATGGGATTAGATTATGGTTGGGGATTAGATGAAATAATAGGAAATCCAGATGCTAATGGTGGCCAGTTTCATTTCTCAATAGGACAAAATTTTTAACTAAATTTACAAAATGAAAAAAATATTATTCTTAATTAGTTTTTTACTATTTATCACGTTTGATGGTAATGCACAAAAGTTCGCCTATATTGATACAGATTATATTTTAAATAAAATTCCAGAGTTCAAACAAGCCCAAGACAAGCTTGATGCACTTTCTACGGAATGGCAAAAAGAAATTGAGACAAAATATGCGGATGTTGATGCTATGTATCGCGCCTATCAACAAGAACAAGTTCTTCTTACTGAACCTATGAAAAATAAGCGTGAAGAAGCAATTATGAGCAAAGAGAAAGAAGCTAAAGATTTACAAAAAAAATACTTTGCTCCTCAGGGAGATTTGTACATGAAAAGACAAGAGTTAGTAAAACCCATTCAGGATAAAATATATAATGCTGTACAACAGTTAGCAACTAACAATAAATATGCTGTTATCTTTGATAGTTCAAGTGATTTAATTATGCTTTATACAAATTCTAATCTAGATAAGAGTGACAAAATACTAGAGTTACTAGGATATTAATTTAATAAAAACAAAAATGAAAAAAATATTATTACTAAGCTTAACATTTTTAATTTCAATCAGTTCATTCTCACAAAATAAGTTTGGCTACATTGATTCACAAGAGTTATTACTGCTAATGCCTGAAAGAAAAACAGCTGAAGAAGAAGTTCAAACCTTTGCTAAAAGCTTAGAATCTCAATTACAAGCAATGACTGCCGAATACCAACAAAGTGTTCAGGAGTACCAAGCAAATGAAGCCACATATACTGATTTAGTAAAACAAGATAAAGTAACAGAAATAACAGGTCTTGAACAAAGAATACAGTCTTTTCAGCAGAATGCACAACAAGCATTACAATCAAAAGAGCAAGAGCTTTTAGAGCCTATATTACAAAAAGCCCGTCAAGCAATAGAAGATGTTGCAAGCGAAGGAGACTATACATATATTTTTGATAAGAGTGTCGGAAGTATTCTATATGTAAAAGAAAGTGAAAACATACTTGATAAGGTTAAGAAAAAGCTTAAGCTTTAAAGTTCTTAAAAGCATCCTAGTGATGCTTTTTTTATATCTTTAAGTCATGTCTAAGAACCCTATAGGTATATTTGATTCTGGAATTGGAGGTCTTACAATCGCTCATGCCATAAAAAAGAAACTTCCAAATGAAAGTTTAATTTATTTTGGAGATACAAAACACCTGCCCTATGGCGAAAAATCTGAGCAAGCTATAAAAGATTACAGCCTTAAAATTGCTGAGTTTTTAAAAAATAATAATTGCAAAGCCATTATTATTGCTTGTAACTCCGCCTCTTCAGTAGCATATTATCACATTAAAAAAAATGTCAATTCTGTACCTATTTATAATGTAATTGATCCTATAATTAGTTTTATATCAAAAAAATATTTTAATAAAAAAATAGGAGTTATTGGAACAAAAGCAACGATACAATCTGGGGTTTATAAAAATAAAATATTAGAGAAAAACTCTTCATTAAAAGTTGCTTCATTAGAGACNCCATTATTAGCCCCAATGATTGAAGAAGGNTTTTTTAATCAAGAAATAAGTTCTACTATTATCAAAAATTACTTGAATGATGAAAAGTTAGATGAAATTAATGTTCTTNTTCTGGCATGCACCCACTANCCTNTNATTCAAAATGAAATAAAAAAATTTTATAATGAAATCGATGTTATTGATTCATCAGAAATTGTTGCTGAACATATTAATAAAGAACTCAGNGAATTAAATCTATTAAACAGAGTTAATAAGCCTAAATTTAATTTCATTATTTCAANTTTTACNGAATCTTTTTCTAAAAGTGCAAATATTTTTTTCAAAGAGAATATAAGTTTAGAAGAAAATGATATTTGGAAATCAAACTAATTATACCAAGACAAATATTTCTTATAGTTTTCTGCTGTTTTGATAATACTATTTTCTATTTCTTCTTCAAATAAGCTGCGTTTAAATTTAGCTGGTACNCCCGCAAAAAGAGAACCTGATTTAACATAAGTACCCTTTGTAANTACGGCTCCAGCTGCAATTATAGAATTTTCTTCTATTATAACATTGTCCATAATTATTGCTCCCATNCCAATTAATACATTGTTTCTTATTTCACATCCGTGTATAATAGCATTATGACCAATAGAAACATTATCNCCAATAATTGTTTTAGTTTTCTGATATGTACAATGAACTANCACGCCATCCTGAATATTTACACTATTTCCAATAATAATAGAATTAACATCTCCTCTAATAACAGTATTAAACCATACACTACTTTCTTTTCCAATAATTACATCACCGACAACAACAGCATTATCTGCTAAAAAAACCCCTTCTAAAATTTTTGGAGTAATATTATTTATTGATTTTATTAATGGCATAATATCATGAGTTTGTATTTTTGTAAAAATATAAATTATGTTTTATAGTATCTACGCAGANAGCACTCCCAACCCTGAAGTAATGAAATTTGTTTCAAATAGAATGTTAGCAGACAAAAGTCTTGAATTTCTTAATCCATCTGAAGCAAAAAAAATCCCTATGATTCAAAAGATTTTTTCNTTACCGTTTGTAGAAAGTATTTTTTTGAGTTCTAATTTTATCTCAATAAAAAAAACAAATAATATTGAATGGGGAGAGATAATTTTAGAATTAAGAAATTTTATTACTAAGATATTAAATGAGGATGACATTCAAAATTATACTGAAAANATTGAGATAGAAAAAGANAATAACGAATCTGAAAAAAAAGAAATAAACTCAGAAAAAAAGAATATTACTTATTCCGAAATTGAACAGGACATTATAGGTTTACTAAATGAATATATTAAGCCAGCAGTAGAAGGTGATGGAGGTGCAATAGAATTTGATTCATTTTCAGATGGAATAGTNAAAGTAATTCTAAAAGGGGCTTGTAGTGGTTGTCCTTCATCAACAGCTACTTTAAAACACGGTATTGAGTCTTTATTAAAACAAAAATTAGGAGAAGAAATTAAGGAAGTNGTATCTATAAATGGATAAACCTAAATATGCATCCACTCTTTTTTAGCTAATAATTCTTCTTCAGTCTCAACATTTTCTTCATCTGGAAGACAGCAATCAACTGGACAAACAGCAGCGCATTGAGGTTCGTCATGAAATCCTTTACATTCAGTACACTTATCAGTAGCGATAAAATATATATCCTCTGAAAAACCTCCATCTGTATTTTCTATATCTGCATCAGTAACTGAGCCATCAGGCAGAGTTATACTACCAGTTAGGCCTGTTCCTTCAGAAAACTTCCAAGGCTGATCCTCTTCATAAATTGCATTATTTGGACATTCGGGCTCGCAAGCACCGCAATTAATACAATCTTCTGTAATTCTTATTGCCATATACAAAAATAAAGTGCAAAGATAAGTGAATTTACTTTAACATTTTTTTTANAAAAATAAAGAAGAAAATAATATTATAAAAAGATATTAAAAACAAAAAAAGATATAAAAAGCTTTGTAATTTTACAAGCAAATTAATTTTTGAATTTAAGTAAATGATTAAAACAGATATTATTGTTATTGGAGCGGGACCTACTGGCTTATTTACAGTTTTTGAAGCTGGTCTTTTAAAACTAAAATGTCATTTAATTGATGCGCTTGCTCAGCCTGGTGGTCAATGTTCTGAAATATATCCAAAAAAACCAATTTATGATATACCTGCTTACCCTGAAATTCTTGCTGGGGATTTAACAGATAAGCTCCTTGAGCAAATCAAACAATTTGAACCTGGATTTACTTTAGGAGAAAGAGCTGAAGAAATAATAAAAGGAGATGATGGGATTTTTACAGTAACTACAAATAAAGGCACTCAACACCAAGCTCCTGTTGTAGCAATTGCTGGTGGCTTAGGAAGCTTTGAGCCTAGAAAACCTCAATTAGAAAAACTTGAACTATTTGAAGATAATGGTATTGAATATATTATTAAAGACCCTGAAATATATAGAAATAAAAAAGTAGTTATAGCAGGAGGAGGGGACTCTGCTTTAGACTGGAGTATCTTTTTAGCAAATATAAATACAGATGTTACATTAGTACATCGTAGAAATGAATTTCGTGGTGCCCTTGACTCTGTTGAGAAAGCTAGAGAATTAAAAAACCAAAATAAAATCAAGATTATAACTCCAGCTGAAATTGTAAAATTAAATGGAAAATCAAGTTTAGAGAGCGTAACAATATCACATAATGGCAATGAAGAAATTATAGAAGTTGATCATTTCATTCCTCTTTTTGGTCTTTCCCCTAAACTCGGTCCAATTGCAAATTGGGGTTTAGAAATTGAAAAAAATGCAATTAAGGTTGATACATATGACTATCAAACTAATATTCCTGGAATTTTTGCAATTGGAGATGTAAATACTTACCCGGGTAAATTAAAACTAATTCTATGTGGTTTTCATGAGGCAACTCTTATGTGCCAATCTGCATATAAGATAATTAACCCTGGTAAGAAATACGTTCTTAAATACACTACTGTTAGTGGAATTGATGGTTTTGATGGCTCAAGAAAAGAAGCACCAAAGNCAGTNGTNCANGCAATAAATGAGTANATAAAANNANATGTCTGACGTAAAATTAAAGATAACNGATAGANATGGAGTAACNCATGANATNNTAGCNCCTACTGANATGGCTATGAATTTAATGGAGGTAATACGTTCTTANGAACTAGCTCCTGAAGGAACTATTGGNATTTGNGGGGGNATGGCNATGTGTGCTTCTTGCCAATGCTATATAACATCTGATCATNATNTNCCNGANATGGAAGANGAAGAAGAGGCTATGTTATCAGAAGCATTTAANATTACAGATNAAAGNAGANTAGGCTGTCAAATTNCAATAAATGAAAATATGAATGGCTTANAAGNAACNATTGCTCCNGAAGAATAAATTATANTTCTAGAGCTTTTTGAATATTATTGTTCATCAAGTACTGTTNTGGATCNTCNANACATTCCTTTACCTTACATAAAAATCCAACTGANGATTTTCCATCAATTATNCTATGATCATAGGACAANGCTAGGTACATAATAGGNCTAACTACAACCTNTCCNTNAATAACAACNGGTCTTTCAACAATATTATGCATTCCTAATATTGCACTCTGNGGTGGATTAATTATTGGAGTTGANAGCATAGAACCAAAAACACCTCCATTTGTAATTGTAAAGGTTCCCCCTAGCATTTCATCAACAGTGATTTTACCGTCTCTTGCTTTAATNGCNAGTCTTTTAATCTCNCTTTCAACATCTTTAAAAGTTAAGTCCTGTGCNTTTCTNACAACNGGAACCATAAGNCCCTTAGGAGCACTTACAGCAATNCCAATATCCATATAATTGAAATGAATAATNTTTTCTCCNTCAATCATTGCATTAACATCTGGAAAATCAANAAGAGCTGTNGTCACTGCTTTTGTAAAGAATGACATAAAACCTAAATTTATATCATGCTTNTCAATAAATTTCTGTTTANACTCAGATCTTAGATTCATAATTGATGACATATCTACTTCGTTAAAAGTAGTTAGCATTGCTGTCTCATTTTTGACAGCAACTAGTCTAGTAGCAATTTTTCTTCTAAGTGAAGACATTTTTTTAGANGTGTACTCTCTNCCTGTAACTTTTGAAGAGTTATTAATCATTTCNAACACATCATTTTTAGTTATTTTACCGTCTTCACCNCTACCATTAAGATCTTTCAAGTCNAAATTGTTTTTCTTAATTATGGCATCAGCTAATGGAGTTGATTTAACTTTTTTCTGATTATTTTGATTAAGAGATANATCCNTTAGAGTACTTTNTTTTTTTATATTTTNTTTAGACGATTTTTCAGATTGAANTTCATCAGTATCAATNAAACAAACTACATCTCCAACTGCCACTGTTTCTCCCTCTGCGACAACAATTTTNATTTTACCNCTTTTCTCAGCAGGAAGTTCAAGAGTTGCTTTATCAGAATCAATCTCTGCAATTGCTTGATCTTTTTCTACATAATCCCCATCCTCAACTAACCATTCAGCAATTTCAACTTCTGAAATTGATTCTCCAGGACTAGGAACTAACATTTCTAACAACATTGGATATTATTTAAATACTTTACAAAANTATGATAATGTTACTTAATATTATTAAAAACCTTATCAATTATTAATTGTTGTTTNTACTGAGAATCTTTTGTAGAACCACTTGCAGTAGCAGCACTTTCGTCCCTACTAATAAGCTGTATATTATACTTTCTNAGTTTAGGCAAAACANAAGNCCATGCTCCCATATTTTCAGGCTCTTCNTGTACCCAGAACATTTCTGACTTATTATATTTATTAAAAAGTTTATCAATAAACTCAANATTTAATGGAAATAATTGCTCTACCCTAATAATNGCAACATTTTTATTTTTTAATTTTTTTCTTTTNTCATCAAGTTCATAATATATTTTTCCTGAGCAGAACACGATTNGTTGTATATCTTTTTGATTNACATTANNATCATCAATTGTNTCCATAAAAGTNCCATTTGANAANTCANTTANAGAAGANANACATTTTGGATGTCTTAAAAGACTCTTNGGAGTCATAATAATTAAAGGTTTTCTANATTTTCTTTTTAGNTGTCTTCTTANNACATGAAAAAAATTTGCTGGAGTTGTACAATTTACAATTTGCATATTATATTGAGCACATAGTTGAAGATATCTCTCAAGCCTTGCAGAAGAATGTTCTGCNCCTTGACCTTCATANCCATGTGGCAATAACATTACTAAACCACTTTGCACTTTCCACTTGTCTTCGGCACAGCTAATAAATTGATCTATCATAATCTGTGCTCCATTACTGAAATCTCCAAATTGTGCTTCCCAAATAGTNAAAGTATTTGGAGTTGTAATTGAATATCCATAATCAAACCCNAGNACACCATATTCTGAAAGTAAAGAATTAAAAATNTTAAAATTAGTANTATCACTAATTTTATCTAACAATGAAATTTCNTTCTCAGATTTTTCTTCCTTNATTATTGCATGNCTATGAGAAAANGTACCTCTTTCAGANTCTTGACCACTAATTCTAATTGGAAANCCCTCATCAACTAATGTTGCATANGCTAAAAGNTCCCCCATAGACCAATCTAATNGATCANANTCTATCATTTTTTTTCTATTNTCTAGTAATCTNTGAGTNTTTTTNAAAAATAAATCTTTGTCTTCTACGGTATATAGATATTTNGATAATTCAATTAACCTAGATTCTTCAAATGTGGTATCTGTTGTAAAAAAATCAATTTTTGTTGATCTGGGTAAGCCTGCCCATTCTTCTTCTANNAATGGAGTTATTTTAGCTTTTTTTATTTCTTGAGACTCATCAAAACGAGTTTCTAAAAGNGCTTTAAATTCATTATCTNCAGAATCAATTTCAGAAATATCAAGAACTTTTTCTTTAATTAATTTTGCTTTATATATCTCTCTTGGATTTGGGTGCTTAGCAATAAGATCATATAACTTAGGCTGTGTAAATCTAGGTTCATCACCTTCATTATGACCATATTTTCTGTAACATAATAAGTCTATAAAAANATCCTTATTGAATTTCTGCCTGTATTCNGCAGCAATTTGTAATGTATGNGCAACTGCTTCAATATCATCACCATTTATATGAAACACAGGGCACAAAGTTACTTTAGCAATATCAGTACAGTAAGTACTNGATCTAGCATCCAAATAATTAGTNGTAAAACCTACTTGATTATTAATAACTATATGTATAGTCCCTCCATTTTTATACCCTTTTAATTGAGCCATTTGCACAACTTCATACATAACTCCTTGTGCAGCTATTGCTGCATCACCATGAATTAAAATTGGTAATATTTTATTCGGATTCCCCTCATACTTTTCATCAATTTTTGCTCTAGTAATACCTTCGACAACTGGATCTACTGCCTCTAAATGCGAAGGGTTTGGNGATAGGTTCAGTTTNACATTATTTCCGTTAGTACATTTTTGAATAGAAGTAAAACCCAGATGATACTTTACATCACCAGCTATCAAATCATCNTCNTANTTTTTNCCCTCAAANTCNGANAATATTTCTTTATATGTCTTATTAAAAATATTAGCTAANACATTTAATCTTCCNCTATGAGCCATACCNANNACAAATTCTTCAACACCAAGTAAGGAGCTATGTTCAATTAAAGTNTCTAAAGCNGGAATTAANGATTCNGCACCTTCTAANGAAAATCTTTTTTGGCCAACAAATTTTTTATGTAAGAAACTNTCAAATGCTACTGCNTGATTTACTTTNTGAAGTAANTGTNTTTTTTGTTTATTTGAAAAATTGGGTGTATTAGAGTTNTNNTGTAATCTATTTTTAANCCAGCTTAATNNTTNNGGATTTCTTATATACATAAATTCAANTCCAATNGATTGACAATANACAACATTTAGATGATCAATTATNTCTGNAAGCTTGNNNGNNCCNATNCCAATCTCATTACCNGCTTGNAAGACNGTATCTAAATCACTTTCTTGAAGACCAAAATTTTTANATTCTAATGAGGGTTTNTATTTTCTTCTNTCNCTTACTGGATTTGTTAATGTAAATAAATGNCCNCTTTTNCTGTAAGCATCNATAAGAGTNATNACTTTAAATTCNTTAGGTAAATCNTCTTGAGNAATTTCATTTTCGTTTTCATATGTTTTTTGAGCAAAATCAAAACCTTGAAAAAAGTGCTTCCANTCACTNTCAAGATNTGTANTTCCAGAGAGATATTTNGCATACATCTCTTCAATCATATTGATGTGGGTAGCACCTAAAAANGAAAANTTATCCATATGATTTGAATTAAATANTACGTAAAACTATTTAATTTAATTTAAATATTAAATGATTTANTTAATCNTTAAACCTCTCTTTTCAACAGTAGGTTTGCAAAATCANNTANGTNATCCTTNTTTGTAATAGTAAGNTCTTCTANATTATTTTGAGCTTGTTTGTGATAGTAATTTATCTGNANTTTTATATGCTCTAACACTCCAACTTCATCAAAAATATTTTTAACCTNTTGAATTTTTTTGTCTTCATTTANNGTAGGNTTTGAAAACAATTCTATTAATNTTTNTTCTTGTTGAGAATTAGCAAGNGATAAAGATTTAAGNNATAAATANGTTTTCTTGTTNGATATAATATCNCCTCCNNTTTTTTTTCCAAATTTNCTTTGGTCTCCATACAAATCAAGCATATCATCTTGAAGTTGAAANGCTATNCCAATATTTAAACCAAATTGATACATTAGTGATGTNTCTTCTATTGATGCATTAGCTATTAANGCNCCTATTTGAAAAGAAGCAGCTAGAAGNACAGAAGTCTTTTTTTTAATCATCNCTATATATTCTGAAATCTCNAGATCTTGAATCTGCTCAAAATCCATATCTAACTGCTGACCTTCACATACTTGGGTNGCNGTATCAGANAAAACTTTATATACCTTAGCTTGTATATTTAATTCCAAATCAGATAACAATGAATAAGATTGAACNAGCATGGTATCACCAGAAAGAATAGCAATATTNTTATCCCATTTTTCATGAACGGTTTTTGCGCCTCTTCTCANATTGGCTTTATCCATGATATCATCATGAATTAAAGTGAAGTTATGAAACAANTCAATTGCTAAAGCTGCAGGTAAAGCATTTGTATAATTTTNATTAAAACTATTATGNGATANNAATAAAGCTATTGATCTCATCCTCTTTGCTTCCAGNGATAAGATATATTTAATTGGATCNTAAAGATTAGCTGGTTTAGAAGGGAANNTTAATTTATTTAGCTCATTATCGATAAGCTCTTTAAAAGTTATCAAACTTTTCATTGATTTGCTATNCTAACTAAATANTCTCCATATCCACTTTTTATTAAAGGCTCAGCTAATTTTAAAAGTTGATCTTTATTTATAAATCCACTATAATAAGCCGCCTCTTCAATACANCCNATNTTTCTACCCTGTCTNTCTTNAANAACTTGAACNTATTGATTTGCTTGCATTANAGAATTAATNGTACCTGTATCAAGCCANACNGANCCTTTTGATANTACCTTTACATCAAGTTTTCNCTNACTTAAATAATACTTNTTAATATCAGTTATTTCATATTCACCNCGTGCAGATGGTTTNATTTTTTTNGCAANATCAATAACTGAATTATCATAAAAATATAANCCAGGAANCGCATAATTTGATTTAGGTGATAATGGCTTTTCCTCTAANGAAATTGCTTTATTNTTCTCATCAAACTCAACAACACCNTATCGTTCAGGNTCNGTNACATGATATCCAAAAACTACCCCACCATCTATATTAGAAATATNNGANANAAGTTTAATTTTCATCTGAAANATATTATCTCCAAGAATTAAACAAACCTCATCATNNCCAATAAATTNTTCNCCAANAACAAATGCTTGAGCNAGTCCATTTGGNANCTCTTGAACTTTNTATGANAATTTACAACCAAGACNTGANCCATCACCTAATAACTTTTNAAACAATGGCAAATCAGTTGGAGTGGATATAATTAATATTTCTCTAATNCCAGAATATATTAGAGTAGATANAGGATAATAAATCATNGGCTTATCNTAAATAGGCATCATCTGTTTACTCATTGCGATAGTTATTGGATGTAAGCGACTTCCNGCCCCACCTGCTAAAATAATTCCTTTCATTTATTTATTTATTTATTTTTTTGTTTTGANTTACAAAAGANCCCATTAATTTTTTCTCATATGTTAAGAGTAATGCAGGNAANAATAATAAATTTGAAAGCATTGCAATTAATAATGTTATTGAAACTAATAGACCTAANGCAACAGTNCCNCCAAAATCTGATGCAATAAAGATAAAAAAACCAAAGAACAATACAACNGAAGTATAAAGCATACTTACTCCTGTTTCTTTTAGAGCTGCAAAAACAGATNTTCTAATTGCNCCTTTGTTAGAGATNAGTTCNTGCCTATATTTTGCTAAATAATGAATAGTATCATCTACTGAAATNCCAAAAGCAATACTAAANACCAAAATNGTAGAAGGTTTTAATGCTATTCCAAAGAAACCCATTATAGCNCCCGTTATTAATAATGGAATTATATTTGGAATTAGNGAAATTANAACCATTTTATAAGATGAAAACATCCATGCCATAAAAATTGAAATNAAAATAATAACTAAAAATANACTTATAAATAAATTATTCAAAAGNAATTTAGTACCAGTTAATAATACTTTAGTAGTTCCTGTNATAANAACATTATATTTATCAGCATCAAAAATTGTTGAAATTTTTGGTTNAAGATCAGACATTATTTCATCCATTTCNGAAGCGCTNAGATCCTTNATCCTTAAACTTATACGAGCTTCTTGATTTAATGAGTCAATTAACATATCCCTCATATTTAATGAAGAACTAGTGTTNGANATATAGTTTGTTAAGAAAATCTGTTCCTGATTATTTGGTAANTTAAAGTAGGCNGGATCATTATTATAATATACCTGCTTTGAATATTTTATAAAGTCAATGTAAGAAGACGGNNNAGAGAAATCAGNATANGTANCCAGTAAAGACGAAAACTNCTCCATCTTTTTTAAATTATATGACNTAAACAATCCATTTTTTTTCTTAGTATCAACTAAAATCTCAAGNGGTAATACTCCCTTATATTTATTTTCAAAATANTTTAGATCNTTNTAAAGCGCATCTCTTTTATTAAANTCATCACTTAGATTTCCAGTTAAATTCATTCTTGTTAATCCAAATACNGAAAATAAAAGTGCAATAAAAGTCACNGTATATATNGCNCTTCTTTTNTTATTAACTAAGTATATTAAATAATCAACAATAGACANAACCCATTTCCTATCTAAATGCTTNGTNTGNTTAGGNTTTGGTGGAGAAAAAAACGAAAAGAAAATTGGAATCAAGCACAATGANAATANATATATAACTAAGATATTTATTGANGCAATGAGACCAAATTCTTGAAGTGATTGACTATTTGTAAGTAGAAAGGCAGCAAAACCTGTNGCAGTTGTTACGTTGGTAAGTAAAGTAATATTACCAATCTTACCTATCATAATTTTTAGTGATTTAATTTTATTATTGTTTTTTCTATATTCATTATGAAACTTATTGATTAAAAAAATACAATTTGGTATACCTATGACAATTAAAACTGGAGGTACTAATGCAGTAAGCAGCGTGATTTTATAATCTAACATTTCTATAAATCCAAATGCAAATATTACGCCTAATACTACAACAATAACAGAAACAAACATCGCTTTGAATGATCTAAAAAAGAGATATAAAATCAAAGAAGTTATGAGTAATGTCAAGAAAACGAAAAGTATAATTTCCTTTTTTAAACTCACAGACTGTACACTTCTCATATATGGCATACCTGAATAGTGGGTACGTACATTATATTTTTTAGAATATATTTCTGCAATCTCTTTAATTGAAAAAACAAGATCATCTCTATTCTTAGAAATTACAATTTCACTATCAAGATCTATTAAAACTAATGCCCCATCATTATTATCATTTAAAAACCCATCATAAAATTTTTGCTTATTTAGTTCAATTACAAGAGAATCTAATATCTCTTGAGTTAGGAGGCTATCATTAAACCATTTACTTGTTTCAAATTTTTTCTCATCAGAATTTTTTTCAAGCTTTGCAAGATTATTAACCGAAATAATGTTTTCTACTCCATTAATTTTTTTTA
>NZHS01000023.1 GCA_002689735.1 Flavobacteriales bacterium | reverse complement strand
ACGTTTTCAAAATAATTTTGGGGAATGTTATGACACACAATTGCCTTGGCTCCATTTTTAATAGCACTCTTAATAAATTCATCTCCACTTTTTTGAGTGCCAGCTAAGGCAATAAACATCTCACCCTTAGATATTTTTCGAGAATCTAATTGAATATTACTAATCTTAATATTAGTATNTCCAATAATATCTAACACATCTACTTTATNTAGTAATANATCAAGTTTCATATTGATGCGATTAAACTTATTTTTTGATCAGCCAAAAACCGATCTCCTTTTTTTATAGATTGATTNACAATATGACCTTTACCTTTAATCTCAACTTTTAATCCAGCATTTTCTAAAAGATAAACAGCGTCTAATAAATTCATGCCAAANAAATTTGGCATTAAACCTTCTTCAAAATCTTTCTCAATACTTCTTCTTTCCAAACTTATCTTCTTACTAGAATATGATGGAACCATCCAATTAGATTTTGTTTTTTCATATTCAAGAGATAAATTATCTAATAATTTACTCATATCCTCAGTTTTNCCTTGAGATAANTTGGGAGTATCCNTTNTTTGTTCTGCAATTAAAATTGAATTATGAATAGAAATATCNGCAGCAAAAANTTTATCTGAAATTTCTTTAAAAACCGGAGCTGAAACATTACCTCCNTAAAATCCGTTTTCTTTTGGGTTATTTACAACAACCATACAAGAATACTTTGGATTTTCAGCTGGAAAAAAACCGACAAANGAAGTTTGATATTGTTTTATATTNTCNTCTGATTTTTCTCCATATGCTAATAAAGTTGTACCTGTTTTTCCAGCAATCTTATATTTTCTAGTTCTAATAGATTTCGCTGTTCCTTTTTCAACTACATCAATTAGGTATGGNATAATTTGAACAATTGATGATTTTGAACATATTGCNGGATTTATAATTTTTTTTGAGTGTTCAGATACTTTTTTACCATCCTTTAAAATCTGTGTTGTAAACAGTGGAGAAACCATAACCCCATTATTAGCGATAGCATTATAAAAAGTTAAAATATGTAAAGGAGTTAATCGCAAAGAATAGCCAATAGACATCCAAGGTAATGTAACACCAGACCANCCAGGACTTCCTGGTTGTTTAATCAATAAACTATTTGGATATGGTAATTCAAGATCCAATGGAGTACATAATCCCATTTTATATATCCTATCTANAAAGTCTTGAGGCTTATCTNTATAAGATCTATTAATTACTTTAGAAATACCTACGTTTGATGATTGTACGAATGNATCTCCAATTGATATTTTTCCATAACCTCCTTTTTTGGAATCTCTCATTGTTTTGTCATAAAATTGATGAGTTCCGTCTTCTGTATCAACTGAGTCTAAAAGAGAATAAAAACCATCTTCTAATCCAGCTAGAATCGAAGCTAACTTGAAAGTGGATCCTGGCTCTGAATGTTCTGCAATTGCGTGGTTATAGTGTTCATCAAAATCACCATCTTCATATTTTAAATTTGCAATTGCTTTTATATGTCCAGATTCTACTTCCATTAATATAGCAGTTCCCCAATCTGCATCATGAAATCTTAATGCACTTTTAAGAGCCTTTTCAGTCACATCTTGCATATCAATATTAATGGTGGTTACAATATCATTTCCAGATTTTGGTAATGAATTTAGATCTGACTCTTCGTTTCTCCAAAAACTTTTACCAACTCTTTGTTTTAATTGTAATCCATCAGTTCCAGATAAAGTTTTATTGTAAGCACGCTCTAATCCTATTGGATTTGACTCTCTTAAAACTCCTATTGTTCTTCTTGCTAATAATCCAAATGGGTTTTCTCTATTTGGACGTTCTTCNGCAATTAAACCACCTCTATTTTTCCCAAGTTTTAAAATTGGAAAACTCTTTAGCATAGTAAGTTCATTATGAGAAACCTTATTTCTGAGCTTTACATATTTATTTCTTTTTTTAGACNTAGAATCGCGCAAATACTGCTCATATTCNTTAGCAGATTTGTCTTTAAAAAGTATTGATAATGATTGTGACAAATTGNTTATATCATNATCAAATAANTGCTCATCTATTACACTTAGATCTANAAAAACATTGTACAATGGCATTGATATTGCTAATAATGAACCATCATCAGAAAATATGTTTCCCCTAGGAGCTTCTATCTTAAATAATTTTGGAAGNTTTACACTACTTATTTCTTGATTGAGTCTTTGTATTACTAAAATTTTTGATACAACAACAACAGCAATTACGCACATAAAGACGTAAAGTGAAATAACTCTGTAATTAACTTTATTTTTCATTGACATCAATAATATAAACTGGAGTTAAGGAAGTTTGTAATCCTTGATTTGAAACCATTTCTTCAATAATAGACCTCTTATAAATGCTCATTAGTTGAGATTTTGTTGTTATATATCTTAATCTAAGATCAGCAACCTCATATTCAAGATTTACAGATTTACGCTGTAAACTTTCAGCATGGAATGTCATTCTAATATTTATTAAGAGCAGAGAAACAATGAGAAATAAAAACGGAACATACTTTTTGTTTTGAGTTTTTGAAAAGAAATCTCCTTTTAAAATTGATAAAATCGATGTTTTATTTTTTTTAATACTCATTTATATTTTTTCAGCTATTCGTAATTTGGCGCTTCTTGAGCGTTTATTTTTTTTACTTTCTTCATCATTTGGAATAATCACTCTTTTATTAATTGGTGTATATATCTTTGTAACTTTTCCAAAAAAATCCTGATTACTTTTACCATCAATACTTCCCTTATTTATGAGGTTCTTAACAAGTCTATCTTCTAAAGAATGATAAGAAATAACAACAAGCCTTCCTTCACTCTTTAATAATTTAGTTGCATCATTTAGTAATTTTTTAAGAGAATTAATTTCATCATTCACCTCTATTCTAATTGCTTGAAAAATTCTTGCGAGATATTTGTTTTTATTTTTTTCAGAGAATAAACCTTCTAATGCAGCAACAAGATCATAGGTCAATATAATTTCCTTTTCATTTCTTTTATTAAAGATTTGCTTAGCAATTTTTTTAGAATCTTTAAAATCTCCGTAATAAAAAAAAACATCCGACAATTCTTTTTGCGTATATTCATTAACAACATTAATTGCAGTGAGACCACTAGAATTGTTCATTCTCATATCTAATGAAGAATTAAATTTATANGCGAAACCTCTTTTAGGTANATCGATTTGATGTGATGAAANCCCAAGATCAGCTATCANCCCATCTATTTTTGTAATCCCTTCTAATTTTAGGAAATTCTTAATGTATTTGAAGTTGGATCTTATNAGTTTAAAATTAAGATTTGGCAGCTTATTTTTAAATGCATCTTCATCTTGATCAAATGAAAAAAGGAAGCCGTCTTTTATATTTTTAATTATTTCTTTTGAATGCCCTCCTCCTCCAAATGTTACGTCAACATAAACTCCATTTGGTTTTATATTTAAACCATTAATACTTTCAGATAGCAATACAGGNTTATGGTATGTCATNATCTGACAGATAACTATTATCACCCATAACTTCTTCAGCTAAATCACCAAAATTCTTAAGAGATTTAGATACTGAAATTTCATATTCTTTTTTATCCCAAACTTCAATTATATTAACTGAAGAAGACAATACAATTTGCTTTTCTAATCCAGCAAATACAATTAAATCTTTAGGTATTAAGATTCTTGAAGAGCTATCAAGATTTACAATTTTTAAACCTGACATATATGATCTTATNAAATCATTATTCTTCTTAATAAANCGATTCAATTGNTTGACCTGATTAACAATTTTATTCCACTCAGACATTGGATGTATCTCTAAGCATTTATTAAAAACACTACGTTTTACAACAAAACCATCAGNAATGACGGAAGAAATTTGTTTTTTAAGTGGAGCAGGCAACATAATTCTTCCCTTAGAATCTGCTTTGCATTCATATGTACCTAAAATGTTAATCATAANTGTAAATATAATAAATAACCCCACTATTTACCACTTTACCCCACTTTGTTGATAACTTTTACCACATATTTAGAAATCAAACAATATAAGTTGTGAATTGGCTTTAATTATAATTTTCGTTACTTTGTATATCCCAAAAAAAAACTATGGTTAATTCTTCAGGTGGATTCACATATTTAGAAAAAGGTAAAGGACAACCTATTATTTTACTTCATGGGTTAATGGGTGGAGTGGAGAATTTTGGAGAGATGGTAGATTTCATTTCTAATGACTATAAAGTTTATGGCTTAGATTTAAAATTATTTGAAACTCCATATTTAAAATGTTCTGTAAAAAACAAAGCTGAATATCTTCTAAAATTTATGAATCATTTAGNNATTGAAAAAGCTTCGCTTTTAGGNAATTCAATGGGTGGCCATATAGGTCTTATTTTTACAAAAATGTATCCTGAAAAAGTAGAATCCTTAATTTTAACTGGCAGCTCTGGCTTATACGAAAGTGCTTTTGGAAATTCATTTCCTAGAAGAGGAGATTATGATTACATAAGAGTAAAGACTGAAGAAGTTTTCTACGATCCTAAAGTAGCGACAAAAGACTTGGTAGATAGAGTATTTGATATTGCAAATNAAAGAGAATCTACAATAAGACTTTTAGCATTTGCTAAATCAGCAATAAGACATAATATGGCGAAAGATTTACCTAAAATGAATCTTCCTGCCTGCTTAATCTGGGGAAAATATGATAAAGTAACCCCCCCTCACGTTGCTGAAGAATTCAATACACTATTACCAAATTCATCTTTATTCTGGGTAGACAAATGTGGACATGCCCCAATGTGGGAACATCCAAAGGAATTTAGTGACATAGTCTCAAAATGGCTCAAGAGTAACATTTAGCATGATCATCAAAAAGGCTTCTTTTGTTATTAGTAATACTAATTACAAACTCTGCCCAAATGAAAATAAAGCTGAATATGCATTTATTGGTAGATCAAATGTTGGGAAATCAAGTCTAATAAATGCTCTCACAAACAATAAATCTCTTGCTAAAATTTCTGGTAAACCCGGAAAAACACANTTAATAAATCATTTTTTAATAAATGAAGATTGGTTTATGGTCGATCTTCCTGGCTATGGCTATGCAAAAACCTCTAAGGTCTTAAGAGCACGATTTCATAAAATGATAAATGACTATCTGCTTAATAGAAAAAATTTAATTTGCTTGTTTGTATTAATTGACTCTAGACATGACTTACAGGCAATTGACAATGANTTCATGCAGTTTTTAGCTGAGAATAATATCCCATTTGCAATGGTATTTACTAAAACTGACAAACAAGGAAGAAGNACGCTTGCAAAGAATTTTAATCAGTTNAAAGCTACAATGCTAAATGATTGGGAAAGCCTTCCGANGCATTTTATGACGTCTTCAATAAAAAGAACTGGATTAAAAGAATTATTAAATTATATCTCAGAGTTAAATAANGATTTTAAAACTAGCCAAGAATCTTAGTTTTTTCAGCAAAGAAGGCACAATAATCTCTTAAACCTTCTGCTAATTTCCCCTCACCNGTAGATTTTTCTAAAGATGTAGCCATACCCATCATATTTTGATGATACAAAATAAACATATCGTTAACAGGCATATCCTTTGTCCATATATCTACTCTTAATGTTTCTTTCTTTTTAGAATCCCAGGCCGCAATCATAAGAGCTTTTAAATTTATACTACTATCATCAACCTCATCTCCCAACATATCAATCCCTTCAGGAAGATTATTTTCATCAAGTGTTACTTCAAATTTTAATATTTTTTTCATTCTATGGTTTGTATTTTGATTTAGTTAGTATTTTCATAAAATCTTCCTCAAACATAAGCTCCTTAATAGAAACNTCATTATTATTTTTCATGTATTTCTCAACAATCTTATATCCAATATAGTAAGCTATCCTTGATGGTGATTCTTGTGTCATTCCTTTTGAAAAAGGAGCATGATTAAGGTATGATCTATATTCTTTTTCTCTACTTGAAAACAATACNTCATTNTCTATTAAAAAGGCCCAAATAGATGATTCATTTTCATCACACCATTCTAAATCAGTTTTGCTAAATCTTAATTGATCTTGAAGATAAAAATTCTCAAGCGTATTAGAAATTAAATACATTATTTTTCCTTTATATATTAATTCTGATANNAAATTAGTTCGNTTATTAGTAAAACTAAAAAAACTATCATACCAAGCTTCTAAAATATTTGGAGTAATAAATCTTGCTTGCTTTTGGAAACGCAAATACTCTGGATCACCAAGTCTTTGATAAAAAATACTATTTTTTCCAAGNTAAAAATCTAAACCAATAGCAANAANAGAGTCTTCAACAATTACTCCATAATTAAAACCACTAAACATTGTAATAATATTAGGAGTAGGATACTCAGAAAATAAGTTCTTAAAATTATATAGAGAATTACCTAAATCATTTTTTAAATTAGAAATAGAAGAAAATCTTAGATTAATAGTGTCATAAACCTCTCTCATATCATCATTATTAATAAATGATAAAATTTGATTATTAATTACAGTGTCATTATTGGAATTGAAAAGAAAATTATAATAAGAAAAAGCAAAAGAACCAANCTCACCTTCCCACTCNAACCTGTCAGCAACAATATTAGAACCGTTAGTTTGAAAAATTTGATTTTCAAAACGAAAAATATCAATGTTATTTATATCGTCTTTATTTAAACTACATGCAAAAAGAAGTAAAACAAAGATTGTTGTGAAATATCTCATATAAACAAAGATAATAATCTCGTACATTTGCAACAAGCTTATGAAAACAAAAGAAACTATTGATCATATCAAGAAATGGATAATTTCTTATAATAAAACTTCAAAAACTGAGGGATTTATTATTGGAATATCAGGCGGCATTGACTCTGCAGTAACCTCAACTATATTAGCACAAACTAAGCTACCATTACTTTGTCTTGAGATGCCAATTCATCAAAACATAAAGCAAGTTTCAAGAGGTAAAAAACATATAAAATGGCTNGAAAAAAAGTATGAAAATGTAAGCTCTGCTGAAATAGATTTAACAGATATTTTTGAAAGCTTTAAAAAAATATCAAACGCAGAAACTAAAGNTGCAAATCTTGCTTTAGCTAATACTCGTTCAAGATTAAGAATGACTACTCTATATTATCANGCCCAAATCAATAATTATTTGGTAGCTGGAACTGGAAATAAAGTAGAAGATTTTGGTATTGGCTTTTATACAAAATATGGCGATGGTGGTGTTGACATAAGTCCTATAGCGGATCTATTAAAATCTGAGGTTTTTATTATTGGAAAAGAGCTTGAAATAATAAATGAAATTCTAATAGCCCCTCCTACTGATGGCCTTTGGGATAACAATCAAACTGATGAAGAGCAGATTGGCGCAACTTATGANGANTTAGAGTGGGCTATGAAAAACATCAACAAGCAAGAGCTTTCTCAGAAAGAAGAAAAAATAATGAATATTTTCAAAAAATTTAATCTAGCTAACAAACACAAGATGATTCCTATTCCGGTTTGTAAAATTCCTAAAAAGTTAAGAAGCTAGCTTAAACATATAAGATTTAATAAGCCTTTTTATAAGAGCAAATAATTAGCCAAAAAATATTTCGTTAAATTAGCGATAACAAAAACAAAAAACATAATCTATGAAAAATATTGAAACACCTCTAACATGGGGATTAGGAGTACTGGCTATTGTACTAATTGTACTTAGCTCACTAAACACAACATCAACAGACTTTAATATTAGTAATGTAAATTCAGATGTAAATGATGGTTTTAATCTAAATCATGACCATCAGATACAAGAAGCCTCATCATTTAATGTAAAAGATCCAAATATNGGTATGGCTGCNATGGCAGCAGACTTAGAAGTAATTAGCGATTTAGCTGGAGATANTTTACTATCAGAAGGAANAATTATTTTTGAAGAAGGTGATCAGAAAATTATTATGGTTGNTGATGAANATAATTCTGACGAATANTTATTTAACTTTNGATTTAACAAAAATCATTAAGATAAAAATAGAACTTATAAAGGNNGATATCCTTCCTAAATAATCTCCAAATTGATTATAAAAAGTTACAGTGTTGCAAATTGCAACCTGTGACTTTATTACCTTNTTCTCATCCCATTTTGCAATCTCTCCAGCCTCTCCCAATGGATTTATAAAACCAGAAATACCCGTATTAGCACATCTNACTACAGCTCTTTTTTGTTCAATAGCTCGTAGTTTGGAATAACTAAAATGTTGCTTATATCCGGCTGTATTTTTCCACCAACCATCATTGGTTATTATAGTAATAATATCAAAATATTTACCTGTGTTTATATCGCCATATATAGATTCATAGCATATTAATGGCAGAATTTTTTTATCCTTAACTTCAAAATTTTCTATACTATTTTCACTACCTAAAGAACCACTTACTCCACCAAGATCAACAGATAGAGCTGAAAAATTATTTAATAAATACGGAAAAGGTATTTTCTCTGCTCCTGGAACCAGCTTAGTTTTATGATAAATAGAAACCTCTTGATNATCTGAGATAAAAATTGCAGAATTATATNCATCATACCATAATTCTTCTTTTCTAAATTGGCGAGCAGTAGATGTTTTCTCCTCTCCATCCTTAAATAATTTGAATGTAGTTGCTCCAACAAGAATGTTTAATTTTGGAAATTCTTCTTGTAAATTTTTAAANGCCTCAACACTCTCTGTATAATCNACTTTNGATTCCCAAATACTCTCTTGCAATGCAGTTTCAGGACCAACTAAAANCTCAGTATTAGAATCAATCTTTGTGCGAGCAAGCTTTATGAATTCTGATAATTGATCTTTATAACTAAGCTGAAACTTTTCATNATAGGGATCAATATTTGGTTGAACAACAACAACATTAAGATANTCTTTTATATCAATAGATTTATTTTTCNAAATATTTAGTGATAATAATATTGGCAACACAAGAGCCAGTAAAAAGTGAAAAGAACTTTTAATTTTATTGNTAGAAATCAACAACTCATAAAACAAAATATTTACAAAAAGAATCCAAAATGTACCTCCAAGAACTCCAGTATATTCATACCAATTAATAAGAAATAAAGTCTCAGAAAAACAATTACCAAGTGTTAGCCAAGGCCAAGAAAGATCCCAGTTTAAATGAAGATACTCAAAAGAAATCCAAAAAACTATTAGCGATAGATATCCAATTCTTGCGCCTAATTTTTGCTTTGAAACATAAAAAAACAACATAATCAAAGCCATGAATAGAGAATTCAAAATAAAGGCTGCAATTGATCCAAATGGACTTGCAAAATACACCCAATAAGTGGTGATTATGTTGAAAATAAAGAAAGCTAAATATGAAAAAAAGAAAAATCTCAATCGCGACTTTTTATTTGACTCCTTCAAGTCTTTTTGAATAAAAAACAATGGAACAAATGAAAAAAAGATTAAATAGGTAAAACCATCAATTGGCCATGCAAAGCTTAGTAGTAATCCCGATAAAATGGCAAGCAAATAGTTTTTCATAGCGATTACAAATATTATCATATTTTTGCTTATATGAATGCAATAATTAGAAATATCCCAAATTACATAACTATCGCTAATCTATGNTNTGGAATACTTTCAATTATTTTAACATTTAACAATCAATTAAGCCTTGCTGCACTTTTTATTTTTCTAGGAATTTTTATGGATTTTTTTGACGGATTCTTTGCAAGACTCTTAAAAATTGAAAATGAATTTGGATTACAACTAGACAGTTTAGCTGATTTAATAACATCAGGACTTGCTCCTTCTTTTATCTTATTTAAACTTATAAATGCTAGCAATGCAACTCAATTATTTGGTGAATTNCCTTTTCAAACTCCATTCTCAAGNATCTCTTTAATTGCTTTTCTAATACCAATATTTGCCGCCNTAAGGTTAGCAAATTTTAATATTGATAAAAATCAAAAGGATTCATTCATTGGACTTCCAACTCCTATGACGGCAATTTTTATCGCCTCAATTCCACTTATTAAATCAGAAATTTTCAACTCTATTTTTAGCAANACATATTCTTTATGTNTTATCTCGTTAGTTCTTTCAATATTAATGATAAGTAAATTAAACTTATTTTCAATAAAAGTAAATTTTCAAGAAAATATATCCAGCCAATTAAATATAATCAGACTGTTTATGTTGATATCTTCATTAATATTATTGTTCTTTTTTAATTTGGCTGCAATACCTTTTATTGTAGTTTTGTACNTAATATTATCAATAATAAATAATCTATTATGAGATTTAAAGCAGAAATTGACATAATGCCACTCAAATCACTTCTTGACCCTCAAGGAAAGGCAGTGAGCGCTAGTATGAAAAACGTACAGCTTTCAGAAATTACCAATGTTAGAATTGGCAAGCATATTACTTTAGAGATAGACGCTGAAAATGCAGATTTAGCTAGCCAAAAAGTTGAAACTGCTTGTCAAAAAATGCTTTGTAATCAAATTATGGAATCTTACTCATTTGAATTATCTGAAGTTTAAAACTACCTTCTTAACTCAAAATTTTTCCCCAAATATAATTTCCTAACTTTTTCATCTGAAGCTAAATCCTCAGAAGATCCTTGCTTTAATACAGCTCCTTCAAAAAGCAAATANGCTCTGTCTGTNATNGATAAAGTTTCNTGTACATTATGATCGGTAATTAAAACTCCAATATTTTTTTTAACTAATTTTTGTACAATATTTTGAATATCCTCCACTGCAATTGGATCAACTCCAGCAAATGGTTCGTCTAACAAAATAAACTTTGGTTCGGTTGCTAAGGCCCTAGCGATTTCTGTTCTTCTTCTTTCACCTCCAGAAAGTAAATTTCCTATATTTTTTCTAAACTTTGTTAAACCAAATTCTTCTATAAGCTGCTCACATTTTTCATATTGCTGCTCTTTTGTTAGTTTGGTCATCTCAAGAACCGATTTTATATTATCCTCAACACTCATACTTCTAAACACTGATGCTTCCTGAGGCAAATATCCAATCCCCATTTGAGCACGTTTGTACATCGGCTGTGATGTAATATCTATATCATTTAAAAAAACAGCTCCTTTATTTGACTTAATTAATCCTACAATAGAATAAAATGTTGTTGTCTTTCCCGCACCATTAGGACCAAGTAAACCTACAATTTCACCTTGCCTTAATTCAATTGACACTCCATTAACAACTGGTTTTTTGTTGTAGTATTTATAAATTTTATCTGTTCTTAAAATCATAAATTATTTCGTTTTATTACTGCTCTAGAAATTCTAATACTAATCTCATATAATATTATTAAGGGGAAAGAAACCAATATTTGAGAAGTAATATCTGGTGGTGTTATTA
>NZHS01000022.1 GCA_002689735.1 Flavobacteriales bacterium | reverse complement strand
ACAACAAAAGATACTCCAGGATTTATAGTTAATAGAGTTGCAAGACCATTCTATGGAGAAGCAATAAGAATTTTTGAAGAAGGATTAGCTAATTTTGAAACTATTGACTGGGCAATGAAAGAAATTGGTGGTTTTAGAATGGGACCGTTTGAATTAATGGATTTTATAGGAAATGACATAAACTATACTGTAACCAAAACTGTTTTTGAAGAATTTTATTTTGATCAAAGATATAAGCCATCATTTACTCAAAAAAGACTGATGGAAGCTGGCTACTTAGGAAGAAAAACTGGAAGAGGATTCTATAAATACACAGATGAAAGTCAAAAAAATATTTCTAAAAATAGAGAGCTAGGAAAAAATATTGTTTTGAGAATACTTGCTATGCTTGTCAATGAAGCTGCGGATGCATATTATTTAAATATTGCCTCAAAAAAAGATATAGATTTAGCAATGACAAAAGGAGTGAATTATCCTAAAGGATTATTAAAATGGGCAGATGAAATTGGTGTTGATACAATATTTAAAATATTAGAAACACTTTATAATAAATATTGTGAAGATAGATATAGACCCTCTCCTATTTTAAGAAAAATGACAAAAGAAAACATTAAGTTTTACTAATGCTAAAGCCTTTAGAAATTGTAAATAAAATGATTCATAATGACGCATTTAGTAAATGGTTAGGAATAGAAATTTTAGAAGTAAAAAAAGGATATTGTAAATTACAAATGAAAATATCTAAAGAAATGACTAATGGTTTTGAATTGGCTCACGGAGGTATTTGTTACTCTCTTGCAGATAGTGCATTAGCTTTTGCTTCAAATTCTAATGGAAAAAAAGCTTTATCAATAGAAACATCAATTTCGCATACCAAAAAAGTGAATATTAATGATACATTAGTTGCTGAAACGCATGAGATTAACCTTAATAATAAAACTGGAATATATTCAATTAATATCTTAAACCAAGAACAAGAGAAAGTTGCCTTCTTTAAAGGTACTGTATATATTTCAAACAAAGAATGGATATAATGGATACATATATAATAGATTCTATTAGAACTCCAATAGGAAATTTTGGAGGAACACTAAAGGATATTAGAACAGATGATTTAGCAGCAATACCAATTCGAGAACTTATAAAAAGAACAAAAATTGAACCNTCTAAAATCGATGATGTAATTTTAGGTTGTGCNAATCAAGCTGGTGAAGACAATAGAAANATTGCAAGGATGGCAAGTTTATTAGCTGGANTNCCATTTTCTGTTCCNGGTGAAACTATAAANAGACTNTGTGCTTCNGGAATGTCTGCNNTTATTAATGCCCATAGAGCAATNNANNCNGGTGATGGAAATCTTTTTATTGCTGGNGGTATNGAAAATATGACTAGAGGACCATGGGTTATTTCAAAAGTTTCTAAAGCATTTGGTAGAGATGCNCAAATGTTTGATTCATCATTTGGATGGAGATTTATTAATCCAAANATGAAAGAGTTATATGGNGTTGATGGTATGGGNACAACTGCAGAAAACCTTGCTGAAAAGTATAATATTTCAAGAGAAGATCAAGATAATTTTGCTTACCATTCCCAATTAAAAGCATATAAAGCTCAATCATNAGGAAGACTTTCTGAAGAAATAGTTCCNGTTGAAATACCTCAAAGAAAAAAAGAACCTATTTTATTTGAACACGATGAATTTATNAAGGGAAATACTAAAGTTGAAGTTTTAGCAAAANTNAGAACAGCATTNAAAAAAGAAGGTGGNACTGTAACAGCTGGAAACTCNTCTGGNTTAAATGATGGTGCTGCNGCAATGCTTTTAGCATCANAAAATGGNNTTAAAGAAAATAATTTATCNCCNATAGCNAAGATTATAAGNTCAGCCGTGGTGGGTGTTGAACCTAGAATTATGGGGATAGGTCCTGTAAAAGCTTCAAATAAAGCATTANAAAAAGCAGGTTTAAANATGGAGGATATNGATATNATAGAGCTNAATGAAGCATTTTCTGCTCAAGCATTAGCATGTATTAGAGAATGGGGTTTAGATGATAATGACCCAAGAATCAACCCAAATGGAGGNGCNATTGCAATNGGTCATCCTTTAGGAGTTAGCGGAACAAGAATTATTCACACNGCTGCAATTGAGTTACACAAGCAAAATAAAAANTATGCATTGATAACAATGTGTGTTGGTTTAGGTCAAGGATATGCNACAATAATTGAAAANGTATAATATGATTTATGAATTCAATGGATATAGGCCTGTTATTGACCCTTCNTCATTTGTTCACAAAGAAGCAACAATAATTGGTAATGTNATAATTGGTAAAAAAGTATATATAGGACCNGGAGCATCAATNAGAGGAGATTGGGGGAAAATTACAATAAAAGATGGGTGTAATGTTCAAGATAATTGTACAATTCATATTTTTCCTGGAAAAGATGTAATTCTTNANGAAAANGCACATATTGGACATGGTGCAATAATTCATGGTGCAAATATTGGCANAAACACTTTAGTTGGCATGAATTCAGTAATAATGGACGATTGTAATATTGGTGATGAATGTATTATTGGNGCATTATGCTTTATAAAGGGGGAAATGAATATTCCAAATAGAAAAATAGTAGTTGGAAATCCTGCTATCATTAAAGGTGAAGTTTCTGATGAGATGATAAGTTGGAAAACTAAAGGAACAGAATTATATCAAGATTTACCTAACGAATGCTATACCTTNATGAAGGAATGTAAACCTTTAAAAGAGATAGAAAAAAATAGAAAAGAAAAACAAAAAAATATTTTTAAAACTTGGAAAAAAACAAAATAAAAAACTTTGAAAACTACGCTTTTGGTAGTTGGGTAAGAGGTGATGGAGATGGGACATCTTTATACAATGCAGTAAATGGAGAAAAAATTGGTGTAGTCTCTTCNNATGGTTTAGATTTTTCCAAGATGATGNATTATGCAAGAGGAACTGGAAGCGANGTTCTAAGAANGATGACTTTCCAAGAAAGAGGGTTAATGTTAAAAAAACTTGCTCTGCANCTTCATGCTAAAAAAAAACAATTCTATCCAGTAAGTTATCTTAGTGGTGCAACTAAAATTGATTCTTGGATNGATATTGAAGGNGGAATTGGAAATCTATTTGCCAATGCTTCGCTAAGAAGACAATTTCCNGATCTTCCATATCATGTTGAGGGAACTGCCGCAAACTTATCAAAAAATGGAACNTTTATTGGACACCATATTATGGTTCCTAAACATGGTGTAGCANTTCATATAAATNCTTTTAATTTTCCAATATGGGGAATGTTAGAGAAAATTGCTGTAAATCTTATGGCAGGNATGCCTGCAATTGTTAAACCAGCCACAGTAACATCATATCTTACTCAAGTAATGTTTAAAGANATAATAGATTCAAAGATATTACCTGANGGTTGTTTACAGTTAATCTGTGGAAGNGCAAGAGGAATACTTGATNATATATCATCGGAAGATGTTGTTACTTTTACTGGAAGCGCTTCAACAGGAAAAAAATTAAAATCNCATCCAAAAATAGTTGATGAAGCTGTTTCNTTTAATATGGAAGCTGATTCATTAAACTGCTCTGTACTTGCTAAAGATGCTGTTCCAGGAACAGTAGAATTTGATATTTTTGTTAAAGAAGTTCAAAAAGAAATGACAGTAAAAGCTGGTCAGAAATGTACTGCAATAAGAAGAATAATTGTTCCCGAAGAATTATTAGAAGATGTAAATAAAGCAATATGCAGTAGGTTATTAAAAACAACTATTGGGGATCCTCAAATAGAAGGAGTAAGAATGGGGAGTTTAGCTGGATTAGATCAATTAAAGGAAGTTTCAGAAAAAATTAATTTGCTCAGTAATTCTCAAGAAATAGTATTTGGTAATAATGAACTTGAGTTAATAGGTGCAGAAAAAGAAAAAGGAGCCTTTATTTCTCCTACCCTATTTATTAATAAAAATCCTTTTACAAATACAGATTGTCATGATGTTGAGGCTTTTGGACCAGTATCTACAATAATGCCGTATAAAACTCTTGATGAAGCAATTGAACTTAGCAGAATGGGTAAAGGGTCTTTAGTTTCTTCAATTGTTACTAATGATATGCAAACTGCAAATCGTTTTGTTATAGGAGCTGCTAACATGCATGGAAGAATANTAGTTCTAAATGAAGCTTGTGCAAAAGAAAGTACTGGACATGGCTCTCCAATGCCATTACTTACACATGGAGGACCAGGAAGAGCTGGTGGAGGTGAAGAAATGGGTGGAATAAGAGGAATTAAGCATTATTTGCAAAGAACTGCTATTCAAGGCCATCCAACTGCAATTACTGCGATTACAAAACAATATCAAGTAGGTGCATCACAAAATACAGATGGTCCTCACGTCTTTCGTAAACATTTTGAAGAAATTGAGATAGGTGACACTGTAATAACCGATCAACATACCGTAACCTTAGATGATATTGAAAATTTTGCTGATCTTAGTGGAGATAAATTTTATGCACATATGGATGAAAATTCATTAGAAGGAACTATCTTTACTGAAAGAGTTGCTCACGGATATTTTATTCTTTCAAAAGCTGCTGGTTTATTTGTTGATCCCGNAAAGGGTCCNGTATTATTAAATTATGGAATTGATGAGTGTAGATTTATAAAACCGGTTTATCCAGGGATGACTATTGGAGTTAAATTTACAGCAAAAGAGAAAATCAGTCAAGAAAAAAAAGATGAAGAAGATGTGGCAAAAGGAATAGTAAAATTCTTAGTAGATGTTTATGATGATGAAAATGAAACAGTTATGCTAGCTACTATTTTAACTATGATAAAAAATAAATAATTATGAAAAAAATATTAATAATANTATTGATGACACCATGTTTGTTATGGTCTCAAAGTGGACCAACAGCAAGTTTTATTTTTAATCCAGTTTGCTTAGGTAGCACATTTACACCTTCAGATTTTTCAACTCCAGATCCAAATACCAATTCTTCAATAGCATCTTGGGATTGGCAGTATAATGGAATTACTTATTCAACTCAGCAAAATGGAGATTATATATTTAGTCAATGTGGAACATATGATATTACTTTAACTGTAACTGATATAGATGGAATCTCAGATGACACAACAATTAATATTGAAATTTACTGTCCACCAGTTGCAGATTTTTTCTTTGATATAGTNTGTATAGGTGATCCAACAAATTTCGTAGATGTGTCTTCTCCTGGAGANGGCACACCTCCATTAAATAATGGTAGTTGGTTTTATATTTTTGGAGATGCAAACCCNCCAAATGCAGTAAATCCAAATTGTACTGCTACTTTTAACTATGCTGGNTTAAATCCTGTCACTTTTATTGTTTCAGAAGAATATAATGGTCAAGTATGTACAGATACTATTACCAAAGATGTTCAGGTAGATTCTGCAGTTTCACCTCCTTGCCCACCACCAGTTGGAATAGAAAACAATACAAATCATCTAAATTCAAAAATCATTGGAATATTTGATATTCTTGGTAAAAAGAAAAAAGNAAACTCNAAAGACTTAAATATTATAAGATATGAAAATGGATTAGTAGAAAAAAAATACATTATCAAATAAATGCAAGGATCAGTAACGNTAGAAATANAAAATAATATTGGAACTATTGAATTCTTTCATCCTCAAAGTAATTCTCTTCCTTCAGAAATACTAAGTAAACTTGCGAGTACAATTTCTAAAGCTGGAACAAATGATAAAATAAAAGTTATTATACTAAAAAGCAAAGGAGACAGAACTTTCTGTGCTGGTGCATCATTTGATGAACTGTCAAATATTAATAATTTTAGTGATGGTAAAAAGTTTTTTATGGGATTTGCAAATGTTATTAANGCATGTAGAAAATGNCCTAAATTAATAATATGTAGAGTTCAAGGAAAAGCTGTAGGTGGTGGTGTNGGTATGGCATGTGCCGGAGACTATTGTTTTGCTACAAAATNTGCATCTATTAAACTTAGTGAATTAGCAGTTGGTATTGGGCCTTTTGTAGTTGGACCGGCTGTAGAAAAAAAATCTAGTATTTCAGCATATTCAACATTATCAATAAATGCAACTAAATGGTTTACTGCCTCTTGGGCAAGAGAAAAAGGCATATTCTCAGAAGTTTATGATACGAACGAAGAAATGGATCAAGGAATTAATAAACTAGCGGAAAATTTAACAAATTCAAATCCTGAGGCAATGAAAAAGCTTAAAGAAGTTATTTGGTCTAACACTGATAATTGGGATGAATTATTAGAAAAAAGAGCTGAATACAGTGGACAACTTGTGTTATCTGATTTTACAAAAAATGCTATTGCAAGATTCAAAAGCAAATAAGTGTCAAAAAAAATATCTAAAGAAATACTAAAAAAAGCATATTCACTAATGTGTAGTGCTAGAGCATTAAGTGATATTTATGAAAAAAATAAAGAGATAACCTCTAAATATGTACATGCTACATCAAAAGGGCATGAAGCAATTCAATTAGCATTAGCATTACAATTAAAAGAATATGATTGGGTTTCACCATATTACAGAGATGACTCAATTCTTCTTGGTATTGGCATAACACCATATGAGCTAATGCTTCAACTAATGTGTAAAAAAGAAGATCCATTTTCTGGTGGGAGAACATATTACTCCCATCCATCCTTAAATAGAGATGATATGCCTAAGATTATTCATCAATCTTCAGCTACTGGAATGCAAGCAATTCCAACTACAGGAATTGCACTTGGACTGAAATATAAATATGATAATAATTTTAAGGACACCTCTTTAAATAAAAAACCAGTTGTTGTTTGTTCATTTGGAGATGCATCAATNACTGANGGTGAGGTTGCAGAAGCATTTCAAATGGCATCTCTTAAACAACTTCCAATTCTTTATTTNGTNCAAGATAATGAATGGGATATATCNGCNCATGCATCTGANACTAGAGCTGTTGATGCNGCAANATATGCCAAAGGTTTTGGAATAAAAAGCTATTCAATAGATGGTAGTGATTTTCAANTATCATACAATACAATTTCTAAAGCAATAACTGAAATAAGAGATAAAAAAATTCCAATTTTAGTTCATGCTAAAGTTCCTTTATTAAATCACCATACTTCTGGAGTTAGAATGGAGTGGTATAGAGATGATTTAGAAAAAGCATTAAAACAAGATCCATTTCCAAAAATTAAAAAGTTATTAGTGAGTCAAAATTTTGATGATGCAGAATTAATATCAATAGAAGCAAAAATCAAAGATGAAATTCAACAAGAATTTAAAAGAGCATTAGAAGCTGATGAACCTAAAGCAGATGATTTATTTGATCATAAATTTGCACCAACAGAAAATCTTAAAGAAACAAAACTTGTAAGTAAAGATAATACAGAGCCTATTTTTATGGTTGATGCTGGTATTTGTGCAATTAAAGAATTAATGACAAAACACAAAGAGTGCCTACTTTATGGTCAAGATGTAGGAAAAAGATTAGGTGGAGTTTTTAGAGAAGCGGCAACTCTAGGAGAAAACTTTGGAGATAATAGAGTATTTAATACTCCAATTCAAGAAGCATTTATAATTGGTAGCACTGTAGGAATGTCAGCATTAGGATTAAAACCCATAGTTGAAATACAATTTGCTGACTATATATGGCCAGGATTAAATCAATTATTTACTGAGGTAAGTAGGTCTTACTATCTTTCTAATGGAAAATGGCCTGTAAGCTGTATAATTAGGGTTCCTACAGGAGCGTATGGAAGTGGAGGTCCATATCACTCATCATCTGTAGAATCAATCCTTACTAACATTCATGGAATAAAAATAGCATATCCATCAAACGCTGCTGATTTAAAAGGATTGATAAAATCTGCATATTACGATCCAAATCCTGTTGTAATTCTAGAACATAAGGGGTTATATTGGGGGAAAATGAAAGGTACTGAAGAAACTAAAACACTTGAACCTGATGATAACTATCTTTTGCCATTTGGAATTGCAAAGACAGTTTTAAATGCAAGTGAAAAGAGTTTAAAAGAAGGAAACTCACTATGTATTATTACATATGGAATGGGAATATATTGGTCAAAATTAGCAGCAAAAAAATTCAATAACCAAATAGAAATAATAGATTTAAGAACACTTTATCCGTTAGATGAAAAGTATGTATATAAAAAAGTAAAAATACACAGTAACTGTATTGTGGTTAGTGAAGAACCATCTAGTAATTCTTTTGCACAGTCCTTAGCATCAAAAATTAGTCAAAATTGCTTTAATTATTTAGATAGTCCAGTATCTGTTATTGGATCAGAAAATTTACCAGCAATTCCCCTAAATTCAATTTTAGAAGAAAGAATGTTACCTAATCCACAAAAAATTGAAATTGAAATTGAAGATAAATTAAATATTAAATAATTTATTTAAAATTTTTGTATAATTAAATTATAAAAAAGCTATATATTTGCTTAATTATCTTATATAATGAAATTTAAAATTTTTACACTTTTACTTGCTAATGTATTATTTTTCAATTCATTCTCACAAAATAGTTTCACTATTAGTGGATATGTTCAAGATGATGAATCGGGTGAAAATTTAATAGGAGTATCTATATATGACAAGCTTTCATTAAAAGGAACCGTAACAAATCAATATGGTTTTTACTCTTTAACTCTTAAAAAAGGAAAATATGACATTACATATTCATTTATTGGATTAGAATCTCAAAATAAATCGGTTGAACTAAATAAAGATGTTAGATTAAATATTTCATTAAAAAGCAATACAATTCTTACTGATGAAGTAATAGTAACTGGTGAAAAATCAGATCAAAATGTAAGTAGCTCTAATATGAGTCAAGTAAAAATTGAAGTTAGTAATATCAAACAACTTCCTGTAATTCTTGGTGAAGTTGATGTTTTAAAATCAGCTCAGCTACTTCCAGGTATCACCTCAAATGGTGAAGGAAGTTCAGGGCTTTATGTAAGAGGTGGGGGTCCTGATCAAAATCTTATTTTACTTGATGAAGCAGTTGTATACAATGCTTCACACCTATTTGGTTTCTTTTCAGTTTTTAATGCTGATGCTATTAAAGATATAAATATTATAAAAGGTGGTATGCCTGCTGAGTATGGTGGTCGATTGTCTTCTGTTTTAGATATTACCATGAAAGATGGAAATAATAAAAAATATGAGGCTGATGGAGGGATAGGACTTCTATCATCAAGACTAACTCTACAAGGTCCTATTCAGAAAGAAAAAAGCTCATTTATTCTTTCAGGAAGAAGAACTTATATTGATGTATTATCTCAACCATTTTTAGATAGAGTTGACCCAGAAACTGGAGAACCTAATCCTTTTGCTGGATCAGGTTATTATTTTTATGATCTTACATCTAAAATTAACTATAGAGTTTCTGATAAGGACAGACTTTACTTAAGTGGTTATTTTGGAAGAGACGTTTTTAGTTTTGCTAATAGCGACAATGGTTTTGCAATAGAAATTCCATGGGGAAATGCGACTGGTTCACTAAGATGGAATCAT
>NZHS01000021.1 GCA_002689735.1 Flavobacteriales bacterium | reverse complement strand
TGAATCTCCATTATTTGTTATTACATAATCTGAAAGCTCCTCTTTTTTTTGTTGATCCATTTGTTTAGACATTATCCTTCCTATCTCATCATCTGTTTTATTATCTCTAGAAATAATTCGTTTTATTCTAATATCTTTATTTGCAGTAACACATATAACACAATCTAAATCTTTTACAGCATCACTTTCAAACAAAATTGCAGTCTCTTTAAATATAATTGATGATTGCTGATTCTTGCACCATTTTTTAAAATCTTCAAATACATAAGGGTGAACAATTGAATTAAATTGCTTTAACAAATCATCATTTGAAAAAATTAAAGAAGCAACTAAAGACTTATTAATTTTATAATCTGAATAAATTTTATCTCCAAAATTATTTTTAATTAATGACATTAAGTTATCATCATTTTCTAAAAGTTCTTTAGCCATAACATCAGAGTTATAAACGGCATAATTCATTTTTCGTAAGATGTTAGAGACATAAGTTTTACCAACACCAATACCACCAGTTATTCCAATTTTTTTCATTTCTGACACCTTTTACATAGTTTGAAATAAATCTCTTCATATTTGGGTAATACTTTGGGAAGATCAAATGATTTAGCATGCTCAAAAGCATTCTTTTTCATTTCATTTAAAAGTTGTGAATTTGACAATAAACTAGAAAGGTCTTTTGACATTTTTTTTACATCACCAACATCTGACAAAAATCCAGTAAAACCATCTTTGTTAACTTCAGGCAATCCACCGGAATTTGTAGAAATCACTGCAGTCTTACTTGCCATAGCTTCAAGAGCAACTAANCCAAAACTTTCTGTTTCTGATGGAAGAAGAAAAACATCAGAAATTGACAATAAATTTTCAATTAACTTAATCTTNCCTAAGAACTTAACTTTATCTGAAATATTATATTCTCTACACATTTGTTCTGCCATTAGTCTATCAGGGCCATCTCCAATCATTAGAAGTTTACAATTATCACTGTGTATATTATTAAAAATATTTATTACATCCTTAATTCTTTTCACTTTGCGAAAATTAGAAATATGAGAGATAATAAATTCATTATCTCGTGCATAACTAGATCTTAAGTTATTTGGAATATCATTATTATATAAATTCATATCAATAAAATTTGGAATATGATTTATTGGATTTTGAATTTTAAAATTGGACTTTGTAACATCCATCAAGTCTTTAGAAACAGTTGTAACAGCATCAGAACTATTTATTGCATACTCAATTACNGGCTTNAAAGACTTGTCTTTTCCTAGNAGAGTTATATCTGTACCATGAAGAGTAGTTATTATCGGTAAATCAATACCATGTGTCAATAAAATTTGTTTAGCATTCACTGCTGCTGAAGCATGAGGAATAGCATAATGAACATGAAGAATATCTAATTTTTCATAAATAGCAACATCAACAAGTTTACTAGTTAAATTTAGTTCATATGGAGGGTATTCAAATAATGGATATGAGGGAATGTTAACTTCATGATAATATATCTTATCNGAGAATAAATCTAATCGAAATGGTTGATCATATGAAATAAAATGAACTTCATGGCCTTTCTCGGCAAAAGCAATTCCAAGTTCTGTAGCAACTACCCCACTCCCGCCATAAGTAGGGTAACAAACAATACCTATTCTAATTTTATCATTCATTATACTTAAATATTTGTTCCATAATATTAGTTCTAACATCCATATCTAAAAGCTTTTTATTTGTAGCATCAGGATGAATCCTATTAGAGAGGAATATATAAATAATCTCTGTTTCCGGATCAGCCCAAGCTAAGGTTCCAGTAAAGCCTGTATGTCCAAAACTTTTTGCAGAAACACATTTACANGTAGGACCTCCTTCTTGATTTTCAAGTGCAGGTTTATCAAATCCTATGCCTCTTCTATTTTCTTGTTCACAAAAATGACACTTTGTGAATTCTTCAATTACTTGATTAGAAAAAAACTGCTTTCCACCGTACTCACCTTTATTTAGATACAACTGCATAATTTTAGCTAAATCATTAGCATTTGAAAAAAGTCCTGCGTGACCTCCAACTCCACCNAGCATAGCAGCACCCATATCATGAACNTTTCCCTTAAGCAATTGGCCTCTAAATTCAAAATCATTTTCTGTTGGAACTATTCTAGAAATATCTATTTTTTTCTTTGGCTGAAAACATAAATTTTCCATTCCNATTTCATCATAATAGTTATTTACTANGNAATCATTAAATGACATTTTAAATTTTTCTTCAATAATTTCTTTAAAAAGATAATANCCTAAATCACTATATGCATACTCCTTTTTTTCAAGTAAATCAGAATCAATAATTTGTTTTATAATACTATCTGCAAAAGAAAAATGTAAATAAATAGAATCAGCTACAGGAATAGAAAATTTTTGTGATTGGGAACTTGAGTAAAGGGTATCTCTTAATTTCATAAAATCAGTATTTTCATCTTTTTCTAAAGTTTTNCTATAAAAAGGAATCCATGGTATTAGTTTAGATTGATGAGTAAGCACATCACGAATAATTAAATCNTTCTTATTTGAACCCTTAAGATNCAATAAACTTCCAAGGGTACTGTCTAAATACAAGTCTTGATTGTCATACATGTGCATTAAANCTGGTACTGTAGCAACTATTTTAGTTATTGAAGCTAAATCATATAAATCTGTATTTTTTACTAATTGATTATTTTCATAGGTATGATATCCATAAGATTTNTTAAAAACTACATCGCCCTTTTTAGCAATTAAAATCTGACAGCCTGGTATTGCTTTCTCTTCTATTGCATTATCAACTAAGCTATCTATCTTATACTCTAANATTTTGTTGAAATTTTTATGTAGTTTGAGTCCATATGACAATCTAATTGAATCNGTAGAATAACCAGAATTTATTGAGAAATGCTTAGTTGAAACAGGAATATTTCCATTAATACTTAATCCTCCAAAAATTGATTGAGCAACAATATGTTGTGCGAGTGAACTATTTTGATATCCAAGAACCATCGCATCAAAATTATCTGTGAATAAAAATGAATTAATACTGTAAGGNTTAGCAAAGACTGATAAAACTACTTTAGATTGTAAAGCAATTGTTTGTAAAAAAATATCCGTATTCTTAGATATTTTGAAATCCTTCCAAGCATTAGCATTTGATTTATGAACGCTAACTATTACCAAGTTATACTTAGATAATTGATCTAAAACTAAAGCTTGGTTTTTAATATCAGCTCCCTCATTTATACTGAATGTNTCCACTTTTGCATATAGATTTAAAGATTCTTGAAAAGAATTAAANTTTTTTCCGATACTAAGACTTGCAATTTTTAAAGTATCAAGTCTTTTAAGTGGTATAATGTCATCATAGTTCTGTAAAAGAGTTATTGAAGATTTTATCAANCCNTAATTAATTTTTTGTGTTTTTTCTGTTGTTAGACTATCATCAATTGAACTAATATCAATAGTTTGAAAATCATCTAAGTTCATCCAGCTCTTAGCCATTAATATTTTTTTACATTTTTNATNNATATTCTGCTCAGAAATATCTCCAGAACTGATGGCTTTTTTAATCAATTTTATTGCCTTAGGAACATCCTCGGCACATAACATAATATCATTGCCTGCAATTAATGCTTTAACATCTAATTCTCCAGGCTCATATAAATCACTAACTGCCTTCATGTTTAATCCATCAGTAAACTTTAATCCGTTNAATCCCATTTCCTCTGTAAGCAATCCNTTAACTACATTTTCTGAAAGTGATATTGGAGTGNTTTCATTATTATCAAGTGAAGGAATAAATAAGTGAGCAGTCATAATACTTCCTAAACCATTTTTAATTAAATAATCAAAAGGTTGTAGTTCAATTTTTTTAAGTCGATACTTNGAATGATTAATCACAGGTAATGTTTTGTGAGAATCCTTGTCAGTATCTCCATGACCTGGAAAATGTTTAGCACAAGCTAAAACATTATTATCTTGAAGACCCTGCATATAAGCAAGAGATAAAGAGGAAACTTTTTTATAGTCCTCACCAAAAGATCTGTTATTTATAATTGGATTGTTGGGGTTTGAATTAACATCAACAACTGGAGCAAAATTAATATTCACACCTATTAACCTACATTGACGTGCTATCTCAGCACCCATTTCATAAATTAGATTTGAGTCTGACGATGCTCCCAATGTCATTTGCCAAGGGAATCTTAAAGCTGAATCNAGCCTCATAGAAACACCCCACTCGGCATCAAGGGCAATCATTAATGGAATCTTTGAAATAGATTGATAATAGTTCGTTAGTTTAGCTTGTCTTTTTGGACCACCTTGAAGAAACATTACTCCCCCAATTTTATATTTTTTAACCAATTTAGCAATATAATTTTCNTGTTTGGAGCTTTTATTTGAATAGGCTGAAACCATAAAAAGTTGACCAATCTTTTCATCAAGAGTCAATAACTCTAAAACACTGTCAGCCCACTGTGATTTTTCATCAAAAAATATTGGCTGAATAATATCTTGAGAAAAAAGATTATTGTAAAAAACAAAAAAGAATATTAATAGAANAAGTCTTCGCATCTTAACAAAAATATGAATTAAGACTTTTATTTTAGTAGAAATTCAATATCTAATACATCTTTTTATTAACGGATTCTTAATAATATATTTTCTAATTTTGTNAGANGATGAAACTACCTAACCTACCATCATTTTTTAATAAACAAAGTATAAGTGGATTTAACTTTACTCCACGATTTTATAACACAAANCAAGACAAAAGAAAAAAAATAAAATTCAAAAGAAATCATGATAGTTTTAATGTAAAAGGAAGAAACAAAAGAATAACTTTTATAATTATTATTTTATCTTTGTTAGCCTACTATTTTTTAAAGTAAAACTTCTTTTTCAAATTGGATATAATACAACTTTTACCAGATCACATAGCAAACCAAATTGCTGCTGGTGAGGTAATACAAAGACCATCATCAGTTGTTAAAGAATTAGTTGAAAACTCTATAGATTCGGGTGCTACAGAAATCCAACTATATATTCAAGAAGCTGGTAAAACATNNATTCATGTGATTGACAATGGNTGCGGAATGAGTTACAATGATGTTGAAAAATGTTTTGAAAGACATGCAACATCNAAAATTAAAAANACAGATGATTTATTTGAAATTCATACAATGGGATTTAGAGGAGAAGCAATGGCATCTATTGCTTCAATTTCACATGTTGAGCTTGAAACAAAGTTGCATGACCAAGAATTAGGAACTAAAATCATTTTAAAAGGAGGGNAATTAATCAATAAAGAGCAACATAGTNGTTCCAATGGCACTTCTATTAAAATAAAAAATTTATTTTTTAATATTCCAGCTAGAAGAAAATTCTTAAAATCTGATAACNTAGAAATGAGACANATTAGTGAAGAATTTAATAGAATAGCACTTGCATATCCAGCTTGTAATATGCAATTTTTTCATAATAAAAAAGAAATACTTTTTCTTAGAGNAAATAACTTTAGACAAAGAATTGTAAATGTAATTGGTTTAAAAAGTAATGAATATTTAGTTCCTGTAAATGAAGAAACTTCTCTTGTTANTTTAAGCGGATTTNTTTGNAAACCTGAATATGCAAAAAAAACTAGAGGAGAACAGTANATTTTTGTAAATAATAGATTTATAAAAAATTATCATATTCAAAGTGCTATTTCTAAAGCTTTTGAAGGTTTAATTAGTGAAAATCACTTCCCATCATATTTTATTAATTTAAAAGTAGATGCAAAATCAATTGACATTAACATTCATCCAACTAAAACAGAAATAAAATTTGAAGATGAAAAATCAATTTATGCAATAATCAGATCNGCAGTAAGAAAATCTCTNGGCCANTATAACATCTCACCAAGTATAGATTTTATACAAGAAAATGCTTTTAATATTTCTTCAACTTCTAATTTAAATATTAGAGAACCAAAGATTAAAGTTGACTATAACTATAATCCATTTAAAAATGAGAAAGATCAGCAAACAAACAGTGATTTTGAAATAATTTTTGAAGAAAATCAAGAAAAAAATTATGATTTTAAAAGTTTAAATAATGATTATTTTATAAAATTATCAAATAAAGATATTGAAATCATACATTCAAAAAGAGCACATCAGAGAATTTTATTTGAATACTATATAGATAGCATTAAAAGTTCTTCTTCAATTACTCAAAAATTAGCTTTTCCCAAAAAAATATCTTTATCAAAAAACGATCTTTCAGTATTTAATGAAATGGAGGAAATTCTGAAAAATATTGGCTTTAAATTTGATGAACAATCTAAAAATGAGGTTATTTTTAGTGGAATACCATCAAATTTTAATGAAAATAAAATACAAAATACAATTGAAGATATTATCGAGAGTTTTAAGAACAATGAATCTTTAGAAGAAAATAGAAAAAATATTATTGCTTTTTCACTATCAAAAAAACATGCAATTGATAGTAAAACATTGCTTAGTGATGAAGAGATGAAAAATATGTATANTGAACTACAAAAATGTGAACAATCAAATTTCACATTTGATGGAAAACCTATCTTGATGAAAATAGAAATTACAGATTTAAACAAATATTTTAAATAATGTACAGACCAGGAAATTTTAGTGAACTACCTGAAGTTGTTAAAAATTTATTGATTTTAAATGGCTTGTTTTTTTTAGCAACAGTTTCTCTAAATAATTTAGGAATTGATTTAGTTAAGATTTTGGGATTACATCAATTTCAATCACCAGACTTTAGACCACACCAGCTAATCACACACCTTTTTATGCATGGTAATTTCACTCATTTATTTTTTAACATGTTTGCCCTTTGGATGTTTGGTAAAATATTAGAAAATGTTTGGGGATCTAAAAGATTTCTAATTTATTATATGATCACTGGAATAGGGGCAGCTAGTATCCATTTGTTAATCAGTCAGTACCAAATCATTTCTATAAGTAATCAAATTCCTGAAATGGTGAATTTAGCTATTGAAGGTAGATACAACCCTTCAATTCCAATATCAAAAAAATTAACTCAACTAATTATTACACCTACTGTTGGCGCATCTGGAGCAGTATTTGGATTATTACTNGCTTTTGGGATGCTTTTTCCAAATGCATTGCTTTATCTCTATTTTGCTATCCCAATTAAAGCAAAATATTTTGTAATTGGATATGGATTAATTGAACTTTATGCTGGGATAAGTAATAATCCTGCTGATAATGTTGCTCATTTTGCACACTTAGGGGGAATGATATTTGGATTCTTTTTGATCAAATATTGGAAAAAAGATATGACAACTTTTTAAAAAATGAATTTTTTAGACAATTTAAAGAGAGAATTTGGAATAGCAAATATGCTTAATAAGCTTATTTATATTAACGTATTCTCTTTTTTAGTCTTAAATATATTCTCTGTAATCTTCAGCCTTTTACTAATAGATATAAGTTCAATCAAAGAACTTTTGATGCTACCTTCAAGTACAGAAGAGGTAATAAAAAAACCATGGAGCCTTATAAGCTATATGTTTATTCATGATAATTTTATTCATCTTCTATTTAATCTTATATGGCTTCATTTTGGAGGAAAATTATTTCTTCAATACCTAAACCAAAAACAATTATTATATACCTACGTTTTAGGTGGATTATTTGGAGGAATATTATTTATAATTGCTTTTAATAATTTGCCTGCATTAATACCATATAGCGAAAATGCTAAGGCTTTAGGTGCCTCAGCATCTGTTTTAGCAATTTTCTTTGCTATTGCAACATATATTCCAAACTTTCAAGTGAGCATACCATTTATTGGATTCATAAAGTTAAAACATATTGCCTTAATTTACATAATATTAGATTTTCTAAATATTCCAAATGGAAATGCAGGAGGTCATATTGCTCATCTTGGTGGTGCAATTTTTGGTTTTTTTTATGTAAAAAAATTTATGCAAAAATCAGATAAAAACAAACAAAATCAATTTTTATCATATTTAAAAAATATTTTTAATTTTCAAAAATCTAAGAATAAAAAAAGTTACAAGATGAAAGAAATTGATTTAATTTTAGAAAAAATCTCTAAGTCAGGATATAATAGNCTAACAAAAATTGAGAAAGAATTATTATTTAAGTCTAGTAAAAAGTAAGAAGATGATTAAAAAAAATTTAAATAAGATTCTTTTTATTATAAACTCTCTTCTTCTTTTGGTNNTGCTNGNATCATATACTGTTTCATTTATTGACCCAACATANTTATGGCAAATATCTCTCTTAGGAATCATTTTTCCTTTTATACTTGCTTTTAATATATNATTNGCTATCTATTGGCTGTTTTCATGGAAAAAATACTTTTGGGCGAATCTTATAATAATTTTATTTGGAATGTCTCATATTGACAATATAATTGCNAATCAAAAAAATAAACTCTCATCAAAAGAATTTAATGAAATTAAAAAGAGTAAAAAACATCAGTTTGATCAATTAATTAATTTCATGACTTACAATGTGAGATTATTTAATCAAAATGAAAATATTAATGATAATAATGTTGAAAATGATATTATAGAAATNATTAAAAATAAAAACCCAAATATATTATGCTTACAAGAATTTAATCTNACTGATANAACAAAAGAAATTTTTGATTTTTATAATTTTGAATCCAGTGATGATAATAAATTACAGATTTTTACTAAATATAATGTTTTAAATGAAGGTTTTGTAGAAAGCATAAATAGTTGCGTGTATAAAGATATTATTTTGAATGATACAATTAGAGTATATAATATTCATCTTCAATCAAACTGGCTTAAAACTATGAAGTCGTCTTATATTAATAGAGCAAATGAATCAAAGAAAATCAAGAATCATATAAAATCTTCCCCATTTCCTGTAATTGTTTGTGGAGATTTAAACGACACACCAATTTCATTTACATACTCAACAATTAAAGATAATTTAGCTGATGCATTTAAAGAATCAGGGATTGGAATTGGAAATTCATATGTAGGAATACCATCTCTTAGAATTGATTATATTCTTCATGATACAAAATATAAATCATATAATTATAAAAAACATAAACTCGAGCTTTCAGATCATTTCCCGATAAGCTGTGACATATTAGTTCCTTAAATTATTTTGTTTTTATTTCACTCTCCCCACTCATTGAGACAGCAGATTTTAAAACTTTTAGTTTACTACCACCGTGCACTTCAATTACTACAGAAGATTTACCGATTTCAATAATCTTGCCTTGTATACCCCCGATGGTTATAATCTTGTCTCCCATTTTCAAAGAAGATCTATACTGATTCTCTGCTTTTTGTTTTTTAATTTGTGGACGTATCATAAAAAAATACATAACAACAAAAATTAAACCAAACATGATTAATGATGCTGTACCAGATTGTGCTTGTAATAAAATCATTTTAATATCTAATTAATTAGTAATTATTTCGCCTTTAATAGTTAATATTTTGACATTTGGAATAGCATTAGTCATTAGCGTTACCCTTTTACTTTGTTTACCTATTTTTCCTTTACTATCAAAAGTAACTTTTATTTTTGCTACACTTCCTGGTCTAATAGGTTCTTTTGGCCACTCAGGAACTGTACAACCACAACTTCCTTTTGCAGATGTAATTAGTAAATCTGAATTACCTATGTTTTTAATTTTGTAATCATGAGTAGCTTTCTCACCTTGTTTTATAATTCCAAAATCATATTCTGACTCAAGAATTTCAATAATTGGCTGAATAATTTCTTTACTATCATTATTCAAAGATTGATGATTTTTCACTAAATCTGTACTTAATTTTTTATCATTTTTATTAACTTTTTTTGCAGCATCATTACAAGAAAACATGACACTAAAAATTAATAATGTTACAAATAAGATTTTGTTATTGATATTCATAATTTATTTTATTCAAAATTAATAATTTACATTAGACCTCTGCCCACTTTATTTATCTTATTTTGTTTATTAAAATCCTTTATTGCACTATCAATTAAACCATTTATAAACATCTTACTTTTGCTAGTACTATAATATTTTGAAATCTCAATATATTCATTAAGAGATACTTTTACTGGAAGTTCAGACATATTAAGAATCTCGCAAAAAGCCATTTTGATCATAATTTGATCCATAATAGCAATTCTATCTAAGTCCCAGTTTTTTGCTTTTTCTATTATTATTTTCTCATAAGACAAATCATTCTTAATTGTTAATTTAAAAAGGTCTTTAGCAAACTTTTTATCACTCTGATTTTTAAAAACACTTTTGGGAATAATAACTTTTTGATTTTTAAAATTACCCATAATAATTGTGGCTACAAATGGCAAATCATCAATCCAATAAATACTATTTTCCTCTAAAATATGATGTAATATTTTATTATTTAAAATAATATCATTCAAAATATTATTAAAAAATTTTATATCCTTTTCATCACTAACTTCTCTGTCATTTAAAAACTTAATGTAAAGATCACTTTTAATAATTTCCATGAAAATCTTTCTAATAATATCATGATCATTATCATTCCAAAAGAATGAATATTTTTCATACATACTTATGTGAGTTTTATTCTTAAAGAAAAACTTGTAAAAAGAATTATCAATGAATCTAAGATTTGGATTAATATCTTCATCCTTAGGTAAGAACTTAGATTTATTCTCTTCAAAGAAATTTTGTGCATGTCTAAAAAGAAATAATAAAAAACTAATGATAACAATCTGTAGTTTAGAAATATCCTCAATATGTTTTAACATATCTTTTTCTCCATTTAGTATACTTTGATCCTTTTTGGATTTGAAAGTATATAAGGATTGCATTACCTTTAATCGGATATGCCTTCTACTTATCATTATTATAACTTTTTAGCCTCGATACGATTTTTTGCAATTTTCAAAGCTGCAGAATAGCTTGTAATTCCTTCTTCTTTAGATTTATTTAAAATATCTAATGTAGTATTATAAATTTCTTTTGTTTGCTCTAAAGCCTTATCTCTATTATATCCTTTTAATTCAGAATAAACATTTATTAAACCACCTGAATTAACTAAAAAATCAGGGGCAAAAACAATTCCCTTTTCTTTAAGATGTAATGAATCTCTAGTCTCATCTTCAAACTGGTTATTAGCCCCCCCGCATACTATTAAACATTTAAGTTTATTAATATTTGAAGTATTTAATATACCACCAAGAGCACAAGGAGCATAAATATCCATATCAAAATCAAAAACACTATCGTTATCAATTATTGTAGCACCGTATTTACTAGCAACATTATCAAGTTTTTTTTGATTTATATCACTAATAAAAACCTTTGACTTTTCATCTGAAAGATATTTAACTAGGTATTCACCAACATGACCAATTCCTTGAACTAAAATTTTCTTGTCTTCTAAATTGTCATCACCCCACAAAAATTTTGANGAAGCCTTAATACCCATATATACACCATATGCTGTTACTGGAGAGGGATCACCGCTACCACCCATACTTTTTGGAATACCGGTAACATNCTCTGTTTCCATTCTTACATACTCCATATCTTTTGTTGANATCCCAACATCTTNAGCAGTAATATAGTTACCAGANAAAGTATCAACAAATTCCCCAAACTTTCTCATTAAATTTTCAGTCTTATGCTTTGATGCATCTCCGATAATCACAGCTTTCCCCCCACCTAATTCTAATCCAGAAATTGCAGCTTTGAAGGTCATACCTCGTGATAATCTCAAAACATCTTCCAATGCTTCCTCTTCATTGTCATAATCCCACATTCTCGTGCCTCCAAGTGCTGGGCCCAATGTTGTGTCATGTATTGCAATTATAGCCTTTAANCCAGTATCCTTATCTTGACAAAAAACAACTTGTTCATGCTCAAAACTGTCCATTTTTGCTAAAACTTTAATTGAATTACTCATCTATATTGTGGTTTTTAACATCATTATTAATTCTAAAATAGTCTAAGAACTAGATATAAAATTTAATTTCGATTTAAATACGAGATTTTTATATTCGAGCGCAAATTTACTTATTATTTTTGTGCTTTCACAAAAAGAACTTATCATTTTCATGAAACATCTAAAATATCTTAATAAATTTTTATGGAAATATAAAGCTACTCTTCTTCTTGGCCTAGTGTTTATCGTTCTAACAAATATTTTTGCAATATATCCTGCTGAATTTGTCAGAAACGCGTTAGACAGCCTAATAGAAAAACTAAATAGTCAAGAAAATGAAAATATTAGTCTTGTACTATTAAAATATGGTGGCTTAATTGTTTTATTCGCAATACTTAAAGGAATTTTCCTTTATATGACAAGACAAACTATAATTGTAATGTCGAGNAAAATNGAGTTTGATTTAAAAAATGAGGTCTTTGATCATTATCAAAAACTAAGTATTGGATTTTACAAAATCAATAAAACTGGAGATTTAATGAATAGAATTACTGAAGATATAACAAAAGTAAGAATGTATCTTGGGCCTGCTATTATGTACTCTATTAATCTATCTGTTTTATTTTCTCTTGTTATCTACAAGATGTTTGCAGTAAGTAAAATTCTCTCAATATTTGTATTATTCCCTTTACCTCTTCTTGCAATATCAGTATATTTTGTTAGTAATAGAATAAATAAAAAAAGTGAAAGAGTACAAGCCCAATTATCTACTGTTACATCAATTAGTCAAGAATCTTTTTCAGGAATAAGGATTATTAAATCATTTACCAACGAAGAAAATACACTAAAAGTCTTTTTTAACAGCTGTAAAGAATATACAAGCAGACAAATAGAATTAATTAAGATTGAAGCTATGTTTATTCCGTTAATAATTACACTAATTGGAATAAGTACTGTTCTAACAATTTATATTGGGGGGTTAGAGGTTTTTAAAGGAAATATCACAACAGGAAATATAGCAGAATTTATTATCTACGTNAATATGCTTGCTTGGCCTGTAGCTTCTGTAGGATGGGTAACCTCGTTAATCCAAAGAGCATCAGCCTCACAAGAAAGAATAAATGAATTCTTAANAAATGTACCTGAAATAAAAAATACTAATGAAGTTAANACTAATTTAAACTCTGACATAATATTTAATAGAGTATCATTAGTTTATTCAGACACAAATATAAGAGCACTTGATAATGTCAATTTTAAAATTTTNAATAATAAACAAATTGGGATATTTGGNAAAACAGGATCTGGTAAAACATCCATTGTNAANCTTATTTGTAGATTATATGATGTNAGCAGTGGANATATTNAAATTAATGACCTAAACTTAAAAAATATTGATTTAAATCATCTAAGATCATCAATTGGATATGTTCCACAAGACGGCTATTTATTTTCAGGAACAATAAGAGAAAATATTGGCTTTTCTTCAAACAATATTAATAATAATGAAATAGAGATTGCAGCAAAGAAAGCTGAAATGATTGATGAAATAAATTCTTTTCCTGATAAATTTGAAACAGTAATAGGAGAAAGAGGCGTCCAGCTTTCAGGTGGACAAAGACAAAGATTAGCGATTGCTAGAGTGTTCTATAAAAATCCTGAAATCTATATTTTTGATGATTGTTTGTCTGCTGTAGACGCAAATAAAGAAAAAAAGATTCTAGAAAACTTAAAAAAAGAAACAAATAGTAAAACAACAATAATTATAAGTCATCGAATATCTACATTAGAAAAGTCAGATAACATTATCGTCATGGATGAAGGGAAAATTATCGAAGAAGGAACGCATTCTGAATTATTAAGCAATGATAGTTTCTATAGCCAAATACATGTAAATCAGACTAATAATAAATAATTTTTTTATTATATTTGTTTGATATAGCTTATAAATATGGTAGCAAAGAAGGAAATTGAGGAAATATATTCTAAATCTGTTAGGTCAGGACGTCGCACCTATTTTTTTGATGTAAGGTCTACCAGAGCCGAAGACTACTATCTAACAATTACAGAAAGCAAGAGAGATTTTAATGAGGATGGCACTCCTTTCTACAAAAAACATAAGATATATCTTTACAAAGAAGATTTTGAGAGTTTTCAAAATGCTCTTACTAAAGTTAGTGAATTTATCATTAAAGAAAAAGGAACAGAAGTTATTTCCAATTCAAACTACAGCAAAAAAACCTCAAGCACAAAAGATGAAGGAACTGATTCTACACAATCTAGTTTTACAGAGGTAGATCTTGATGAGCTAAGTTAAATCCGAATTATGCAATCTTTTTAACAAATTATTTTTTTTGTTAATAATTAACTATTGTATTTTATAATCAAACTTGATTATGGTTTGTATTTTTAAGGCATAATATCCTAAGAAATAAATGACCAAAATAATAGCGGTAGCAAATCAAAAAGGAGGGGTAGGGAAAACTACAACAGCCATTAATTTATCTGCATGTCTTGGAGTTCTTGAAAAAAAAGTTTTATTAATTGACTGTGATCCTCAAGCAAATACAACTTCAGGTGTAGGCTTTGACCATACCCAAATAGATAAGAGTTCCTATCACTGTCTTATTGGCAATCACCCAGCAAGTAAGACAGTTTTAAAAACATCAAGTCCTAATTTAGATTTAATTCCTGCTAATATTGATTTAGTTGCAGCAGAAATTGAATTAGTTGACTTTGAGGAGAGAGAATACTGTTTAAAAAAATCAATTGAAGAAATAAAATCAAATTATGATTACATAATTATTGATTGCGCTCCATCTTTGGGAATTCTTACTTTAAATGCTCTTGCTGCATCTGATTCTGTAATAGTTCCTATTCAATGTGAATACTTTGCTTTAGAGGGACTTGGAAAGCTTCTTAACACAATAAAAATCATTCAACAAAGACTAAATAATAATTTAATTATTGAAGGCTTGCTTCTAACAATGTATGACACAAGACTTAGACTGTCAAATCAAGTTGTAGAAGAAGTAAAAACACATTTTCAAGATATGGTGTTCAAAACCATTATACACAGAAATGTAAGACTAGGCGAATCTCCTTCTTTTGGAGAAACAATTATTATTCATGATGCATCAAGTAAAGGAGCAATAAATTATCTAAATCTTGCAAGTGAAATTATTAAAAAGAATGAGGAAGAAATAACTACTGAAGCTATTAGTGATGAAAAATAAAAGAAATGCATTAGGAAGGGGACTATCTGCTATTTTAAGAAATCCAAAAACTGATATTACTGAAAGTCGAGAGGATGAAAAAAATCTTGTTTCTTCAATAAATAATATTTCAATTGAAGATATTCAAATCAACCCTTTTCAACCTAGAACAGAATTTGACGAAGAAAAATTATTTGAACTTTCTGAATCTATCAAAGAGCTTGGTATAATTCAACCAATCACCGTTAGAAAACTTGGATATAATAAATATCAACTAATATCTGGTGAGAGAAGATTAAGAGCTTCAAAAATATTGAATCTAAAAACAATCCCATCATATATTAGGATTGCTAATGATGAACAAATGCTTGAAATGGCATTAGTAGAAAATATTCAGAGAGATAATTTAAATCCAATAGATATTGCCTTGTCTTTTCAAAGGTTAATAAAAGAATGTAATCTTACTCAAGAAGAATGTGGAAATAAACTCGGCAAACAGAGATCGACAATAACAAATTTCTTAAGATTATTAAAACTTCCCTCAAAAATTCAAGAAGGATTAAAAAATGAAAGAATAACTGTTGGTCACGCAAGAGCACTAATTAATATTAATGATAAAGAAAATCAATTAAATATATATCATGACATTATTGAAAGTGGATTCTCTGTAAGAGAAGTAGAGCAAATAGCAAAGGACTTTACAGATAGAAAATATCAATTTAATGGAAAAGGAAAAAAAGCAAAATCGGATAATATAATCCCATTTGCTTATCAAAAAAAAATATTTGATCTCTCTAAAAATTTAAATCAAAAAATTGAGTTAAAAACAACAAAAAGAGGTCACGGTAAAATAATCATACCATTCTCAAATGAGAATGAACTTTCTGATATTTTCAATAAAATAAAATTATAATCTTGAAAAGATTAATTTTAATATCTTCATTATTCTTTTTTATTTTTTCTGGCAATATTATTGCGCAATCAAATTATAAATCTCCTAAAAAAGCTGCTGTACTATCTTTAGTTCCAGGAGTTGGACAGGCATACACAAAAAAATATTGGAAAATTCCAATTATCTATTCTGCACTTATTGCCTCTGGCTATTACATAAATGAAAATAATTCAAAGTATGTATTATATCGGGATACATATATAAACAGAATGGATGGTATTAGTGATGATTTAAATTATACAGATAGCCAATTAATCACACTAAAAGATTTCTACAAAAGAAATCGTGAAATTTCAATAATGTTATTTAGTTTATCATATATACTTAATATTATTGATGCATCTGTAAATGCTCATTTATTTGAATATGAGGTAAGTGAAGATATTTCATTTAAAATTGAACCTATTATGATTCAAAACAACTACTATTCTTCTTTAAAACTAAATATCCAGCTATAATATGCAGATTGCCATTGTAGGATACGGAAAAATGGGTAAATTAATAACTGTTCTAGCAGAAGAAAAAGGTTATGATATAGTTTTAAAAACTAATTCAAATTTACCGTTTGAGAAATGCAATTTAAAAGATGTTGATGTAGCTATTGACTTTAGTACACCAGAAACAGCTTTTAATAATATTTCTCATGCAATTAAAAATAATATTCCAATTATTTCTGGAACAACTGGTTGGCTTGAAAAATTAGAAGAAATAAAAAAATTATGTACAAAATACAATGGTGCATTTTTATATGCTTCAAATTTCAGTATCGGAGTGAATATGTTTTTTAAGATAAACACAGAGTTAGCAAAATTAATGCAAAACAAAAATTATAAAACATCTATTTCAGAAACTCATCATTTAGAAAAATTAGATAAACCAAGTGGAACTGCTAAAACATTATCTGAAGACATACATAAAGAATTAAAAATAACTCCAAATATTATTTCACACAGAATAGAAAAAAAAATTGGTACTCATGAAATCATGTATGAATCTGCAATTGATAATATAAAAATAGTNCACGAAGCCAAAAGCAGAGATGGTTTTGCTCTTGGGGCATTAAAGGCTGCTGAATGGATAAGAAATAAAAAAGGAATTTTTAGNATGCAAGATGTATTAAGCNNATAATTAATATTTTTGNGCANNAAAANATATTTATGAAAACTAGTTTAAAAATTATTTTATTTCTACTTTTTACTCTTATTTGGTCAATATTAGTTTATTTGATAAATGGAGAGTGGTTATATTTTTTTCCATTATTAGTAGCTGATGTAATTTTCTTTGAAACAATTAGCTGGCAATTTTGGAGAAAAAAGAAAGAAAAAAAGAAATCTACAAAAAGTGAGGTAAGAAACTGGGTTGAAGCAATTGCATTTGCTGTTGTAGCTGCTCACATTTTAAGAACATTTTTTATTGAAGCATACACCATTCCAACATCTTCAATGGAAAAATCNATGCTAATTGGGGACTTTCTTTTTGTAAGTAAAGTTAGCTATGGACCTAGAACTCCAATGACTCCNCTAGCCTTTCCTCTTGTNCATCATACTCTACCATTCACAAATCAAAAATCATATTCAGAGAAAATCAAACTTCCATACCATAGAATGAAAGGACTTGGTAAAATTGAAAGAAATGACTGTGTAGTTTTTAATTGGCCAGCTGAGAAGTTAGGCAGACCTGTTGACAAAAAAGAAAATTATGTNAAAAGATGTGTTGGTATNCCTGGAGATAAAATTGAAATAGTAAATGGTCAGTTATTAATAAATGATCAAAATCAAGTTGAGCCTGATGGAATGAAAAAACAGTTCATTTANAACATCAAAACAAAAGGAAGTGGATTAAATCCAAAAATTCTTTATNAAAAATTTGATATTACAGAGGGATCTCGTGGAGGAAATCCTAATGAGTATAATTTATTTCTAACAGATAAAAGTTATGAAGGAATACAAAAATTTAATAATGTTGAATCTGTTGAAAAAAGAATTAGTGAAGGCGAATATAATATATTCTCTAGCCCACAAAATAATCCAAATAAATGGCTTNTAAACAATCCTTACAATTGGCATGAGGATANGTTCGGTCCAATAAGAATTCCAAANGCTGGAGAAAAAATAGAACTAACAANAAAAAACCTGCCTATTTACAAAGATATTATTGAAAGATATGAATCAAANACACTCAAAGTAATAGATAGTAATATATTTATTAATGATAGTTTAGCTACTGAATATACATTTAGGATGAATTACTACTGGTTGATGGGAGATAATAGACACAATTCTGCTGACTCAAGAATGTGGGGATTTGTTCCTGAAAATCANATAGTTGGTAAAGCTCTTTTTGTATGGATGAGTTGGGATAAAAATGCAAAAGGATTTAAGAAAATACGCTGGGACAGACTATTTACAAGTGTTAAATAATCAAATCATATTACCAACTTCCTATTTCGGTCCAATCCCATACTACTCAATANTANTAAATTCTAATAATTATATTTTTGAAAAAAACGAAAACTTTGTTAAGCAGACAACTAGAAATAGGTGCTCTATATACAGTTCAGCNGGAAAATTAAATTTATCAATTCCTCGAATTAGGAAAAATAGTTCAAAAACAATAATCAAGGATATTAGAATTTGTTACAATGAACCTTGGCAAAAAATTCATTTAAAATCTATAATAACTTGCTATAACTCGTCCCCTTTTTTTGATTATTACAAAGAAAAAATTTCTAAAATTTATGAATCAAAANNAANTTTTTTAATTGACTTTAATCTAAAATCACATCTNCTAGTTATGGATTTTTTAAANTTAAATTCAAGTTTAAATTATACNAAANNNTTTGAAAAAATNAATAAGTCAGCTGATTATAGAAATTATGCTTTTCATTCAAAAGAAGATTACACATATGATCAAGTTTATTCTACGAAAAATAACTTTATAAAAGATTTATCTGTTCTAGATTTAATATTTAATTTAGGTCCTGAATCAATTGATTTTTTAAAAAAAATTGATGAAGCACAAATTTCCTAAAACAAAACTAATCTTCAATTATTATATAATAAATATTAAAACATCTTTTATAATGATATTATTATATTTGCCTTCGATAAATTGAAGCTAATCATGATAAATATTACACTTCCAGATGGAAAAGTTTTAAAGGCAGAAAAAGGAACTAATGCTTTTGAAATTGCTAGAACAATAAGTGAAGGTTTAGCACGTAATGTTTTATCAGCAACAATTAATAATGAAGTTTGGGATATTAATAGACCTATTAACAAAGACTGTAATCTCAAACTACACACCTTTAATGATATTGAAGGAAAGAGATGTTTTTGGCATTCTTCTGCACACTTAATGGCTGAAGCTCTTGAAGNGCTTTATCCTAATGTTAAACTTGGGATAGGACCTGCAATTGATAATGGTTTTTATTATGATATTGATCTTGGNGAAAAAAGATCACTCTCATCCGANGATTTTTCAAAAATTGAAGATAAAATGTTAACTCTAGCTCGTGAAAAAAATAATTTTACAAGAAAAGAAATTAGCAAAAAAGATGCCATCGAGTTCTTTAAAAATAAAGGAGATGAATATAAACTTGAACTTTTAGAAGATTTAAATGACGGAGATATTTCTTTTTACTCACAGGGAAATTTTACTGATTTATGTAAAGGTCCACACATTGACAATACCTCAAGAATAAAGGCAATTAAATTGTTAAATGTTGCTGGAGCCTACTGGAGAGGAGATGAAAAGAGAAAGCAAATGACCAGAATTTATGGGATTAGTTTTCAAAAACAAAAAGAACTTACTAGTCATCTGCAAATGCTTGAAGAAGCAAAAAAAAGAGATCATAGAAAATTAGGAAAGGAAATGGAGCTTTTTACTTTTTCTCAAAAAGTTGGGCAAGGACTTCCTCTTTGGTTACCAAAAGGTGCTCAGTTAAGAGAAAAACTAGAAAACTTTCTTAAAAAAGCACAAGAACAAGCAGGATATTTACCAGTTATTACTCCACATATTGGAAACAAAGATTTGTATGTTTGCTCGGGTCATTATGAAAAATATGGTGAAGATTCATTTCAACCAATTAAAACTCCACAAGAAAATGAAGAGTTTATTTTAAAACCAATGAACTGTCCACACCATTGTGAAATTTATAAAAGCAAACAATATTCATATAAAGACCTTCCTGTAAGGTTTGCAGAATTTGGAACAGTTTATAGATATGAACAGTCAGGAGAATTACATGGATTAACAAGGGTAAGAGGATTTACTCAAGATGACGCACATTTATTTGTACGACCAGANCAGGTAAAAAGTGAATTTAAAAATGTTATTGATTTAGTATTATATGTTTTTAAAGCACTNAATTTTACGGACTTTAAGGCACAAGTTTCTTTAAGAGACAAAGAAAACAAAACAAAATATATAGGTTCNGAAAAAAATTGGGATAAAGCAGAACAAGAAATTATTGAAGCAGCAAAAGAAAAAGGTCTTGATACTATTATTGAATATGGAGAAGCAGCCTTTTATGGACCTAAGCTAGATTTTATGGTTAGAGATGCTATTGGAAGAGAATGGCAATTAGGAACAATTCAAGTTGANTATGCANTNCCNGATAGNTTTGAACTNGAATANACAGGAAAGGATAATCAAAANCANAGACCTGTAATGATACANAGAGCNCCATTTGGNTCTNTNGAANGATTTNTAGCNNTTTTNATNGANCATTGNNGTGGTAATTTNCCNNTNTGGCTNANNCCTGANCANTNNATCATNNTNCCNATNAGCGAAAAATNNCATGANTATNCTGAAAAAGTCAGTCAATTACTAAAAAATTACGATATTTGCGGCCCTATTGATAAAAGGGCTGAGACTACTAGTAGAAAAATAAGAGATGCCGAAGTTTCAAAAATCCCATTTATAATAGTTGTTGGAGAAAGAGAAGAGGCTGAAAATAAAATTACAGTTCGAAAGCATGGAGGTGAGAATATAGGTAGTATTGAAACAGAACAATTTATTAGTATTGTTCAAAAAGAAATAAAAGAATTAATAACATTTATAAACTAAAAAAATAAAAAATCGCTTTAAGAAAAAGATATAGAGGTAGAGTTGTAGTTGAAAAACAGCATAAAACAAATAGAGAAATTACTGCAGCTTTTGTTAGAATAGTAGGTGAAAATATTGAATCAAAGATTGTTTCCCTTGATGAAGGATTAAAAATTACAAATTCAATGTCTCTAGATTTAGTTGAGATATCACCAAAAACTGAACCACCTGTTTGTAAAATTATTGATTATAAAAAATTTATTTATGATCAAAAGAAAAAACAAAAGGCAATTAAATCTAAAGCTGTCAAAGTAGTAGTAAAAGAACTAAGATTTGGGCCAAATACTGGTGAGCATGATTTTGATTTTAAACTCAAACACGCCATCAAATTCTTACAGGATGGAGCTAAGGTTAAAGCCTTTGTTTTTTTTAGAGGAAGAACAATAATATTTAAAGACAAGGGAGAAATCCTTCTGCTGAGATTGGCGCAAGCACTTGAGGAATATGGAGTAGTTGAAAATATGCCAAAACTTGATGGAAAAAAAATGATAATGATTATAGCACCAAAAAAGAAAAATTAAAATTTAAGAAAACATGCCAAAAATGAAAACTAAAGCCGGA
>NZHS01000020.1 GCA_002689735.1 Flavobacteriales bacterium | reverse complement strand
CGTTGCCCGGGTGGTGGAATTGGTAGACACGTTGGACTTAAAATCCAATGAGCAGTAATGCTCGTACGGGTTCAAGTCCCGTCCCGGGTACAAAAAAGGCTGAAGATAACTTCAGCCTTTTTTTGTTATGTTTTTTTAATTTTCTTAAACCTGTTGGCTAAATAATTTATCTATTTTACTTGCCATTAAAAAATCATTTTCATGTAGCCCATCAATCTTGTGAGTAAATAATATCACTTTTACTGTTTTGAAATTAATATGGATGTATGGGTGATGTCCTTCTTCTTCAGCCAAATCAGCAATCTGATTTGTGAATTTGATTGCTTTGGGATATTCTGAGAAATTAAACTCACTAATTATTTGTTTAGACTCTGAAACCTTCCAGCTTTCATCTACAAGCTTTTTAAAAGATTTTATTTCAGAATCATTTAAGGGTGGTATCCCACCTTGACATGGTATACAGTTTTTTTTAGTAAACATATTTTAAAATATTAAAGTTAAACAAATGATTATGCAGTATACAGCTTGCATTACTATGGTTCCCCAATTTGCACTTACTAATTCTCGTGAATTATATTTATTGTACAAAACTGAAAAAACATATCCTCCATATAATAACAGTAATCCAATAGCAATAAGTATTAANTTATTTTCAATTTTAGTTGCTAGCATGTANGTGAAGAAAATAGAAAGTGCTAGTATAANAAGGTAGATCCACCTGCTTTTTTCTTTTCCAAANGTTACAACTAAATGATTTTTATGTGTTTTTTGATCACTTTCCATATCTGGAAATTCATTTATTAAGAGAATATTAGTTGTCAATAGCCCCATTGGTATTCCAATGTAAAGGCAGTTGATTAAATGTTCAGTTGAATTAAGATCACCATTAAATATTGCAAATGCAGTACCTATTGTGATTAAGGGTCCAAAAGTTAAAAATATTGTTAACTCCCCTAATCCTTTTCTAGCAACTAATCTTAGAGGTGGGGCTGTGTAAAAATAGCCCAGAAATAATCCTGCTAACGCACAAATTATAACTGAATTTATATTTGCAGGATTTGTTGACAATAAAATTATCCCCCCTATTAAAAGTGCTACTGCTGCTAATATGAAACCAAGTTTTTTAGTTCCTTTTAATGTTATNAGCCCAAGTTCTATAGCTCTACTACCACCCGANACTTGTTGAAAATAATCACTGTTTTCTTCATCTGTTCCATCTTTTACATCAAAATAATCATTTAAAACATTAGAGCTTAAATGTGCAATCATGACGCCAATAATACATAATATAAAATTTGTTACATTAAACAAATTATCTCCAACTCCAGCAAAATAAGCACCTACTGCCAAGATTGGTAGAATAGAGGCTGAAGTAAATGGCATTCTAGTAATTGCTAACCCTTTGATAAGTTTAGTAGAAAAATTAATTGGTACTTCAACATNATCATTAATTACTTCAGTAACTCCACAATATCCTGTTTGTGCTTTATCTTTTCCATTTGCAAATGTTGGGGTAATTCTAATTTTTGCATTAATTTTCTCTTTGTTTTTATTTATAAAATATGTTTTTCCAACATACTCTCCATGNTTAACAGCGTCGTCTAACCAACCAGCAACATTTTGTAAAACAATTTCACCAGGAGAGAAAAGCGATACTCTTTTTTTGCCAATTATTTCTTCTTTAGAATATCCAAATATCTGCACGGCACCATCGTTCATCGTTAATATTCTTCCTTCCATATCACATGTTATTGTGCTTTTTTTCATGATTTTAATTTTTTATTATTTTTAAAATTAAATAAGTTTTTTATAAAACTTAAATGGTTNTTAGTATTNATAATTTCGAATTTATAAAGATTTTTATCAGTTTGAATTACAAAAATTNTGTCACTTGANTGAATTGTTAGTTTTTCATAAATACAAGATTCAGCAAATTCTTGCTGCTTAAATCTAAAAAAAAAGACTATTCCGTTCTTTCTCAAGTCAAAGTTTGTTCTTACAACATCATTATATTCTTGCAGATTAATTTCAAANATATTTGAATCAATACTTTTTAAAATATATTTTGATGATCCAAAGTTTTTTGANACCAGTCTTTGATACCAACTGAAGGCTTTACCACTAATTTCATCAACTAATTTGTGATTTGCTTCTGGATCATTATTTATGCCTAATAACATTAATATAACTTATATTATAAATATCTATGCAAATATAGTTATTTATCTAATAATAATTAATATTTTTGTATAACTTTATTTGTAAAAAGATATATATATGAGTGTTTTATTTGAAAAGCTTGTTAAAAAAATTAAAAAGTTTGATGCTAAAAAATATTCATACTCAAGAAATTATATTGATGGAGAAGTATCTCGTTTATCCCCATACATTTCTAGAGGATTTATTTCTACTTTTCAAGTTTTTGAAATTTTAAAATTGAACTTTTCAACNATCAAAGAAATAGAAAAATTTGTTCAAGAGNTGGCGTGGAGAGATTATTTTCAACTTATATGGAATGAAAAAAATGTTGAAGTCAGTTTAAAAGANTATNTATCCTTAAATAAAAAAGGTATTCCTATTCCAATTTTAAATGCTCAAACATCTATTAAGGCTATAGATAATGAAATTCTTAATTTATATAAAAATGGTTACATGCATAATCATTTTAGAATGTATGTTGCTTCATTAATATGTAATTTTAGTAATTGTGACTTCTTAACTCCTTCAAAATGGATGTATTATTATCTACTTGATGGTGACGTTGGATCAAATGCTCTAAATTGGCAATGGGTTTCAGGTGCTAGTAGAAATAAAAAATATTATTTTAATCAAGAAAATTTAAATAAATATTCAAGAGTTTTACAAGAAAATACATTTATTGATGTTGATTACAATTTACTTGAAAATCTAAAAGCTCCAGAATCATTTACAGAACTAACAGATTTTAATTTATCGTGTTCTCTACCAAATTCCGACAATTTTAATCTGAACAACAATAAACCACTTTGCATTTATAATTATTATAACATAGATCCAAATTGGAGAAAAAATATAGACTCTAATAGAGTTTTATTACTCGAGCCATCAATATTTAGAAAATATCCAGTCTGTGATAAGGCAATTGATTTTTTATTGAAATTATCAAACGAAATTCCTGAAATAAAAATTTTTACCGGTGAATTCAGTGATCTTACTAAAAATTTCCAGAATTCTATATATTACAAACAACATCCACTAAATATTAAATACAATGGTATTGAAGATTCGAGAGATTGGTTAACTTCAGTTAAAGGCTACCATGCTTCATTTTTTTCTTACTGGAATAAGGCAAAAAAAGAATTAAAATATTAAACTATGTATTTAAGCTTGAATGACATACAGCAAATGGATAAAATTTCTAGGTTAAATTTGATCAACTCTATAACTGGAGTAAAGCCATCAAACTTAATTGGAACAAAAAGTAAGGACGGCTTCTCTAATCTTGCAATTTTTAGTTCGGTTGTTCATCTTGGGTCTAAACCTCCTCTAATAGGCTTTATTACAAGACCTGCAATCAAATTGGGTCGTCATACTTTAAAAAATATAATAGAAACAAAATGTTTTACGATAAATCATGTTTCTACTGAAATAGTAGGTAAAGCACATTATACATCTGCTAAATTNCCAAAAGAGGTGTCAGAATTTGAAATGTGTGGNTTGAATGAAATTTTTCATTATAATTTTCAAGCTCCATTTGTTAANGAAAGTAGCGTAAAAATTGGATTANATNTNAAAGAAATTANNCCTATANANAGTAACAAATCCACACTAGTTGTTGGGCAAATCGAGCATCTAATATTAGATCCATCAATAATAAATGACAATTACATATTAGATTTAGAGAAATCAAAAGGAGTTGGGATAGGNGGTTTGAGNGAGTATTATAAGTTAAAAAAAATCACAGATTANCCATATGCAAGANTANATGAATTACCNAAATTCAATANTAAATCATAATGAAAAAAGCTNTTTTAATTTTCCCTCATCAGCTGTTTGAAAATANTAAATGGATTGATAAAAGNGCAAAAGTCTTTTTGATAGAAGAGANTCTTTTTTTTAGTCAATATCTTTTTCACAAGCAAAAAATATTATTTCATCGTTCATCTATGCAGTTTTACTTTAATTATTTGGTGACAAACGGTTTTGATGTTGAATATGTAAATAATCATGATGACATCTCTGATGTTAGGCTATTGATAAAACATCTTGTTTCTTCTGAATATGAAAANTTTAAAATGATCAATCCAGATGATAATTATTTATTTAATAGAATTAATAAATCAGNTAAAAAACTTAATGTTTCAATAGAAATTTTTGATAANCCTCAATTCTTAAATNCAATATTAGAGTTGGATTCATTTTTCAAGAATAAAGAAAAAAAATTCTTTCAAACCTCATTTTATATTACCCAAAGAAAAAAAATGAAGATATTGTTAAATGAAGATNATAAGCCTGTTGGAGATAAATGGAGTTTCGANACTGATAATAGAAAAAAATATCCAAAAGGTAAGATTGCTCCAAAAATTAATTTCCCTTCAAAAGATTCTATTTATANNGAAGCTGAAAAATANGTAAACAAATACTTTGATAATAATTATGGAAATATTAATGAGCAAATAANTTATCCATGNACACATTCTTCTGCCAAAGAATGGCTTGAGCAATTTATTAAATTTAGATTCAAAGAATTTGGAGATTATGAAGATGCAGTAATGGTAGATGAAACTTTTTTAAATCATAGTGTACTATCTCCAATGCTTAATATTGGATTGATTACTCCAAATGAAGTGATTTCAGAGGTTTTAAAGCATAAGAATGATATNCCAATAAATTCTTTAGAAGGTTTTATAAGGCAAATTATAGGATGGAGAGAATTTATTAGAGGTNTTTATCAGTACAAGGGTGTGCAACAGCGCAANAGTAATTTTTTTGATTTTAAAAGAAAAATGCCAAAATCATTTTATGATGGATCAACNGGAGTTTTTCCTTTTGATAATTGTATNAAAAAGGTTTTGNAAAATGCTTATTCAAATCANATAGAAAGATTGATGATATTGGGTAATTTTATGTTGCTATGTGAGATAAATCCAAATGATATTTATAAATGGTTTATGGAATTATATGTAGATGCTTANGACTGGGTAATGGTTCCTAATATATATGGTATGAGTCAGTTTTCAGATGGTGGTTTGATGTCTAGTAAGCCATATATCAGNAGTAGTAATTATATAAAAAAAATGAGTAATTATAAGAACGGTCCATGGGCTGTTATTTGGGACGCTCTTTACTGGAGATTTATTGATAAGCANAGGCAAAAATTAGCAAAAAATATTAGAATGAAATTTATGATTAATCTATTTGATAAAATGGATGATGAAAAAAAGAATTTACATATTTCTACAGCAAATACNTTTCTTAAATCATTAAGATAATTATTAATTAAATTAGATTTGTTTAAATAAAAGCGATNGTTTGNCGTTATATTTAACAAATAGATTTAATGAATAGAATATCTNATTTAAAGAATTTCTTTTTTATTTTATTAGGGTTTTCAATACCCATTTCAGTAGCATTTACAAATATTTTAATTGTAGTTTATTCTCTTACTTGGATTTTTGAGGGTGATTTTCCAAAAAAAATCAAAGAAATAAAGTCTGTAAAATGGATTAGCTCACTTCTTTTACTTATATCTTTTTATTTTTTAGGAATGCTATATGGTGATATGCACAATGATTATATCTATGTTATAAAGCGTGTACTATTACTGCTTTTTTTTATACCAATTGTGATATCTGAACTAAAGCCCAAAACATATATTTTGGCTTTACACGCTTTTTTAATTTCAAATCTTACTTCTGCAATAGTTGCAGTTGGAATAAATTATGATTTCATAAATCCAATTTTTGATAATTCTGTAATAACTGCATTTTTAAAATATAATTATCACAATATACTTCTCTCGTTTTCTGCACTATTATCTTTTTTAATGTTTTTGAAATCAAAGTCAAAATATTCCTTTTTATACATAGTATTAATATTGATTTACTCCTTTAGTATTTTTAATGAGGCTGGAAGAGCAGGACAGTTAACATTTAATATATTCTTTATTTGTTATGCTATATTTTTACTAAGATCACAATTTAAATTTTCTATTTTAATTATTCTTTTTTTAATAATTATTAATTTCTTTTCCTATAAAAACTCTAGTATTTTTAAGCATAGGGTAGATCACTTAACGTATATAGTGCAGAATGATGGTCAGAAGAAAAATAAAAATAGTGAAGAAAAAGATATCCGCTATCTTTTTACAAAAACTGGCTTGGAGCTTATAATTAAAAAACCAATTTTTGGATATGGTACAGGCTCTTTCAGCTCTGTTTTTAAATTGGAAACAGAAACTTCCTATGATCTAAATAAACATAAGACCCCACATAATAATTATTTATATATACTTTTTGAATTAGGCTTTATAGGTTTAATTTTCTTTTTATCTATTTTTTATTTTCAAATAAAAGAACTCTTAAATAAAGATTTAATAAATACTGAAAAGATACTTCTCCCATTATTTATGCTTTTTTTAATGCTATTTGACTCATATATGTTCATCTTTTCAATTACATTATTCTATATATTTATGTACAAGATTTTTACTCAACTAGATTTTAAACAATAACTTTTATACTATGGATGACAAAGGGACACTAATACATAAGATGCATCAATTACAAAAGCGCATAAGTAGAGCAATAAAAAAAGAAGGTGACAAAATATCTTTAAAAACTCAGTTAAGATTNAATAGAATTAAAAAAATCAAAGAATCACTTAGAAAAAAATAAATTGAAATATCTAAACTTTTAGATGTTGAATTATTTTATCTGTTGCTCCAGATTTATCTTTAATATAATCAGATACAGCTTTTTTATTAAATGATGAATTTAGTTTATTGAATTGACTTAGAAATTCCTTGTAATTATTTACTGAAGCTGCTCCATTAATTTTTATTAAATCTTTTGCTTCAATAAATTGCGAATGGTTTGGGCCAAAAATTACAGGATTTAAGTTTGCAGAGGCCTCTATAATATTATGAATTCCTTTGCCGAAACCTCCTCCAATGTATGCTAATGAACAATATTTATAGATATTCTTAAGTATNCCAATTTTATTAATTAGTAAAATATTTTTTTCTGATAGTGTGTCAAATTCTGAGTATAATTCAACATCAAAAAGTTTAGAAATATTTTTGCAATAATTCAATTCGTGCGGAGCTATAATAAACTTATATTGACTATTTTCTTTTATGAATTTTTTAAAAATATGTTCATCCTCTGGCCAAACGCTAGCAAAAATAATTGTTGTTTTGTCTAAGCAAAATTCTAAGATTCTTTGATCTTCTTTTTTGTTTTTAATGTTTTCTAAAATTGAGTCAAATCTTGTATCTCCTGTTATTGAACTGTTTTTAATATTTATACTATTTAAAACTTCTAAAGAATTTTTGTCTTGAACAAAAAAATGTTTAGATTTTGAGAGAATTTCAGTGCTAAATGATGAGAAAATAGAGAATTTATCTCTGTCAAATACACATGATATATGGTACAGAGGAATTTTATAGAGACTTAACTGATTCATATAGTTATACCAAAATTCAGATTTCACAAAAAATACTTTTTTAGGCATCACTAGCTTAATAAATTTTTTTGCATTTTTTTGTGTGTCCAAAGGAAGATAGAATATCCAATCAATACAGTTATTTTTTTTAACATTATTAAATCCTGATGGGGAGAAAAATGTAAGTAGAATTTTGTCTTTTGGGAAATTGTTTTTGTATTCAGAAATTAATTGATTTACTTGTTCGTATTCCCCATGAGATGCACAGTGGAACCAAACAATATTTTTGTTGTTTGTAATTTCTTTTTCTAATCTAAAAAAAATATCTTTCCTACCATGAATCCACTGATGAGATTTTTGACTATATAAAGAATGAATTTTAATCGCAAATCCAAAGAATTTAATAATTATATTATAGATAGATAGCATTTAGAAATAGTGAAATTCTTCATTGTTTCGACGATTTATTGGAATGATAATTCCAAAATGAACCCCTAATAATTGATCAAATCTTATTTGATTTTCTGAGACATTAGATGTGCTAAAATCATACGCTCTTCTGTTTTTTGTAAATGCCAAGCTATAGTTAATGCCTGTAAAGATTTTGAATTTATTTTTATCATCAATGAGCATATAATTAATATTATAATGTGTGCTAAGACCATTAGTAAGTTGGTCATACCCTTGCTTATACTCATTGCTTAGCTGAGGTATATATTGATTCTTAGTTTCAATATTTATTTTATGTTGTAAAAAGCCTAAACCAAATGATAAATATATTCCATTGATAGTATTTTCTTTTGTATGTAATGCGTAACCAGCATATACATTTGAGCTAAAGCCTTGTTGAAGTAGGATTATGTTTGCATATGTTCCGTTGCCATCTATTACATATCCAAGTTCAGTATTTATATTATTAAAAATAGTGCTGTCTTNAANATTTCCACCAAAAATAAANCTGGCTTTNATACCATAAAAAAAGTTTNTCTTATTCTTTTTTAAGAAATTGATTCCTATTGCTGAATTATTACTGAATTTATTAGATAATTCTCCAATTGGAAATTGATAAGAATAGTTAATTAAGAAGGCATTTAGGTCTTTATTTTGTGAATACAAAAAATTTGAAAAAAAAAGAATTACTATTATTATTTTCTTAATCATGTCTTATTCTATCTAATGCTAAAATACATTTTCATCAATTAATAAACGTATTGAAACCTCTATTAATTGCATATATTTGTCTTGCATATAAAATACATCTATGTTTAATTGGTTTAAAAAAAAACAAGCAAAGCTTGATCCAATAGATTTTTCTAATATTAAAGTTGATATTCATTCTCATTTAATTCCTGGAATTGATGATGGTGCTAAGAGCATCGAGGATAGTTTAGCTTTGATTAAAAAGTTAAAAAAATATGGTTATAAAAAAATAATCACTACCCCTCATGTGATGAGTGATCTATACAAAAACGATTCAACTACTATTCTTTCAGGGCTTGAAAAAATGAAAAACCATATCAAAGAAGAAAGTATTGATATTGAATTTGAAGCTGCTGCTGAATATTATGTTGACTATGATTTTGAACAAAGAATTGGAAAAGAAGATTTTTTAACTTTTGGTGATAATTATCTTTTGATTGAATTTTCATTTTTAGAAGCACCAAGAAACTTATATGATATTATTTTTAAATTACAATTAGAAGGATATAAGTTAGTTTTAGCACATCCCGCTCGATACCAATATTTANNTTTAAAAGATTACGAAGCGCTAATTGATAGAGGTGTTTTATTTCAACTTAATTTTTTATCTATGCTAGGNTATTACTCTGATGAGGTTAAAAAAAATGCTGAGCTTTTAATAAAAAAGGAAATGATTTCTTTTGTTGGAACTGATTGTCATAACATGAATCACGCAAAGCTTTATGCTAAGTGCCAAACATTATCCTCTTGGCATGACTTGGTAAATAGTAAAAAATTGTTAAACTCTCAGTTATAGATTTGTGCCAGAGGTTTCTAGATCTCTATTTACTTTTTTAAATAAGCCCTGAAGCACTTTTCCAGGACCAACCTCTGTAATATTATTAACCTTATGACTCATCATATTTTGCATAATTTGTGTCCACTTCACGGGACTTGTTAATTGTTTTATAAGGTTTTCTTTTATTTCTGATTTTGATGTTGTTGGTGCCGCTGTTACATTTTGAAATATAGGACAGATTCCATCATAAAAATTTGTTTTGTTAATCGCTTCTTCTAATTCTTCCTGTGCTGATTGCATAAGAGGAGAGTGAAAAGCACCTCCAACCTGAAGTTTTAATGCACGTCTTGCTCCTGCCAATGTAAGTTTTTCACATGCTTTATCAATACCACTGAAACTACCCGAGATCACTAATTGTCCTGGGCAGTTATAGTTAGCAGGCACAACTACTTCATCAATATCACTACAAATTTTTTCAACTACTTCATTTTCAAGACCAATAATTGCAGCCATTGTTGATGGATTTTCTTTGCAAGATTTCTGCATTGCATTTGCTCTATTTTGTACTAGCTTTAGACCATCTTCAAATTTAATATATCCACTAGAAACAAGCGCAGAAAACTCTCCAAGTGAATGTCCTGCAACGTAATTTGGATTAAATTTTTCTTTTAATAGTTTTGATGATATTACAGAATGTAAAAATATAGCTGGTTGAGTTATCTTAGTTTCTTTGAGCAGATCAGCATCATCTCCAAACATGATATCTGAAATACTATAACCTAATATTAGATTTGCATTTTCAAACATTTCTTTAGCAAGTGGGTAATTGGTGTAAAGATCTTGACCCATTCCNGAGAATTGTGCTCCTTGACCTGGAAATACAAATGCTTTTATCATATTANAAGATACATGCTTTATACTATCGGCAAGTTTTTATTATACANCTTAACAATAGTTTAAAATTTTTGTAAATATACTATCTTTTCTTTGGTATTTTTGCAAAATGAAAATTCTAATTGTTGCTGCTACTACNAAAGAAATTAACGAAAATAATTTNATTGATTATGATGTTTTAATTACTGGNGTTGGTATGGTAAATACTGTTTTTTCTCTCACAAAATATTTGCATAACCATACTCCTGATATCATTATTAATGTTGGTATTGCTGGNGCATATAATCTCGATTACAACATTGGTGATGTTGTTGAGGTTTCTAAAGATTGTTTTTCAGAAATTGGCGCTCAAAGCGGGGCCGATTTTTTAGANGTAAATGTAATCGGTTTAGATATTGAAACAGATTTTTGTTTTAAGTCTAAAACNTCATTACCTCAAGCTAAAGGAATTACTGTAAATACAATTCATGGAGAAAAGATTTCTATTGATANTATTAAAAAAAGATTAAATCCAGATGTGGAATCTATGGAAGGTGCTGCATGTATGATGGTATGTAATAATCTTGGATTTGAATTTTTTCAAATTAGNGCAATTTCTAATTATGTAGAAGAACGATCAAAAGAAAAATGGAATATTAGCCTAGCTATTAAAAACCTTAATCTTGAGTTAAATAGAATTTTAGATNCCTATGAAAATTAATCTGGCTTTTTCTTCATGTCCTAANGATACNTTTATCTTTGACGCCTTAGTTAATAATAAAATTGANACTGAAGGTTTAGAGTTTAATCCTATAATTGCTGATATTGACAAATTAAATATTTGGTCTACAAATCACCGCTATGATATCACCAAATTAAGTTATTATGCATTTACAAAATGTTANGATAAATATAAATTATTAAATAGCGGNTCNGCNCTTGGNGATGGTTGTGGTCCTTTATTNATAAAAAGACCTNAANCTATATTAAATTCNAATAGTTCAATTGCTATTCCTGGAGAATTAACTACTGCTAACCTATTATTTAAAATAGCTTATCCAGCTTTTACAAANAAAACTCCNGTTCTTTTTTCAGAAATTGAGNATTTAGTTTGNAGTGGTAAGTTTGATGCTGGTTTAATAATTCATGAAAATAGATTTACTTTTCAGAAAAAGGGACTAGTTAAAGTTGAAGATTTAGGTGATTTTTGGTTTAACAAAACAAATCTTCCAATCCCGCTTGGTGGTATTGCGATAAGNAGAAATTTTAGNNAGCAAGAACAAAAGAAAATAGATCGTTTGATTTTAAATAGTTTGAAATTTTCTTTGTCAAATAAAGGGTCTGCTTCTAAATATGTAAAAGCTTATGCNCAAGAGATGGATCCAAAAGTTATTCAATCACATATCAATCTTTATGTTAATGATTTTTCTGTAGATCTTGGTTTGANAGGTAGAANTGCAATCAAGAAAGTTTTTGAAGAATTACATTTAGACAGTAANAATATTTTTGTTTAAATAGTTGATGCTTAATAATTTTTCAAAACTCATTAGTAATTATAAATATCTTGAATATCATATTTTAAGTGTAATAAAAGCGCAGTTTTTTGTTCAAATTGTTGGAGGTGCTTTTTTCTTAATACTAAATATATTTCTTGCTAAAAANGGGTTTTCTGATTCTGAAATAGCTCATTTTATTTCTTTTAGATTTTTAGCAGTAATGCTTTTGGCTTTTCCTTTGGGNTTTTTTATAAAAGGAAAAATTTTAAAACCTTTTTTAATAATTGGTTGTATTGGNGTGCCNATAGTTGCAATTGCAGTNGTTATATCNATACAAAATAATTTAATCGANATACTTCCTTTTTTGTTNGTCTTTTGGGGGATATTATATACTTTTTTTCAAGTAAGTNTTTTGCCATATATTATGCGTAATACAAAAGAAGAAAATCAATCGCATGCAATTGCTTTAAGTTTTGCTACAAATAGTTTTGGTATGATNTTTAGNGGCTTATTAATATTTTTATTTGATAATNTAACTTCCATAGANAATGGTCAGGTTTTAATTATNATTTCTTGTATTGGTTTTGTCGGTCTACGNTTTTTATATTCNTTAAANACNGATAATCCNNTTAAGAATAAAGTAAAATCTAAAAAATTATTTTCATCAAGTTTGGATTGGGTATTAATTATGAAAGCAACTATTCCTACTCTAATCATTGCTATTGGNGCAGGTTTAACTATTCCGTTTATCAATCTTTTCTTTTTTCATAATTTTCTTATTGATGCTTCTGAGTTTGCATTAATTGGATCGTGTACAAGTNTATTAGTTGCTTTTAGCTCTTTATTTGTTCCAAAAGTAAAAAGTAGATTTGGATATAAAAAAGGAATTACAGTTAGTCANTCNATAGCTGTTTTTGCTCTAATTGTTTTAGCAACTACAGAATTTTTTACAGACTATTGGTTTGCCCTTCCTATTGCACTCTTTTGTTATTTACTAAGAGCACCTTTAATGAATTTAGCTGCNCCNATGACATCACAGTTAACAATGAATTATGTAGGAAAAAATAATCAAGANATGTTAAGTGCGATAATGGCTGCTATTTGGAGTGGTAGTTGGTATTTTAGTTCACAAATTTTTAGGTATTTGATTGATTTGGGTTATCAGTACTCTTACATTTTTTATTTAACAGCTGCATTATACTCTTTTGGTGTATTTAGTTACTATTTATTAATTCTGTCCTATGAAAGGAAAAATTTAGAGTAAAATTAAATTAGCTTTGTAAAAAAATATTTAATATGTCTTTAGGAAAGTGGGTAGGTGTAAGTGCAGGTTGGTTTTTAGCAGGGCCAATAGGAGCTATAATTGGTTATTATGTTGGGAAAAGTTTTTTTAATGGGAAAAATGATCAGGAAAAAGCTTATGAGATATCCCTTTTAATCCTTGCTTCTCTTGTTATAAAAGCTGATGGCAAGGTAAGACAAGAGGAATTAAATTATGTTAAGTCTTTTTTTACAAAAACCTTTGGGGAAGTAAAATCTCAGAGTTATTTTAAGATTTTTAATTCTTTAAATAAACAATCTTTCACATCTCAAATGAGAGGGATTTGTTTGCAATTAACACAATCAGTTAATCATGCTTCGAGACTTCAAATTATTCATTTTCTTTTTGGTGTAGCTTCAAGTGATAGAGAGGTTCACCAATCTGAAATTAATTTAATTCAAAAGATTTCTGGATATTTAAATATTAACTCTTATGATTTCCAATCAATTAGCTCAATGTTTTTGAATGGTGATTCGAATGCTTCTAANTATTATAAAATTCTTGAAGTTGATAAGGACGCAAGTCTTGATGATATTAAAAAATCTTATAGAAAATTAGTTATGAAATATCATCCGGATAAATTACAAGGTGTTAGTGACGATATTATTAAGTTAGCAAATGAGAAATTTCTTTCTATTCAAGAGGCTTATGAAAAAGTGCTTAAAGACAGGGCTTAAACTATTNTTNTTATTTCATATGAGTTTTTTNNTTTCTTGTAATAGAGCTAAAATTGATAAATACGAGAAAGAGTCTGTAAATATTGTGGATACCAATAGAGTNGAATCAATTAAAATTCAAACTCATTAGAGCTAGATGTTGTAAGCTTTTTTAAAGTATTTTCTAGAAACTATTAGCATTCCAAAATTAATTCCATGCTCTTTATTTCTATTTTTATGATGGATNTTATGTGCTTTTCTGATAGCAATAATATATCTGTTTTTAGTTTTGTCAGGAGCTGGTAGTCTTCTGTGAATTATTATTTCATGTATAATNAAATANGCAAGGCCATANAAAGCAATTCCTACTCCAATAAAAAATAAATAGTTGAAGTCTTGTGACCCAATTACAAAAAAGATTATTGAGGGTATGGCNAAAATNAAAAAGAAATANTCNTTNTTTTGAAATGTTTTNTCCTTNTCAACNTGATGATGNTCNTTNTGTAATGCCCATANNAATCCATGCATGATATATTTGTGTGTAAACCAAGCAACAAATTCCATAAAGAAAAAAGTNAGAATAATAATTAATGTTTTTATGATTATCATTTATTAGTTTTTTAGAATTTTTTGAATAACATTCTTAAAATACGGGTCGTTTATAAGATTGAAGTTTTTGATTAAAAAATCACGNTCTTCACCTANATTTTGATTGTAGTTTAAAAACCANGGGCNATTTATCTGATTTAAATACCTCAAAAAAATAATCTCAATATTTTTTGGATCATTTTTAATTGCTTGTTCAATTAATTTCTTTCCTTTCTCAAAATATTTGAATTTTTTAACAATGTTTTTTGAGAATTTGCTAATTAATAAATTATTGGCTCCAATATAAGCATCTATTGTATTGTCTTTTTTATCTAATAGATTAAAGTAACTGCTAAGTGAGTCACATGTTGATTTATTGTTATATGATGTTAGATATAATTCTCTTATATGCTTTACATCTTGTGAAAAAACATAATTGATATTAGCTAATAAAATAAAAATAATTATCTTTTTCATATCAACCTTAACGAGCTTAAGATTTGAACTTTTACAAGTATTAAAAACTTTGTCAAATTTGGTATTCTAATTCTTTTTGTCATAATTTTATTAGCTGGAGTTCTTTTTATTTTTTTAAAAAGAGAATAATAATAAGAATATGCTAGAAATACTCCTTTCTTAGCTGATTTTGGGAGTTTTTTGATACCGATAAGTGCTAAGCTAAATTCTTTTTCAATATCATCTTCAATTTTATTTTTTTCTTCTTCGTTAAATTCATTTATATTTAGCTGTGGAAAGTAGACACGTTTAAGGACATTATAATCTGCACTAATATCTCTGATAAAATTAACTTTTTGAAAAACTGAGCCAAGACAAATAGCATATTTTTCTAAATCATTATAAAGTTGGTTATTATTATTGCAAAAAACTCTTAAACACATTAATCCTACCGCTTCGGCTGAACCTTTAATATATTCTTTGTAACTATCCTCATCGTGTTTTTTTTGATTTAAATCACATTCCATGCTAGAGAGAAAGTTCTGGATGTGTTCCCACTCAATGTTATACTTATTTACAACTTCTTGGAAACTATTTAAAATAGGGTTTAAGCTAATTCTCTTTTCTATTGCTGCTATTGTATCTTCTTTAAACTCATTCAAAAGCTCCATTTTTTCAAAATCGTGAAAGCTATCTACAATTTCATCTGCTAAACGGACAAATCCATAGATAGAATAAATTGGATTGTGTATTTTTTTATCCAACAGCTTTATACCTAAGGAAAAACTTGTGCTGTAGTGTTTGGTTGTAATTTCGCTACATTTTAATGACACTTCATCAAATATCTTTTTCATCTTGTTTTTATAATTTGTTCAGCAACAAGTTGTCCGGAAATTATAGAGGGAGGCACACCAGGACCAGGAACTGTTAGCTGGCCAGTGTAGTACATATTTTTAATTTTTTTACTCTTAATTTTTGGCTTGAGATTAGCAGTTTGCATTAACGTATTTGCTAGGCCATAAGCATTTCCTTTATAGGCGTAATAATCCTCTTTAAAATCATTGATGCAATAACTTCTCTTATATT